>JAFGRT010000074.1 GCA_016935015.1 Acidobacteriota bacterium | reverse complement strand
GTCGCGGGATCCGCAGGGAAACTCAGCGAAGCGGCAATGCCAAACCGTAACATCTTTGTGACAGAGCCTGGCACCGTGGCGGAATCGATACATCTCCGTGCACTCCGCGTCTCGCACGCAGCGGGCGGTGAAATCATCCCGACCAGACGATACCTTCTTGGAAAGAAAATCGGCGCCATCTCATTTTTTTTCGCAATACGGATATTTTTGCAGCTGAATTTCGTATTGATAGGCAAACCATCCCGTTAGTGGGAGAAAAAAGATGTGTCCATCCTGTGACCAGCCCCGGACCGGATACCGCCTCTGGATCGTCCACTGGATGTGGCTGGGTTTGCTATCAGCCGTCTGCCAGGGGGCGGATACGGCTCCCATCGAGCTGCAGCACGATTTTCCGCGGGAAACGATCGGCCTTCATATCGAGAACGAAATCGGCAACGTGGACGTGCAGACCTGGCCGGAGCCGCAGGTTCGGGTCGTGGTCCGCCCCAACCGGGTGGCGGACTCCCGGCGCATCGCCGACCTGATCCAGTGGGAATATTCGACTGACGACACCCTGCACCTGCGGCCGCACCCCCGCCCGGACAGCCGGGACCGCCTGGACCTGCTGGTGCTGATCCCGTCTCGCTGCCGCATCTTCATCCGGACCGCGGCCGGGCGTGTGGTGGCGAACGGCCTGCCCGGCGCCCTGACGGTGGAGACGGAGAGTGGCGACATCGTCTGCGAACTGCAGCCCGAGAAGACAGATGCCCATGTCGCCCTGCACTCCTGCGAAGGGTCCCTGGCGGTGGAAACGACGTTGTTGACCGGGGAAGGCGGCGATACCCATACGTGGTTCGGCCGGCTCGGCCGTGGCGGGATCCCCGTCATTTTATACAGCCGGTCCGGCAACATCCACCTGCACTCCATGGATCCCAGGCAACAAACCAGTCTCCAGACAAAAGCCGCACCGGCGGCGGAAACGCATGTGACAACGCCGCCGCCGTCAGTCGCCGAACCCCCTCGCCGGAGCGGTGACCCGGCGCCTGATCCGCCCAGCCAGGCCAGGGCCGGGCCCAATCCCCGCGGGTTCCGTTTTGCGGTCAGGAGCCGCCTGGTCCATCTCAACGTGCGGGTCTGCGACGAAACCGGGTGGACAACCGTCGGCCTGACCCGGGACGATTTCGAGGTCTTTGAGGAAGGGGAACGACAGGTCATCGCCTATTTCGAACCGCAGTCGGCGCCCATCAACCTATTGCTGTTGCTGGATCTGAGCGGCAGCACCAAGACCAAGATGAATGTCATCCGCCGGGCGGCCATCCGCTTTATAGAGTCCCTCTCCCCCGCCGATCGGGTCGCCGTGGGGGCCTTCACCAGCGAATTCGCCATCATCTCCCCCTTTACCGCCGACCGGAACCTGCTGCGGCGACGGCTGGAGGATGTGGAAAACCGGGGCGGCGGGACGGCGTTTTATGACTCTATGTGGCGGGCCCTGGCAGAACTGGAGAAGATCGAGGGAGCGCGCCAGGCCATGGTGGTCATGTCCGACGGCGTGGATAACGTCCTGCAGAGCGGCCGCTATACCACCGAACATGAATTCGAGGACCTCCTCGAACGGGCCGGCACCACGGATATTACCCTCTTCCACATCTACCTGGATACGGAATACGAGCAGGTGGTCAAGGAGCGGAATATCTCCAGCCGGGCGTACCGGATCGCCCGGAAGCAGATCGGGCAGCTGGCCGAGCGGTCCGGCGGCGAGATGTTCCGCGCCGACAACGTGGAGGATCTGGACGCAGTTTATGAACAGGTCGCGGCGGAGTTGCGGATGATGTACAGCCTGGGCTACTACGCGCCATCCGACCGCCGGCCCGGACGTGACTGGCGCCGGGTGGAGGTGCGCCTCAAGCGGAACGGCTGCCGGGCCCTCACCCGGCCGGGCTATTTCCACGAATAAGCCGCCGCCGTGTACCGCTGTCAAACTGCTTCGCGGGCTTCGCTCTTGGAATGCGTCCGGTAGAGCCAACGGCCGCTGCGGGGCGACTATCTGACCGCCGGCACTGCATGAGTCCTTTCTTCCCGGCGCCGGGTGGCCTATAATGGAATTATCCGCTTATCCACCCCCGGAACGAAGGAGGCATGATCATGTATCCGGAAATCAGGGATCTGTACGGCCGATACGTCCAGGGCGCCCTGGACCGGCGCGAGTTTCTCCGGCAGCTGGCCCGGCTGGCCGGCGGCGCCGTGGCGGCCGCCGCCCTGCTGCCGTCGCTGACCGGCTCCCCGGCCCGGGCGGCCGCGGTGCCCGAAAAGGAGGCCCGGCTGCACCTGGGGTACGTCGCCTATCCGGGACCGGCCGGCGATGTGCGGGCCTACCTGGCCCGGCCGCGGGCAGAAGGGAAACGGCCCGGCGTTATCATTATCCACGAGAATCGGGGCCTGGAGCCGCACATTGAGGACGTGGCCCGGCGGGTGGCGCTGGCCGGCTTCCTGGCCGTGGCGCCCGACGCGCTCTCGCCGCTGGGCGGCACGCCCGCCGACGAAGACAAGGCGCGGGACCGGATGCGGCAGCTGGACGGACCGGCCACCATTGCCAACTACGTGGCGGCGGTGCAGTACCTGAAGACCCACCCTCAGTCCACGGGCAAGGTCGGCTGCATGGGCTTCTGCTGGGGCGGCGGCATGACCAACCAGGTGGCCGTCCGCGCGGCCGACCTTACGGCAGCCGTCCCCTTCTACGGGCGCCAGCCGGCGGCGGAAGATGTGCCGCGGATCAGGGCCGCCCTGCTCCTGCACTACGCCGGCGACGATCCGCGGATCAACGAAGGGATCCCGGCGTTTGAGGCCGCCCTGAAGACGGCGGGTGTGGAGTACACGTTGTACATGTATGCAGGGGCCCGGCACGCTTTTTTCAACGACAGCCGCCCGGAGCGCTATCACGCCGAGGCGGCCCGGCTGTCCTGGGAACGCACCATCGCCTTCTTCAAGGCAAAGCTCAAGGGCTAAGGCCGCGTCCGCCCGATTTCCCGGGCAGACGCATCAGACGAACGGCCGTTCAGCGGCCGCAGCAGTGCTTGTATTTCCGGCCGCTGCCGCAGGGGCAGGGGGCGTTGCGCCCCGGTTTGGCGGGCGACGGATCCGGAGCGAGCGACTGCCGCCACTGGACGGCCACGGCATTCACGAACGGCCGGCAGTGGGTAAAGAATTGACGGTAGCCGGCACACAGGTAGTTCAGGGGGAAGTCTCCGTCCGGCGACGGCACGAAACGGTTCTTCGGGCATTCGCCGTGACACATCTCCAGCACCGGGCATTCGCGACAGATCCGCGGCAACGTCGCCTGCTTGGCCTGGCCGAAGGCCCGCTGGGCCGGGCTGTCCAGCAGCTCGGCCAGCGTCATGTCGCGGATGTTGCCCAGGCGATGCGCTTCATCCACAAAGTGATCACAGCTGTAGAAGTCGCCGTTGTGCTCCACCACGGGGATGTCGCCGCAAACGGGCCGGAAGATGCAAAGGGAGTGTTCCTGGCCAAAAGCGGTGCGCGTCGCCTCCTCGATGATCTGGATTTTGATGCGCCCGATATCCTCGCGTACCCACTCGTCGAACACAGCGCATAAAAAATCACCCCAGGCAGCCGGCGGGACGCTTCGTTCGCCGACACTGCCGTCGGACTGGCGCTCCACCAGGGGCAGAAAGCTTACGTAAGGCGCCCCGATCTCCTTGAAGAAACGATACACCGCCAGCGGCTGGCGGACGTTATGGGCATTGACCACGCACAGCACGTCGGCCGGCACGCCCTGCTGCCGCAGCCGCCGGTAACCCTGCAGCGCCCGGTCAAAGGAGGATCGGCCATGGCGGGTCCGGCGAAAGCGGTCATGCATTTCCGCCGGTCCGTCGAGGCTAACGCCCACGGCGAAGCCCTCGGCCGCCAGGAAGCGGGCCCATGGGTCATCCAGCAGGGTGCCGTTGGTTTGCAGGCCGTTGCGGATGCTGACGCCGGAGGGACAGTGCCGCCGCTGCAACTCGACGATGCGGCGGAAATAGTCCAGCCCGAGGAGGGTGGGTTCGCCGCCGTGCCAGGAGAATCGGATCTCCGGGCCGGTCGCGGCGGCCAGGTGCTGGACAATGTACGCCGTCAGCAACTCCTCGGGCATGCGGGCCGGCCCGTCGGGGCCGGCTGCGCTGCGCTCCACGTAGTAGCAGTAGTCGCAGGCCAGGTTGCAGCGCCCCCCGGCCGGCTTGACGAATACCTGAAAATCACGGGTTATTTTGACCATATCTTCAGCATTTATTTGCAATTTCCAACGAATCGAACTGTGGTGTTTTCGTCGGGACCAAAGCTCTTGTTTCACGCCCTTCGTGCCATGAAGAAGACGGCAACCGACGGATTCATGCCCGCCCGAAGTAGTGCCGGGTTTCGGGTTTGATCCAGTGGATGAGCAGGGGGATGGAGAAGGCCAGAAAGCAGCAGCTGGTCATGCCCAGGGCGATGAGGACGAGATCGTAGATCCAGACCCAGGGCTGCGGCTGCACGAAAAACGGCACCAGCGCCGCCGCCATCAGCACCAGGCCCATGACCAGATAGAGGACGCCCATCAATGTGGACAGGAAAAGCTCCGCCTGGAACTCGGCCGGCCGGATGACCAACAAAAAAATCCCCAGACCGGCGCTGCACACGTAGACGAAGGCCAGCAGGCCGCAGTACACGCGAAACCAGGTCAGCACCGGGGGTGCCTGAGTCGGGTACGGGGGATAATGCTTGTCGGGAAAAGATGGCATGGCTCCCTCACGACCGCCGTTCATCTGTATTTGTCCCGGCAGGTACCGGTCCGGCCCGCTTGTGGCCAGCGTTCCCCCCCTGTCGGGCCGGCGGCTCTTCGCCCCGTTCCCGGTCCGGGCGGCAGAGGCCGATGGTCGCCACAGGGCATCCCGGCACGGCATTGGCCGCCTCGGCGCTGACAGCGACCAAATCGTTGTCCGTGCCGCTTGTCCAATGGATTCCGGCGACTCCCGGGCCGACCCGTGATTATTTGTTCACGTTCCCTTCCAGGATCCGGTCGGTGAACATGATATGGCCCTTCAGCGGGCCCCAGGAGCCGTCGCTGCGGCGGTCCTGGCCCACATAGACCGAGTAGAGGTAACAGTCGCCGCCCTGTTTGGCCGCCACCTGGACCGTTACGCTGCGGGTGATGCGGTAGCGGATGGCGCTGCGGGTGGTATCCGTGAACTCCAGCGCCCGCTCTTCCTGCCAGTCAGGGGAAATAACGGAAACCCGCAGGATCTCGGCGCCGCCCTGTTTGGCCTGCACCACGGTGCGCGCCTTGTCGCGCAAGGTGCCGATATCGCTGCCGCTGTATTTTTCGGGCAGCACGCGGGTGGACTCCACCATCCTTGCGCGGGTGGCGCTTTGGGCGTCGAGCAGGCCCTGATAGCGGGACTGGATGCCCGGCAAACGCTCGTCACCGGGGCGGAGACCGTCCACCCAGGCGATCTTGGCGGCCAGGCGGCTCAGGACGCCCTCGTCCAGGAGAAGCGGTTTTTCCCGGGACTTGTTCCGTTCGAAAAAGTCGGCGTTGCGGTTCAGCTCGTCGTCGATTTCGCGGAAATACATTTCCGACATGGACTGGAGCTCACCCTGAAACGATTCGAGGCGGTAGTCGAGCTCCCTGGCCACCTGTTCCAGTTCGTCTGACGTGCCCGCACTGAAGTCGGCTTTCCGGTACTCCGCCATCAGGCTGTAGGCCTCGGCATACAGCCTCATGCGCTGATCCAGCTCATCTTTTTGCTCGGTGTAGCCGGCGATGAACTCCTTGGCCGGATCATAGAGATCCTCGCCGCGGTGCGCCACGAAGGGTTTCATGCGGGTCAGCCACTCCTGGGATTGCGCGTTCCGGGCGGCGTCGGCTTCGGCTACCCGGGCGCCGGCAGCGGCCGCGGTCCCTTCGGCCGTTTCAATGCGGGCGTACATATCCTCCACCCGTTGCCGGGCGGCGAGAACATCGGGGTGCCGGAGAGTGTCCGGGTATTTCTTTTGCAAATCCTGCCAGTACATTTCCGCCGTCTTCATCTCGTAACGGGCCTGTTCGGTTTTGCTCTCCGGGCTGCCGGATGCGCGGGTGAGGGCGCGGTCCGCCTTTTCCAATGCCCGGTCCATCTCGCGCAGGCAGCGCGAGGCGCCGGCGGGTATTGCCGCACCGCCGCCGGTGGCCGGTGCGGGTGCCGACGGGGCTGAGGCCGCAGCGGGTTTGGGCTGCCGGCGTTCCAGGTCCTTTTTGAGTTTGTCCAGTTTTGGCTGCAATGTCTTCAGTTTCGGACCGTCCGGCTCCGCGCTCTGCAGCTGCCCCATCAACTCTTCAATATGGGCCACCTTCGCGGCGGCTTCATCGATCTTTCCGCTAAACATCAGATTCTGGGCCGCCCGCAACTCCGTGTTGATCTCCCGGGCCAGATCGTCGGGCGACTGGGCGGCCAGCCAGCCCCCCAGGGATCCGATCAGCACAAGACTGCTGATCAAGAGCACTTTGGCCAAAACAGGCAGCGCAATCCATTCGATCATCACCGGCCTCCTCACAAAATTTTCCGCCGGCGCAGCACCGGCCGGCTCAGCCCTATCCTCAATGTACGGACAATCGTCCCTGCCGCGAAAAGGCGGATATCCGACGATGGTGCAGTCCAGCAGAAAGAGAATGAGCAAAGAATGATTTTCAATTGAGAAGGAGTATAGAACGCCCCGGCCATCAAGTCAATGACGGATGCAATGACGGCGAGGGGATCGATGCCGGGGCCGAAGGAGGGGCGCCAGGCCGTCGCTGTCCGCTTCAGTAGTCGAGTTCGCCCTTGATCATCAGTTTCGGGATGTCGAACGTGGCGTCCACGGTGACATTGTCCGTTTTCAGGGAGCGGATCTCCTGGGCGTAGGCGGCGCTGATGCTGGGGCGCGAGCCGCCGTAGGATTCGGCGATCTCCTGGTTCTGATCCGGCGCCTTGATGCGGAAGCGGGTGGTCTGAAACCGCAGCTGTCTATCGGCGGCGTCCAGCAGGGGGGTGCCGTCAGGCAGCTGCCGTGGAAAGATGAACTTGGCGCCGGTGCCGTCGGGTGTGGGCGGAACGTAGTCCCGGATATAGACCTTCTTGCCCGTGTCCGTGGCCAGGTAAGTGTTGTTTGCCAGGTCGGGGAGACGCAGGGCGGGTAGCTGTTTGAAGACGTCGAAAGCCGAGGACAGGCCTTGCGGGATGGAGTCCACCGTCATGGCCACCACGATCTCGTCGTAGTCACGGTTGACGAAGTGGCGATAGCGGTTCAGCACCACCTGGTCGCCCTTGGCCACTTTGGCCACATAGGCCTGGCGGACGATGTGCGCCGAAAAAAGGGCCATGCGGAAAATGGTGATGTATTCCCGCTCGGAGTTGCCGCCGAAGCGGACGCTCCGGCCGATATCGCCGATGTTCCCCCACCGGTATTCATAGCACCAGGGGGAATTCTCCAGAAACTGACCGGCTTCCTTTTCCTGCCAGAGGGTGTAGGGTTTCTCGTCTTAGAAATGGCCTGCCCGGACCTCTGTCGCCGGCAAGATCCAAAATCCAGCCATGGACATCGCCGCCAGCAGGCAAAAAATCATGTTTTCGCCTCGTTGCATCGGTTTTCCCTCCCAAAAAGTATAACCACACCTGCTGACTGCTCTGTCCAGTTAGAAAAAGGTGCCCCCCGCGGGATTCATTTCCGGCCGCAACGGAGACTAGAAACGGCGAGTGGGCGATCCCGTGCTGCAACAATTCCGTGACAGAGCCTGGCACCGCTGGTATGCCATACCCCGGGTTCGCCTAACTCCTGGGAACAGCCATTCGGGTCAGACACTGTGACGATGGAGGTCCGCCGCCGGCCGGCCGATCTCCGGCTGCTTTCGCCCCCCTTCGCATCCGAGGGGCGTAATTCCGGCGGGCAGGTCGAAGGGGGCGAACACGTCGCAACATCTCCGTGACAAAGCCTGGCACCGTTTCCAATTGACACCGTTTCGAATTCACCGCCGAGAAACGGCGGGCGCAAAGGGAAAGTGCAGATGTGTTGTGTGTTTTGCATGATCAGCGTGGCGAAGCGATTATATTTGGGCTGCGAAATAGAACCGGTCCACTGGGAGCTATTATTAGCCATCGGATTTTCAACTCTCCGCGGGTTCGGTGTCTCGATCGCAGCGGGTGGCAACCTACGGCTGCAACATGTTTGTGACATAGCCTGGCACCCCGCGTGATCATCCCCATCTACGATCACAACACTCCCAAGCACGTCATCATCGGCCGCATCCGCGGGTCCAGCCGATTGTTCGATTGGCCATCAAGCTGATTATTCAGCCGTCATCCGCGTCCGCTGGCTGGGAAGAAGGTCAGAATATAGTTCCTCCCAAGATTGGTCTGGCTGGCCGCCCCTTCCTGGAGTGGCCGGATTTTTTGTGAGTCAGTGTTCGAAAAAGCCCCCGGCAACCGATTCTGCCAACAAAGTCGAAAACACGTGATTTGCGTCACATTTTTCCCCCTGATCCAGGGAGTAATCTTGGAAACAGAAAACAATCGCTGCAGCACTATGTTATTTTTTATAAAGAATTTACATTAAGAAATATTCTTTTTTTTCAACACGCTGCTGGATTGACCGCGCTGCTTCATGTCATCCAGCACTTGAGCATACATCATCGCCTGAAAAATGAATTGATTAGTCACGGCTCCATATCAATGGAGACATCCAGATGGGAGAATCAAACTCGGGCGCGGAAGACGCTCTGCGGCGTATACCGGGAGGTGTCCGGTTTCCCGCCAAAATCCATGGCATTCACTTTTATTGTTTTATCACCACACATGCCTTGATGCTGTTGCCGGGTGACCCCCGCCCGGTGCAAAAATTCATTGAGAATCAGCGAATAATCCGCAGGATCACCGCCAAAAAAGTGACCCAGCTGACGGTTCCACTCTCTAAAGAGACGCTGATCTGTATTATGCCGGAAGACATCCAGGGCGAGCTGTTGAAGGACAATACCAGGGAATGACTAATTCCTCGCATCGATCGTGGCTAGAAGATATCTGTGCTCCAAGCGGTGAGCGTTTGGGCACGGTGATCGGATTGCATAGTGATTGGATTGTAGATCCGACCTCTTTTCTGTTCGGACAGTCTCGACCCTGAAGGCTGTCCGGATTTCTTCGATCATTCATGAAGACGGAGGATGAGATGGACGTCTTCTTTGCTGAAAACATGGAATTTGGGAGACAAGATATATGACTGGACCATCATTCAAAGCACATTATTGCCCCATCTATACGTTAAATGGGATCCGCTTTGAGGCGACATACCAGGAACAGAAGTATACTTTCTTGATCACCAGGGATGCTCTCGACCTCTTGCCAGGCGCCAAAGAGGAAGGCGGCCAGATCGCTTTCGAACGCAATCTCGACCTCATCCACCAGACCGCCATCCGTATCATCACCACTTCTTCACCCCTTTCCGACAAACACGTCATCTGCATCGGGCCGGGTGACATGGAGAAGGTAATACGAAACCATGTTAAAGATCGCAATCGTCCACAATCATAGAGTGGCTGTTCAACCATCGACCTCTTGACAGCGGACACCCGAATTGACTACTATCGAATTGGAGAGTCTTCCCCTATGAAAGATCCGGGCAGCTTCCCCTATTGGCTGTCCGGATTACTTTAAATTTTTAGGGGATCGGGGGAAGACAATTGTTGCAAATCTAGGAAATTCGAGCGGAGGACTCTATGAACGTACCTCTATATAGTGATTCCTATTCACCCCATTACATGTTGACCGGGATCCGGTTCCAGGTCGCCTATGATGGGATGAAGCTGACCTGTTTCATCACCATCAACGCCCTGGCCCTCTTGCCTGGCGCCAGGGACGGCGGCGGCCGGGTGGCCTTCGAACAGAACCGCGATCTCATCCACCAGGCGGCCACCCGCCTCATCACCACGGCCCAGCACCCCCTCTCCGAAAAGGCCCTCATCTACATCGGGCCCAGGGATCTGGAGAAGGAGCTACAGCTCTGTGGAAAAGAGATCTGATCGGCCATATCGAAGGTGTTGAAATTCTGTCACTTTCTTGACAGCCTGGTCCGGCTTCATTATGATCGGATTGCTAGAGTCTACACCCTATAAAGATCCGGACATCTCACCCCTTAGGTTGTCCGGATTTCTTTGGAATTTTCTTGTGAATGGGGAGTAGACGGGCGCTTTTATTAATTTGTGCGTCATTTACCCGACAATTCGCCGCCGTCGCCGGATTCAGGGACAACCATCCATGCCTCTCTTCCGTATATAATTTATTGATTCATAAGATTTAGTATCATGTTGAATTCGACTACTTCCTATTCTTTCTATACATGTCTCTTCATAGCCGCGCCGGCCGGGCGCGGTGCATTGATTGACCTCCCTGGCTCCGCGTCCCCGCGGGGCGAAGGAGGTGAGCCGCTTGGCTTTCCTTATAAGGCAACGGAACGCAAGTACAATGCCATCCCGCAACATTTCTGTGACAAAGCCTGGCACCTTGCGGAATCGAAGGCAGAATACTGGGAGCATAGTCCACGTTTTTCGGACGGAAAGGGTGAAGCGGCGACACCCTGTCCGCAACATTTCTGTGACAGAGCCTGGCACCATTTGAAATCCTGAAAGGGCGATGGGACGAATGGGTGAGGTGATGAGGAAATGGCCCCCGTAATCCGGGTTTGACTTATCTTCCGAAGCTCGAAAGAGCGCAGGAAGACAAACCCGGAATTCTTTTCTCACCAGATGCACCTAGTGTTCCCGCCTTCCGGCAGAGGGCGTCTACGGGCGTCGCCTGCACCTGCCGGGCGCGGGGGCGAATGGGCGAGGCGGCGATGGGGTAGACGGGGCGGCATGTTCGGGAAATGAAACCACCAGCACACGCTC
>JAFGRT010000073.1 GCA_016935015.1 Acidobacteriota bacterium | reverse complement strand
CCATGCGCTCTCTCCATGCGCTCTCTCCATGCGCTCTCTCCGTTCGCCCACGGCTACATTCGCGACGGCCCTGCGGGTCTCCGGGAAATATGATGGATCGTTCAACGGGGGCTCGATCTGTTCGCCCAGGGTGGGCCTCGGAAAGGCCTTGCCGGGCCATACCTGCTGCCTGTTGAAATCAGAGCCAATCGAATCATGAATGGGGGCTTTTCTCCGTCAGGGGGAATTTTATTATACGGAGCCCTGGCGGGCCTCTGGAAAAACGGATTTTTGAGATCTGACGTCACCCCGGTTTAGGGGGCATGTTGGAGTGGAGAAGGATCATCGGTTCTGTCCGCGCCGAACGAAACGTTGAACTCGCATGTGAAACGGCCGTCAGGCGTCAGCACTGTCGTGCCGCTGGCGGGTCCGAAGGTTTGCAGAAGGCGGCCGGTCAGTGACCAGAAAGAACCCGCTGATTTTTCCGGCTGCGGACAACGCCGGGCCAGGTCCAGCATCACTGCCCCCAGTCCGGCCATATCCAGCATGCCGGTTCCCACCAGGAGGCCCGTCGCCGGGATGCCCCCACCCAGACGGATGTCAGCCGACACCCAGGCTGGTCGGCCTTGATGCAGCGTGGTGACGGCGGTGCGCACCGCCTCCCGGAACGGGGAGATGATAAGCCGCCCATCGGTTACGGCCGTCGTGGGCGAAATGAATGGCACCGGCAGCAAGCCCTCCAGCTGCAGGCCGCGCAACTCCACGCCCTCGTGCATTTCCGTCACCACCGTCGCCCCCAGCAGGCCGCCGGTGGACGCGGCCACCGACCCGGCTTTCCATGCCAGCAGGTCGTCCATGGTGGCCCGGACGGCCGACTCATCCTTCACCGGAATGACCATCAGCGGTTGCGGCAACGTCAATGCACTGTCGGCCAGGCCGCCCCGCAACAGGGCCAGGGTCAGGCCGTCGCCCAAGGACGGCAGCAGCTCCGCCACCAGCTCCAGACCGAAGGCCGCGTCCAGATCGGGAAAACGATCCGTCCAGGTCTCGACCGGCGGGAAACCCGCCTCTTCCAGCAGGGTGGTGAGCGCCGACATCAATTCGGTCGCCGACAGGCTGGTCTCATAAACCCCCAGCGCATCGGCCGGCACGGCGCACCGGCCGTGGTCCGTCAGGGGCACTGTCTCATGGACCAACGACCAGACCGGATCCTCATCCCGGGCCGGTTGCAGTCGGCCGGCCGCCCGGGTCACGATTCCCTCCGGCGTGATCTGCCGGGCGAAGGCAATGCCGTCGATCCGGCACAACAGGCTCATCAGGAGCCGGGCCGCCGGCCGGTCGGTGAGGTTGTGGCGAGCCAGCTCCAGGGCGAGGCCCCGGGTGTTGACGAACCCCCGCGCCACGGACGGGCCGGGCAGCTCCGGCATGGTATCAGCGAAGGATGCCAGACCAGCCAGCGGCTCCGCCTCGCTGCGCCGCCCGGCCAGAGCGGCCTCGAGCGCCGCCAGCCTCGGCGCGTCCCGCTCAGGCGCGAGGACAAACCACTCCCCGGCCGGCCAACCCGACCAGCCAAGTTCGTCGGTGTCGTCGGTCAACCGCTGGGCACCCGCTTTCTCATCGACTGACGCCGTCGCGCCCAGCTGATGCAGCAGATCCGCCACCTGGCGGGGGGACGGCCCGCCGGCCGCTCCGCGGAGGGCCACCAGGCCGGCAGGAGTATCCGCAGCGGGGATCACCGCCACGACGATTCGCTCACCGGCCACATCCCGAAACTGCCGCCGCAGTGCTTCATCCACCGGCCATTGCCGGCAGATCTCCCTCAGCCAGGTGAAACCCGCTGTCCGACCGGCCAATCCATCGGCCAGCGCCGTCAATTCCGGCCAGACGGCGCGTTCACTTAGCCGATCCAGTGCCGTCGCGGCGTCCCGGATCTCCAGATAAAAGAGGGTGTCGGCCGGCAGCAGGGCCGTCGGATCCGATTCGGACGGCATCACGCCGTCCGCCCGGGTCCGTATCACCCCCTGGGTGGTCATCAGGATCAGGCAAATGGACCCGATACACAACAAATGATATTGCTTTTTCATTGTTTAACTCCTTCTCAACCGAAAAGCGGTCATTCCCCGCCCCTCGGCGTCTCACCGGCGGCCGGCGCCTCACCCTCCGTCGGTTTTTCCTTCGCCTGCTGTCCCAGAATCCGGTCGAAGGCCGTCAGACCGCCCAGGGCGCCCAGGCCCATGGTCTCAACGGCCGTGCTGGGCACGATGACCATGGATCCCTTCTTCTTCAATCCCTCGAACACCATGTTCATGGCCCGCAGGTGGAGAGCCACCGGATTGTTGATATACTGGCGCGACGCCGTGGCGAACTTCTCGGCGATCTCCGTCTCGGCCGTGGACAGGATGATGCGCGACTGGCGCTCCCGCTCGGCCTGGGCCTGCCGGCTCATGGCATCCTCGAGGTCCTTGGGGATGATGATGTCCTTGATCTCCACCGACTGGACCGTGATGCCCCAGGCGCTGGTCTTGGCGTCCAGCACCTGCTGGATCTCGCTCCCCAGGCGGTCCCGGTGAGAGAGCATCTCGCCCAGCTCGCTCTTGCCGATGGCGTCGCGCAGGGCTGTCTGGGCGGAGAGGGTAACGGCGTCCTCGAAATCGGCCACTTCCAGCACCGCCTTTTCGGCGTCCCACACCATCCAGAAGGCAATGGCGTCCACGTTGACGGGCACCGTGTCGCGGGTCAGCGTGGTCTCGGCCTTGAAGTCCGTCACCCGGATGCGCTGGTCGATGTAGTTGGCCACCTTGTCGATAATAGGCATGATGACGAACAGGCCGGCCCCCCGCAGGTGGCGGAATTTGCCGAAGCGCAGCACCAGGGCCTTCTCCCACTGGTAGGCCAGCTGGAGGCAGGGCGCCAGCAGGCCGGCCACCACCAGGGTGGTGATGAGGATCCACGATTCGGGCCGGTGACGCAGGTAGGCGCCCAGCCCGGCCACGGTGGTCAGAATCAGGACCGCCTCCCATACCTGGCTGACGCGGTAGATGATGGCCAGGGCCAGCGCCGCGCCCACCATGGTGAACACAGCCTGCAGCCGGAAGGGAAAAACGTTAAGGTGAACGATCAGCCCCGCCAGACAGAGCCCTACCAACACCATGATATTGAGCGGGCCGAACCGGAAATCGGCCCGGAACGAGGCGGAAAACCGCTCCAGGCCGGCCAGCATGGTCTCTTTTTTCTTGATCATGATAACTCCTTTATCAGCGATGTTTTCGCTGGGTCAGATTTTGAATAATATCGTCGAGGGTGAATCCGTGGGTGGAGGCCCGTGACAGGAACTCTTGGCACAGCTGGTCCAGCAGGCGTTGGCGCTCCAGCTGGTCCGACTCCACCTGGACCGAGCCGGTGAATGTACCGGAGCCCATCTGGGTTTCCACCAGCCCGGTGAGCTCCAGCTCGGTGTAGGCCCGGCTGACGGTGTTGGGATTGATGGACAGGTCCACGGCCGTCTGGCGGACGGTGGGCAGGCGCTCGCCGGGTTGCAGGGCGCCGGTGGCCATGGCGCTCTTCACTTGGTCAATGATCTGCCGGTAAAACGGCACGCCGCTTTTGAGGTCCAGGGAAAATTGGATGGGCATGAGGCCTCCTGGCAAATTGTCCTAAAACACTAATGTACTATAACATTAATACAATTATTGCCTCCACTTGTCAATATTTTTTTTGCGACGAGGGAATCAGCGGGGCAGGGTATATCTAACTTATTGATGTTATGAGTTTATCTATCAGGATTGCGTCGGCGCCCGGGTACGGATCGTGATGACCGGCCGGCGAAATTACCGTCGATGGCGACATCATCTGCAACCAGAGTCGGTGATCCGGGTGAGATGACCCCGGGAGGTTCAGGCAATGGATCGAGCGGATACGTGTCTGCTGACGCCGCGGCGATCAGGGTCGCTTCCTGCCGGTCTGGTTCCACACAATGGTCATCAGTTCCAGCAGGCAGTGGCGGGGCCTGAGTTTCTGGCGGCCACTCAGCCGGTCAGCGTTCATCTGCAGGGCGGCACCGGCGTCCAGGTCGGGGAAATAGGCCATGACACTCTCGTAACCGGGGAAAATGCCCTCGTGGCCCAGCAACCGGCGGCCCTGCCAGGTCGTGACCTGAACCCCCAGTCCCCAGCCTTCAGCGGCGGGCTGACCCGTCTCCAGGTCCACCGCCCGCGCCTGTTCCGCCCGCAGCCCGTCCTCCAGCCAGTCGCCGCCGAAGCGAAGACGCGCCCAGCGGGCCAGGTCGAGGCTGCTGGTCACCAGTCCGCCGCCCGTCCACTCAAAAGCGGGATGGACGGGGTACAGGCCGTCCACCGGCACCTTGCCCGGCAGGCCGAAATCGCCGCCTTCACCGGTATAGCCTGACACCAGGCCCTCGATCCGCCGGCTGATCTGGGGTGTGGTCAGGGTGAAGGCGTACGGCCGGAGAATCCGTTCCGTCAGCAGCTCGTTGTAGGGACGTCGGGTGACCGCCTCCAGCACCAGCCCCAGCAGCAGGTAATTGCTGTCGGAGTAGCCCCAGCCTTCGCCCGGCGGGTGGACGGCCGGCTCACCGGCGATATAGGCCAGGCACTCTTCCGGTGACAGCCACCGATCCGGCTCCTGCCGCAGGCGCTGCCAAAATTCGGGCTTGAGCACGTAGCGCGGGATGCCGCTGGTGTGGTTGAGCAGCTGGCGGACGGTGATCAGTGATGAATTGGCGATCCGCCTGAACCATTCGCGGTCACCCAGGTATTTACCCACCGGGTCGTCCAGGCCCAGCCGGCCCTCCGCCACAATTTTCAGGGCCAGGGCCGCCGCCCAGGTCTTGCCGGTGCTGCCGCCGAACATGCGGGCCGTGGCCGGCATGGCCTGGCCGGTCTCGAGGTCGGCCACTCCCGCGGCCAGCTGCAGGGTCCGGCCGTCGGGCAGGGCCAGGCCGAACGTCATCCCGGGCACGCCCGCCGCGGCGCACAGCTCGTCCAGCCGGGCCTGCAATGCGGTTTCCAGATGGTTCAGGCTGTCTCGCGGCGCCTCACTGCTCCTGGCCGGCAACGCCAGCGCCAGGATCAGCATCATGACCGGCATCAGGTTTTTTCGCGCCATCTGTCGTCCCTCTCGTTCAGCGTGTTCAGGATTTCACCCGGCCGGGTGTGGGCCATCACTCCAGGTCGATGGCGTCGACGATCCCCATTTTCTGCATCAGCTGCTCGATTTCGTCCGGCTCGCGGGGTATGAACTCCGTCAGCCATTCGTACCCCGTGGCGGTGCACAGCACGTCGTCCTCCAGAATGACGGTGAACTCGGGCAGCATGATGCCCGGCTCCACGGTGATGCAAACACCAGGCACGAGGGGCGCCAGATTGTTGCCGTGGTCGTGGACCTCCATGCCCAGGAAATGGCTGGTGCCCCAGAAAAAATACTTGCCGTAGCCGCCCGCTTCGTCCAGCACGCGCAGAGCCTCGTTCTGCAGATCCTGCATGGTCACACCGGGCCGGACCAGCCGGATGCAGGCGTCCTGGGCCTCTTTTAGAATGTCGTACACCCGCCGCTGCTCGGGTGTGAACGTCCCCGAAACCGGAAAGGTGCGCTGGATGTCGGCGGTGTAGTGGTTGATCTCCGCCCCGGCGTCGATGGTGACCAGGTCGCCCGCGCGCAGGACGCGGACGGGCCGGTCCTCCCTCTCGTCCAGCGAGCGGGGTCCGGCGTGGACTTCGGTGGGAAAGCCGAACCGCGTCGCCCCCTGGTAGCGGCAGGCGAAATCGAACAGCGCCGCCACCTGGTCTTCGGTCAGGCCGGGCCGGGTGGAGCGCATGCACTCCATCATGGCCCGGCCGCTGATCCGGGCCGCCTGGCGGAGCTGCGTCACGGCGTATTCGTCATGGGCCATCCGGATGGGGTCGAGGATATCGGCCAGATCCCGCAGCTCGTATTTGGGCGAGAAAACGGCGATCCGGCGGGCCAGGTCCAGCCGCTCCGGGGGCGGTTCGTCCAGGTTCACGAAGCGGGGGTAGTTGAAATAAATGACTTTCGGTCCTCCGTCGTTGTAAAGAACCCGGGAGATCTCCGACGGCAGGGGCTTGAAGCGCCGCTGGGTATAGCGCAACTGGGAGTAATCGGTGTAGGCGTTGGACAGATCGCGCATGAGGTTTTTCACGGGATACACATGGGCGATACCCGTGGCGGAACGAACGGCGCCTGGCTCCGCATCCACGTAAAGGATCTCGGGATACTCTTCGGAGCCGGGGCACAGCACCAGGGTGGCTCCGGGCGTTTGCAGCCCGGTCAGGTAGATGAAATCATGGTTGTCGCTGTTGGGGACAAAAAATTCATACAGGTTGGCCTGGTTGCGGGCCGCGCTCTGCATGATGGCGATCCCCTCGGGGATGGCCGCCGCCAGGCGCTGGCGGCGCGCCTGGAATATTCCGGTGTCGGCGGCCGCGACCAGGCCGCCCAACGCCAGGGATGTCCCGATGGCCGTCAGCATGACCGCCAGGGGCAGGGAACGGATCCTCATGTTGCACCTCCTCTCGATGGTACCGACAAAGCTTCTCCACCTTATTCCAGAAGCACGAAATATTCAAGCCGGCAGGACAGTACTCCATCAAAAAGCGGCGATATTTCCCGGCGGATATCAGACAAGAATTCCGGCGGATCTGCACCGAAAGTCACCCGTCATGATGTATAATGAGATGGCAGGCAGTGCGAGGCAAACGTCATTAGGCCGGGAGACCGGCCGGCACAGGTGGCTGCTGCGGTATCCACTGACTGTCGGCCCGGCCGCAGACAATGTTATCCGGTCGCTATCTTCACCCGAGAGGAGGTTCCGTATGGCCGAAAAACTGGAGGCGGGATGCGCCCGCCCCACCGGCGGCCCGGTCGGCGAACCGCCGCCCGACGAGCAGCAGTCACAACAACCCGCCATGACGAAGGAGGTACAGAAGATGATCCATGTTGGCAAGAAAGCCCCCGATTTTACCGCGCCCGCCTATTACAAGGGCGAATTCACCAGCATCAAGCTGTCGGACTACCTGGGCAAGTGGGTGGTCCTCTGCTTCTATCCGGGTGACTTCACCTTCGTCTGAGCGACCGAAATATCGGCGGTCGCCGATAAGTACTCCGAATTTCAGAAACTGGGCGTGGAGGTCTTCTCCGTGAGCGTGGACAGCGTGTTCGTGCACAAAATGTGGAACGACCACGAACTGGCCAAGATGGTGAAGGGCGGCGTCCCCTTCCACATGCTGTCCGACGGCGGCGGCAAGGTGGGCACCGTGTACGGCGTGTATGACGAGGCGGCCGGCGTGGAAAACCGCGGCCGGTTTCTCATCGATCCCGACGGTGTCATCCAGGGCTATGAAGTCCTGACCCCGCCCGTGGGCCGCAACGTGGGCGAAACCATTCGTCAGATCCAGGCCTTCCAGCTTATCCGGGCCACCAAGGGGGCCGAAGCCACCCCCTCGGGCTGGCGACCGGGCAAACTCACCCTCAAACCCGGACCGGACCTGGTGGGCAAGGTTTGGGAAGTTTGGAAAACCGATATGGCCTGACGGCTCGCCGCCGGCCACGATGATGTCCGCCCCCCGACGGATTTTGCCGGCGGGGGGCATGATTTTTCCGGCAAGACATGGCCAAGGCACCGGGCGGACGGCGACTTTTCGCCGCCTGTCGTCGGAGGTTCGCCGGCGGCGGGACGCGCTGTCGGGGGCAGACGGAAAGTGCTGGCGGAACCGGCGCCTTGTGCGCTACAATCGCCGTTTCCGGCGCGGGACCGGCATCATTCGTTCAAGGAGAACGGGCATGAGCGACGAACCCAACAAGGTCATCTGCTCCATGGTGGGCGTCAGCAAATACTACGACAAGAAATGCGTCCTCCGGGACATCTACCTGGGCTATTTCTACGGCGCCAAGATCGGCGTCATCGGCCTCAACGGCTCGGGCAAGAGCTCCCTGCTGCGCATCCTGGCCAGCGTGGACAAGGAGATCCAGGGGGAGGTGGTCTTCTCGCCCGGCTATTCCATCGGCTACCTGGAGCAGGAGCCGCGCCTGGATCCGGCGCTCACGGTCCGCGAGGTGGTGCAGCAGGGCGTCCAGGAGATGGTGGACCTGCTGGCCGAGTACAACCGCCTGAGCGAGCGGTTCGCCGAACCCCTGGCCGACGAGGAGATGAACGAGCTGCTGGAGCAGCAGGGGGCGGTCCAGGAAAAGATCGACCACCTGGATGCCTGGGATCTGGACAGCCGCCTGGAGATGGCCATGGACGCCCTGCGCTGCCCGCCGGGCGACATGCCCGTCCAGGTGCTGTCAGGCGGGGAGCTGCGCCGGGTGGCCCTGTGCCGGCTGCTGCTCATGAAACCGGACATCCTGCTGCTGGATGAGCCCACCAACCACCTGGACGCCGAGACAGTGGCCTGGCTGGAGCACCACCTGCACGAGTACCCCGGCACCGTCATCGCCGTCACCCATGACCGCTACTTCCTCGACAACGTGGCCGGCTGGATCCTGGAGCTGGACCGCGGCCACGGCATCCCCTGGCAGGGGAACTACTCCTCCTGGCTGGAGCAGAAACAGCAGCGCCTGGCCCAGGAGGCCAAAACCGAGTCGCAGCGGCAGCGCACCCTGCAGCGCGAGCTGGAGTGGATCCGCATGTCGCCCCGGGCCCGCCAGGCCAAGGGCAAGGCCCGCCTGCGCAACTACGAGACCCTCCTCGCCCAGAAGACGGACAAGCATCCCGACGACCTGGAGATCTACATCCCACCCGGGCCGCGCCTGGGGGACGTGGTCATCGAGGCCCACGACGTCAGCAAGGGCTATGGCGACCGCCTACTGGTGGAGGGTCTCAACATGCTCGTGCCGCCCGGTGCCATCGTCGGCATCGTCGGCCCCAACGGCGCCGGAAAAACCACTCTCTTCCGCCTCATCACCGGCCAGGAAACCCCCGACGGCGGTCGGCTCCGGCTGGGGGAAACGGTCCGGCT
>JAFGRT010000072.1 GCA_016935015.1 Acidobacteriota bacterium | reverse complement strand
GTCCCTTCGACAGGAACCAGGGGGATCTCCTCGGGGTCCGGAATGTGGCCGGGGTCATTGGACATGACCATCCCCAGGGAAGCCGTGGCCGGCACCAGATACTCCTGCTGATGCCAGACCGCCCCGGCCTCATCCCAAACAGTGATTTCAAAGGAGCCCGCCAGGGCACCGTTGTTGTACACCACGATGGTATTGATCCATGGCGTCTGGTTCGTGACATGGGGACCATAATACCGATAGGTGGCGGCCAGGGCCGTCAGCCCGCCCGACGCCAACACGAGTCCCAGTAACGCGCGAAGAATGATTTGTCTCATAACAGCCTCCGGCGTAGATCATTTTGTTTTAAATGAAATGGCCAATCATTAATATTATACTCCTTTGTCATTATTTCCCGCTATATGCCCTGAATTCCAAGAATGCCATCACCGGGACGGCGAACGGAGATGAGAGGAAGCCGTTTATGGGTCAAGGATCGACAAATCCCGGAATATCGCGCCCTTCAGGCCTATTGGCGGCGCTCCGAGGTGACGAAATGCAGGACCGCCAGCACCGGCAGGTGGTCTGACGGATATTGCCCTTCCGGGCGGTCGGCCAGGGTGTAATGAGCCGTCACAATCCAGTTTTCGTCCAAAAAGATGTAATCGATGGGTTCCGACAGTGGGGTATCGTTCCGGAAACCGGTGAAGGTGCCCCGTGGACCTTGCCGGGGGAATGTCGTCACAGCGGCGCTGTCGCGGAGCCGCGGACCATCCGGCGCGGCTTCCGTCAGGATGCCGATGGGCTCCGAGTCGGGCGGGGTGTTGAAATCGCCCGTAATCACCACCGCATCACCGGCCACGATCTGGCCGATGCGGCGGCGCATCAGGCGGGCGCCCGCCCGCCGGGCCTCCTGTCCATAATGATCGAAATGGGTATTGAACAGCACGAAAACGGACCTGGTGAACCGGTCACGGAATCGTCCCCAGGTGACGGTCCTCGGACAGGCGGCATCCCACCCCAGGCCGGGTTTGTCGGGGGTCTCCGACAACCAGAACGTCCCTTGCTCTATCAGCTCCAGTCGCCCATGGCGATACCAGATGGCCGTGAACTCCCCCGCCTGCCGGCCGTCGTCCCGCCCAACCCCGAACCATGTGTGGTCCGGGAGCCGTTCTTGCAGATCCAGCAGTTGATGATGCAGGGCCTCTTGCACGCCCACCAGATCGACGTCTTGAGCACGGATGAGATCGGCCACCACCCTCCGACGGTGCGACCAGGCGTTTTCGCCGTCAGCAGGATTGTCATAACGGATGTTGAAGGACATGACCCGCAAGGGAATCTCCGCGGAGGTTGGGGCATTTTCCGCCGGTCGCGGACTTAGACAGCAAATCAATCCAAAGAGAAACCACAATCCCATCATCCTGCGAACTCCAGTTCGGTTTGCGCTATTGTAACTCGCCCCGGGAAGGCGGCGTCAAATTTTTCCGGCTGACCCGGGCGGTCATGGCAGTGAGCGCCTTTCGCTTCCTTTTGTGTTCGGCCGCCCCTGAATCAGGCCGGGTGTTGTATCGGTAAAAATCCGGGGGAGGGATACAACTTTTTTGATGAAATTACGTATAGTTCTATAGTTTCGAAAATGGTCACATTCGATCGTGAAGGGAGCGGTGATGAGTCTCCGGGAAATTTTAGAAAAACTGGCCACCCAACCGCAGCCGGTAATCTTGTATGACAGCCGCCAGGGCTGGCCACCGGCGGAGTTGCTGGCGGATTTGTCCGACCGGGTTCTGAACCGTCAGGCCCATCTGCAGCCCGGCATGTATATCGCCGAAATCAACGACGCCGGCTACCTGGGCCGGATCCTGTACCGTTTTAAATCTCAGGCCTGACATTCTTCACCCGACCAAGCCGGATAAACAATTTCCATACAACGACCCCGGATATCATATTGCGGCGAGGCCGGCAGCCGTTTCAACACATCGACACCCCGGGCGGCGCTCACGGCCAGCACCAGAGCGTCCAGCAAATCATCCGCCGCTGCCCGGCCCGCCGGAAGTGCCGCCCGCAGGCGGGACCAGTCATCATGCAGGCCCGGGATGAGCCGCGCCAGGACCGCCCGGCGTTCGCGTTGCCCCGCCACGGTTTTCTTGCTGAACCGCATGGCGTGGCCGCCGGCCAGAGCCTGAAAACACAACTCCGGATGGGACTCGCGCATGATCCCGGCCGCCCCCGGCATGGCCGCCAGAAATTCGTCCACTTCGCGGATTTTGGGGCTGATGTTCCAGACCTGGATAGAGATCCCCCGCTCCGTCACCGCCCGGTTGCGGGCCAGGGCGTCCCGGTAGTCGGCGGCCGCCAGGGCCGCGCGGCAGGGCGGCGCGAACACGCTGGCCGACCGGCCCCGGCCCAGCAGCCGCCGCGCCAGCCGGTCGCAGGTCCGCGCTCCGCTGTCACTGAGTCCGATGGGGATGTCGATGAGAATCAGCGGCGAGTGGGCGTGATCCGTCCAGCAGGCGCGGATATTCTCGTACAAACAAATTCCCGGCCCGTCCACCCCCAGCCACGCCGCCAGCCAGCCGCCGCGACAGCCGTCGACACCCAGGGTTTTGCCCCACAACGGCCGCCGGGAGTTGATGTTGCGTTTGTCTTCCAGCAGAATATTCATGGAATCGGTCGACGGCTGTTCCCGGCCGCGGCTAACGGCCGAACTGCCGCAGATGATGGTCGAAGTGGCGGTAATGGAGGCGGCCCCACTCCCGGAACGTCAGACGTCCCAGCAACGGATGGTGGCCGAACGCCGATCCCGGATCGGCGTCGAAGTAATGCAGGGTGTTCAGGACGGCGCTCCGCTGTTCCTCGAAATCCTCCGCCGGGGCGGGAAACAGGCTGCGCGGCACCTTCACGCCTTTGGGCCAACGGAGGGGCGCGTACAGGATGAACCATTTCATGAACGTCCGGTCCCGCGGTATCCGGCCGGCAGTCGGCGTCGCCGGGTGGAAAGTGGCCTCCATGGCGAAGTGAAGATGGGCCAGCATGCCGGCCGCATCAAGGGAACCCCAGTCGGGGGTGTCGTCGGCTTGCAATTGGCGCAGCCGCTCGTGAATCAGGTGTCGGTAATCCGGTCGAAGCAAGGTGCGCATGATCCTTCCTTTCCGGGTTCAGAGCCCAGGCGAAAAATCCGGGTGGCGGTCAAAAGTGTTTGTTGCGCCCATTGCGGACGGGATTCCCGCTTTCCGTCGAGGTCCTGTCTGTTATAATGATTTGTTTCTCCGCCGCCCGGCAGCGGCGGATTTCCGAAATGTCTTACCTGGAAGGAAACATGACCAAACTCACTCCGTTCCTGATATTGTTGCTCCATCTGTTGCCGATGCTGGTGCCGGCGGAAAGTCCGGCCCCGGCGGCCGGGAATGCCACGCCCCGCTTCTCCGAAGCCGCCTATCGCGCCCACCTCGGTTTCCTGGCCAGTGACCTGTGTGAAGGCCGGGCGCCGGGAACGCGCGGTGGTGACCTGGCGGCGCTGTACATCGCCGGCCGGTTTCAGGCCGCCGGACTGCGGCCCATCTCCCCTGAAACAGGGTACTACCAGCCGGTGCCCATGATGGGCAACCGGACGCACCAGGACACGGTGCAGGCCGCCCTGCGGGCCGGTGACCATACGTTCCCACTGGAAGCGGTCACGGACATTGTCCTGGGCAGCGAACTGCCCCGGGAGGAGGTCGCCCTGGACGAGGATCTCTGGTTCGTGGGTTATGGCGTCCAGGCGCCCGAGTACGACTGGAACGATTACCGCGACTTCGACCCCGCCGGCAAAGTACTGGTCATGCTGGTGAACGATCCCGATTTTTCCGCCACCGGTTTCGGCTCCGAGAGCCTGACCTACTACGGCCGCTGGACATACAAGGAGGAAATCGCCCGTATCATGGGGGCCAAGGGGGTGATTATGGTCCATACCCCCGAAACGGCCACCTACGGCTGGGAGGTAGTGCAGTCCAGCTGGACGGTGGAACGGGTGCAGCTACATGCTGAAATCCGCAATCCTTCCCTCATTCAGGGCTGGATTGCCCGGCCGGCTCTGGACAAGGCCCTCTCGCCCCTGCAGCTGGATTTTGATAAACTGAAAGTCCGGGCCGACTCGCGGGAATTCCGGCCCTTCCCCCTGGGGCTCACCCTCACCGCCCGCTTTCGCCAGTCTTTTCGCACTTTCACCAGTCCCAACGTAATCGGCCTCCTGCCCGGCACGGACCTGGCTGCCGAGGCCGTCATGTACATGGCCCATTACGATCACCTGGGCGTGGGCCGGGAGATCGACGGCGACGCCATCTACAACGGCGCCGTGGACAACGCCAGCGGCACCGCCGCCGTCATCTGCCTGGCCGAGGCGTTCGCCGCCGCGCCACCACCCCGGCGGACCATGGTGTTCATGGCCACCACCGGCGAGGAAACCGGCCTGCTGGGCAGTGAATACTATGCGGAACACCCGGTCGTGCCCCTGGACAAGACCGCCATCATCCTCAACAAGGACTGCTGCAATTTCTACGGCCGGCGCGACGGTTTCGGCCTGTTTCCGGCGCAGTATACCGATGCTGTGGATACCTTCCGCTCATTGGGCGAACAGATGGGACTCGAGTTGCACGTGGGCGGTGTCGACCGCGGCGGCGGCGCGTTCCGGGTGGACAATTTCCCGTTCTGCGCCCGGGGCGTGGTGGGTCTGTCCGTGGGTCTGGGCGGCCAGAACCTGACCCTGTCCGCCGAAGAGGAAAAGGCCCTTCGCCAGCGGGTGGGCCGCTGGTACCATCAGCCCAACGACGAGATCTATCCGTTTTTCCGGTACGACGGCGTTCTTCAGGAGATGAGGATCCTCACCTTCATCGGTCGGCATTATGCCGCCGGGGCGCCCTCCCCGCGCCTGGTGCCCGGTCATCCGTTCACCGCTGCCATCCGCGTCCGGGACAGGAAGTATGTATCGCCGGAGCAGGAATCCGTCGCCGAATAGGTCATCGGAATCCGCTCGCTGGCGCAATTGACCGCCGGCCATAAAAAAACCTCCCTCGCGCGGAGGGAGGTCCACGGATCGTTGCCGATCCGAAGGAAAGCAGGAAGTCAATGCACCATCAGTCAATGGCGACTATCAATCCGCCTCGATGATCCGGATGTCGCCGTTGATGGTATGGATCTTCACCGGGTAGCGGCCGCCGGCCACGGCGCCGCCGGCCCGGATGTGCTTGCGGGGCGAGCCCTGATCCGTTTCCCATTCCTTGGTGTGCTGGCCTTCAATTCCCAAATTATTGATAATTCTGTAGTTTCTCTCACTGTTCCGGGTGTAGGCGATGTCCAGGTCCAGATTCATGGAAAAACCGGCCGGCACGGTCAGGGTGATGGTGCCGGAATAGGAGGTGAGGGTGATCCCCTCTGCGCCATCGCCGGCGCCCTGCGTGATGACCACGTCGATATCGCCGGCCATGGTGGTGGCCTCCACCCAGCCGTCCATGACCTGCAGGCGGATGTCACCGCCCATGGTCTTGGCCTTGACGAATCGCTCGGCGTTGCGGATATGGATCTCGCCGCCCATGGTGTGCACCGCCGCGCCGGCGGGGGCCTCATCCAGCTCGATGGGGCCGCCCATGGTGGTGATGGTCACCGTATCCTCGGTCATGCCCGGCACGGACAGGTCACCGGGCAGACGCAGGTTGCCGTCCCGGTCGCGGACATTCCTGTACTGGACATTGCCGCCCATGGAGGACGCCTCCACGTCCCCCACCACATCCTGCAGCAGTACCTGGCCGCCCATGGTCTTGACCACACCATCCAGAATGCTGTTGCGAACCTCGATGGTCCCGCCCATGGTGGTCATTTTCACCTCTCCCTCCACATCCAGGAAGGTCAGGCTGCCGCCCATGGTCTTGCCGGTGAACCGGCCCCGCAGATCGACGACCTTGAGGCCGCCGCCCATGGAACCGAAATCCACGTTGCAGTCACGGGGCACCATGAGTTCGAAATGCAGGTTGCCCGACGTGCGGCCCTTGGACGTCATCTCGGAGCTGATCCGCAGTCCGGCGCCCGTCTCCTCGAAAAACACCTCGACGCTCTTCTCATAGTCACCTTCGCGGGTGATGGTGACTTCGGCCAAATGGTCCGCCCACCCCGACACAGTGACGCTGCCGCCCGACGCGAGATCGAACGCCACCGTTCTTCCCGGTTCTAGCGGGAACTGCCTCGTCTCGGCCAGGGCCAGGCTGCCCAGAGTCAAGCCCAGCAGCAGGAGGAACATCATTTGATAATGGATCCGTTTCATGACAAATCTCCTTATGGTTTTGATTTATTCAATTTCCCATCGATGGTTATATTCACTTCGGACGCGTCGACCGGATCAAAAGGCCCGTTATTCCGTCAGTTCACCCGCAACTCCCGGGCCCTGACCCACAAGGCCGGATCGCTGGCCTGACCGGCGGAAAAGATGGCTTCGCGGATCGCCTGCCCATCGGTCTCCATGGCGGCAAGATGCTCCAGCGCCCGCAGCCGCATCTGCACCGAGGTGTCCTGGCGGAGTGTGCCCAGCAGGGCAGCCTGCACATCGGGCCCCGGGCCGCCGCGGGCCACCACCTCCAACGCCTTCAGGCGCACTGCCAGCTCCGGATCATGATGCAGGGTGTAGATCACCGCCTGCCGGATCCGTGCATCAGCGGCCACATCCGTCATGTCCATGGCCTCCAGCCGATGGCCCATGGTCGATGAATCCAGCAGGGCATGGACCAGAATCCCCTTCATCAGGGAGGAGTCCCGCCCGACCTTCAGCGATACATGCCGGGTCACGTCGAAACCGACTTCCAGTCCCCCCCCTTCCACCGGCCGGAAGGAAACGTTGGAGTAGACGTAGGGGGAATCCCACATGTCCCGGATGTCGTGAATCCGGCCGCTGTGTTGCTGCAGATCCTGGAGGAGCCACTCTTCCCCGCCGGAAACGCCCGCGCCGGGCATGGTCGCCCGTCCCAGCCAGAACACACCGGCCAGCAGGATAACCGCCATGATGGCCCCGACGGCCGGATGCGCCCGCAGCAGGAGGTCGAGATCCTGCCAGAAGGAAGCCCGGACCGCGAGACGGGGACGGGCCTGAATCCGCTGCCGGACCGCCCGGCGCATCCCGGCGAACTCCTCGGCCGTGGGGAATTCCGCGGCCATATCCCCCTCCGCCAGCCGGGCATGCAGCTCCCACAGTTCACGGCACCCGCCGCACTGCCGCATGTGCTGCCGCATGGCTTCCGGCAGGGCCGACGGCTCCTGGCCGGCCGCCATTTTTCGGATGTGGGCTTGCACTTTACGGCATTCGTTCATCGGATTTCCTCCACTCGGGTCAGCGGGCTCTTCAATTCCCGCATTTTTTGCAGGCTGCGGAAGAGAAGGTTCCGGGCCGTCCCTTCACTGCAGCGCAGCACCATGGCCAGCTCGCCAATGGGCATCTCCTCGAAATATCGCAGGGTCACCGCCAGTCGCTGCCGGCGGCTGAGCTTGCCCAGACGCCGGAACAGCTCCCGTTGCCGCTCCCGTTCCAGCAGCCGCCGTTCCTGTTCGGCATTGGCGGCCGGCGTGCATTCCGCAGGCAAAACGTCCACCGTCAGGTGATCCCGGTGTCGGCGTAGCCAGTTGAGGGCCTCGTTGGCCGCCACCCGGGCGAGCCAGACGTGAAATGGACGCCCCGTCCGGAAGGTGGCCAGCTTGCGATGCACCTTGACGAACACATCCTGGGTCAGGTCCAGGGCCACGTCCCGGTTCCGGGTATAGGTAAACGCGATTTTAAAGACCAGCCGCTGGTAACGGCACATAAGCTCGTCGAACGCCACGGTCGAGCCGGCCAGTGATTCCCGAATCAGGTTCTCGTCGCTGAATTCCAAATCCCCACTCCTTGCGGCTGCGGCAGCGGATCGGCCCGTTGACGCTACTGATATATACACGCGGGCAGACGGCCTGTTAGCATTTATTTCCGGATGGCCCGTCAAAACGTCTAACAGATCAGCCAGTTTCCTTTTACGAGAATTCCTCGCGGAAAGTCGCGCTTTTCGGGGAGCCCCGCAAAACGGTGCGTTCTGCGGACAGGGAGCCGGCCCGGTACTGTGACGGGGCAATCGGGGGGAGCGGGACCGTGGTGGGCAAAATACCCGGCCCAGCGCTGATTTTATTTTTCGTCCCAGTGAGGCAGACGCGTGAGGTTGTCCACCAGGAAATTCATCAGCACGGTTTGATCCAGCACGTTGATGCGACCGTCATGGGCCACATCGGCCGCTTCTGTCCAGTTGGCGAAAAACAGACGATTTTCGGCCAAGTAACCGGCCAGACAGACCGCATCGGCAGCATCGATCTGCCCGTCCAGGTCCAAGTCGCCGTACTGCAGCGGCGTGGCCCAATCGAACCGGATATGGTAACCGACATCCGTTCCGGTGTCCGCACCGCAGTCGACGACGATGTAGTAGATCCCGGCGGCCAGGTCGCCGAAGATCACCTCGCCGTCACCGTAACCGAAACAACTCGTGGCGTCGCAACCGTCGGTCAGGACATAGAAATCCGGATCCGCCCCCTCCAGACCGGTGATCGCCGCCCGGAACCAGCGCGTCGAGCCCAGCTCCAGCCGATAGATGCAGTCCTCGCCGCCGGCCGGCCAGTCCCGGCAGGGATAGGCGGCCAGGTCCGCCCCCATCCCCTGCAGGGTAGCGTCCATGATGGCCATTCCGTTGCCGGGAATGTCCAGATCGTAGCATTCCGTCGGGACATCCCGCCACAGGGCGATGTAGGTGGCCGGATACAGACCGGCTTCGAAAAACCAGCCTCCCGCCAGCAGACCGCCGTACACGTCGATGCCCAGTGCCTCGACCCGATCATCCACACCGGCGCCCAGAGGATGCCAGGCCGCGTTGTCCCTGCAAGCGATGTTCCGGGCGGGTGTTCCGCCGGCTGCCACGAACTCGCCGGCGGCATAAATGCGGTCCTGCCCGTCCACGGCAATGGCCCGGACATCCCCGTCCACTCCGGTTCCCAGAGCCGACCAGGCGGAGCCGTCCCAGCGGGCGATGCCGGAGCCACCCTGCTCGCCCGTTTCGGTAAACATCCCGCCCACCAGCAGATGACCGGAGCCATCCAGGGCCAGAGCATGCACAATGCCGTTGACGCCGCCGTCCATATCAAACCAGGCCGTGCCGTCCCAGCGGCCGATATTGCCGAGGAAAACGCCCGGATCCAGATAGGACTGGGCCGTGTTGATAAAGTTGCCGCCGACATACACGTCCGACCCCGTGGCCAGCAGGGCGTACACGCTGCCGTCGAGGCCCTCATTGCCCAATCCGTCTTCAAGGGGCAGCCACTGGGCGCCATCCCAGTGGGCGATATAATAGACTTGCAGACCGCCGGTTTTTTCGAAACTGCCGCCGGCGTAAAGGTGACCCTGCGCATCGATGGCCAGGGCGTACACGCTGCCGTCGAAACCGTTGCCCAACGCCTGCCACTCCGTGCCGGTCCAGCAGGCGATCCGTTTCACCGTCTGTCCGCCGGCCTGGGTGAATCGCCCGCCGACATAGAGGTTGCCAGCCCCGTCCCGACAAAGGGCATAAACGGCATCGTTGAGGCCGTCCACCACCGGCGTCCACTCCTGTCCGTTCCATGCGGCAATGTACCGCGCCTCCACGTCGCCGGCGGCGGTAAACCCACCCGCCACCAGCAGACGGCCGTCCGGTTCGCGCCACATGGCCTCCACCACCCCGCGCATGCCTTGGCCTCCGCCGAGGGCCTGCCAGGCATCGCCGTCCCAGGTGGCCAGGCGGTTGACGATGACGTCACCGGCCGAGTAGAAATCGCCGCCCGCCACCAGTGTATCGCCGTCCCACAACAAGGCCCTGACATCGTCCGTCAACGGCCCCGGGGGAGTGGTCCAGCCGGCACCGTCCCAGACGGCCAGATAATCGGCCGGCGCCCCACCGGCGTTCCGGAACTGGCCGCCGACGTACAACCGGCCCATGCCGTCCAGCGCGAACGAAGACGGAGGGGCGTCGGTGCCGCTGCCCAGGGCGTGCCAATCTGTGCCATCCCAGCGCGCCACGTGCTCGGCCGGAGTCGTGCCGGCCACGGTAAACCAGCCGCCGGTATACAGATTTCCGGACCCATCCCACAGCAGAGCGGTCACCGAGTGCCCCATTCCACCGCCCACCGGCCACCAGGTTGAACCGTCCCAACGGGCCAGCCGATGCACCTCCTGCCCGCCGGCCACATCGAAATACCCGCCCACAAAGAGATTGCCTTCATCATCCGCCGCCAGAGAACCTACCCGACCGCTGGTCCCCGAACCGAGAGCCGACCAGGCCGCGCCATCCCAGCAGGCGATGTTGGCCACCGCCGTACTACCGGCCTGGGTAAAAATCCCCCCCACATAGAGCTTGCCGTCCGCCGCCAGGGCCAGGCACTCGGCGTCGTCGTTCAGCCCACTCCCCAGTCCGGACCAGGTTGCCCCGTCCCAGCGGGCGACGCAATTCACCGCCTGGCCATCCGCTTGCTCAAAATAGCCGGCGGCATAGACGGTACCATCATCGGCCACAACGATGGAACGAACCCAGCTGTTCATCCCCTCCCCCAACGGCTGCCAGCGCACCCCGTCCCAGCGGGCGATGCGGTTGGCGGCCACGCCACCGATGCGGGTAAAGGAACCGCCGGCGTAGATATTGCCGTAGACATCCCGGGCCAGCGTGTAGATCTGGCCCAGGGTTCCGGGCATGTGAAACCCGGGCAGCCAGGCCGGCGCCAGCGCCGGCGAATCGGCCTGCGGAAGGATGACCCCGCGCTCTCCCGCCAAACCCGAAACCCCCAAAACCAAACTCATCAGCAAGATCCACCCGCGGGTTACCCATAAAATCGGAATGAAATCCGCCTGAATCCACCCGCTCCTCGCCAGCCGCCTGATCATACTGCTGCCTCCTTCGCCGGGTTTGGTGATGAATGTTGGCCTGCTCCATGGAATGCGCCTGTCGCCCGGTATCCGGACCAGGCCGGTGCTTGACCCTGATGAGCAGATTGTCAAATAGTATCACCACCGGGACGGACCGTTCAACGGGAATTGTGCAGGAGTTATGACCGCCCTTTGTCATTGATTCCGATGGCAACATGATGTAATGTGATGGAAACAGTTTCCTTTGGGACGGACTGACGCGGATGATTCGAAAGATTTTTCTGCCGGTATTGGTCATCATTTTCGCCTTGTTTCTGGCAGCGGAAACCGTGGAGCAGCTTCAGCAGCAACTGGCCTCCGCCGCTGGTGCCCAGCGGGTGGAATTGCTCTTGAAACTGAGCGCTGAATACCGCTACAAGGAGCCGGCCCAGGTGGTTCGTTATGCCGATGAGGCCATCCAGGTCGCGGCAGCGATGGATTTCCCGACCGGTGAAGCCCGGGGTCTGCTGTTGCGCGCCACCGGCTTTTTTCAACTGGGAAAACTTGATCAAGCCCTGGCCAGTTATCAGTCCGGGCTGGACAAGGCCCAAACGATCCATCTTCCTGATGTCATGGGCGGTTGTCTCAACGGCATCGCCGCCGTCGAAATGAAACGCGGCCAGGTGCTAGCGGCTTTGGGACACTTCGAGCAGGCGCTTTCCTTTCTGGAGAAGGCTGGGGACAAGGAAAAACTGGCCGGTATCCACAACAACATCGCCATCATTTATTACAACCGCGGCGAGTATGACCAGGCCCTCGATTACATGTTTAAGGCCCAACTGCTCTACGAGGAACTGGGCGATGAATCAGGCGTCGGTGTGGTCCTGAACGCTATCGGCAACATTTACAACAAATTGGGTAAACACGACCAGGCTTTGAAGTATTTTCGCCGGGTTTTGTCGATCGCTGAGAACACCGGGCACAAGCAGCTGAAGGTCAGCTGTCTGGTGAATATGGGGGAGATCTTCGCCCGGACAGGCGCCTGGCCCGAAGCCCTGGAGCAAAACACCCGTGCCCTGGCCTTGGCCCGGGAACTCGGCAACCCGGAGTACGAAGCCGTCTGCCTAAACAATATTGGCGACGCCCGGCGGGAGATGGGTGACAACGCCGCCGCGCTGGAAAATTACCTGGCCTCCATGAAAATCTTCAAGAAGATGAACGCCAAGCCGCGGATCATGATTTCCTATCTCAACATCGGCAAGCTGTATGTGCGGGATGGCCGGCTGCAGAAGGCCCAAGAGTATCTGATCCAGGCCTTCCGTCTGGCCGAAGAAACGGAGGAGCGGAATTTCCAGCGTGAAGCGGCCGACGCCCTCTTTCAGCTGTATGAGCAACTCGGTGATTACCAGCAGGCCCTCCGGTATCAGAAAATCCACACCGACCTAAAGGAACAGCTTTTTTCCGGCGAAAACATCGAGAAAATAGCCACCCTGCAGGCCCGTTACGAGACGGAAAAAAAGCAACAGCAAATCGAATTGCTGCAACGGGAGAGGGAGATCGGGGAACTCCAGATCAAGCGACAGCGGTTGTGGATGATTTTCATCTCCACCGCCCTGATCCTGGCCGCCGTGATCGCCTTCTTCCTCTATCGCCGCTATCGTCTGAAAATCCGCACCAACACGGAATTGAGCGCCGCCTACACGAAAATGTCCCAGCTGGCCAAACATGACGAACTCACCGGACTGCTCAACCGGCGATCCGCCATGGAGCGGATGGAAATCGAGATGGTGCGCATGGGCCGGACCTGGCGTCCCTTCAGCGTCATCATGGTGGATGTGGATGACTTCAAGAGAATCAACGACACCCTCGGCCATGAATGCGGCGATCGGGTGCTGCGCAATCTCGCCGCGACCGTACGCGACACGCTGCGCGAACCGGATGTGGCCGCCCGCTGGGGCGGCGAGGAATTCCTGCTGATGTTGCCGGAGACCGACATGGACGGCGCGGTGGTGGTGGCCGAGAAAATCCGCCAGTGCATTGCCCGTTCCGTGGTGGAATATGACGGCCGCCCCGTCAGTGTCACCGTCACCATGGGCGTCAACGTGTACGACAAGCCCAATCCCATCAATGAATGCATCCGTGGAGCCGACGAAGCGCTCTACCAGGGCAAACTGAACGGCAAGAACCAGGTGGTCCGCGCGATTATGACTTGAACAGTCTCCATAACCCCATCCCCCTGCCACGCCTCCGATCGACAACAGATGATCCCGACAATTGAAAATCGGTATTTCCCCTTTTGCAGTGAAAGAAGTCTGCGGTACATTGTTTCAGCAGATTCGACCGACTGAATTCTTTCATCCGGAGGTAACATTGATTCCTCGAATCATGACCCTAACCATTCTGTTGTCGTTCGGCCTGTGTTGGGTCCCAGCCCAGGGCACCCTGGCCGATTATCAGCGGGCGGAAACGTTCCTGCGCCCCAACGTGGAAAAGCTGATCTTTAACACCCAGGTGGCCCCCCACTGGATCGGTGAGGAGCCGCGCTTCTGGTTCGTGAATCAGACCCGCTCCGGCAAAAAATACATGCTGTGCGACATCCCCGGAAACACGCTGGAACCGGCTTTCGACCACCCACGGATGGCCGCCGTACTTTCCAAATTCCTGACAAAGACTTTGCCGGCCGAAGATCTGCCCATCCGCCAGCTGGAGTTTCCAACGGAACAAAGGGAGATCCATGTCCGGCTCAAGGACAAATGGATCGCTGTCCGTCTGGACGATTATCAGTGCCGCGACATCACGACAGAGCGGGCCGCGGAACAGGCGCCCGGCAAATCCCCCGACGGCAAGTGGCTGGCCTTCGTCGGCGACTATGATCTTTACGTCCGTCCGGTTGCCGGCGGGGACGCCATCCGTCTGACATGGGACGGCACGGTCGATTACGCTTATGCGTTGGCCCAACAATGGGATGAGTTGGTCTGCGTCAGCGACTCATCCCAAAACAAGGGCGAGCCTGAAGTCGCCGTATCGTGGTCGCCCGATTCCCGCCGGCTGCTGACCCACCGGCGCGACTCGCGCCGCGCCCGCGATCTCTTTCTGTTTCAGTCGACGCCCGACCAGGGTTTTCGGGCGCGGGTGTGGTCCTATGAACGCGCATTGCCCGGCGAGACGGACACGAGCCTGCTCCAGTTCATGATCTTCGACGTGGAGACCCGGGCCAGAATCCTGATCGATCTACCGCCCCTCTCTCCGGTCACCGCGTGGGGCATGCCCCGCTGGTTCGAGGACGGCCGACGCCTGCACTATCATTACCATGAACGGGGCTACCAGACCCTGCACCTTGTGGAAATCGACGCGACAACGGGCCACTCACGGACTGTTCTCACCGAAACATCGCCCACGGTGGTGGATGTCGGCCTGCTGACGCAGGAGATCACCGGCGACGGGGACGAACTCTTTTGGGCATCGGAACGCGACGGCTGGAACCAGCTCTATCTCTTTGACTGGAAGACCGGTCAACTGAAGAATCACGTGACCCGTGGCGCTTACGTCGTGCGGGAAATCATCCATGTGGATGAGAAAGAGCGGCAGGTGTTCTTTACGGCCAACGGTCGCGAACCGGACCGGGATCCTTACCTGCGCCACCTCTATCGGGCCGGCTTTGACGGCAACGGCCTGGTCCTCCTGACCCCCGAAAACGCCGAACATGAAATTACCATCTCCCCCGACAAGAAATATGTCATCGACACCTACTCGCGGGTGGACCTGCCCCCGGTGACGGTCATCCGCGCCCTGCCCGACGGCGGGATCATCCGCACCATCGCCGCGGCGGACATCACCGATCTGCAGGCCACCGGATGGCAGCCGCCCGAGCCCTTCACCGTCAAGGGTCCCGATGGAAAAACAGATATTTACGGCGTCATCATCAAGCCGACCACGTTCGACCCCAATCGTTCCTACCCGGTGATCGACGCCGCCTACTCGGGACCGCATACCATCCGAACCCCCAAGAGCTACCGGCGCGGCTGCCTCAACGAAGACCTGGCCATGGCCGAGCTGGGCTTTGTGGTGGTCACGGTGGACGGCTTCGGCACCGCCTACCGTTCCAAAAAATTCCACGACTTTTCCTATCGGAACCTGGGCGACATCGGCGCGGCCGATCATATCGCCGCCTTGCAACAGCTGGCGAAAAAACACAACTGGATGGACATCAGCCGGGTCGGCATGTACGGTCACTCGGCCGGCGGGTATGACACTGTACGGGCGTTACTCACCCATCCCGAATTCTATAAAGTCGGCGTCGCCTCAGCCGGCAACCACGACCACCGCATGGCCAAGGCCTGGTGGCCCGAGCATTGGATGGGCATGCCTGGCGGGCATTACGACGAGCAGTCCAACCTGACCCACGCCGCCGACCTCCAGGGCAAGCTCCTGCTGATGCACGGCGACATGGACGCCAACGTCAATCCGGCCTGCACCCTGCGCCTGAACGGGGCGCTCATCGCCGCTAACAAGGATTTCGACCTCGTCATCATCCCCAACCGCGGCCACAACCTGGGCGATCATCCCTATGTCGTGCGCCGCCGCTGGGATTACTTCGTCCAACACTTGCTCGGGGTGACTCCGCCGCGGGAGTACACCATCACGGCGTTTCGAAAGAAGAATGACTGACCGGGGATATTTTCAGCTCTATCCGATTCCGGACCTGCGTCGGACCTGGCCATCCATCATTGGCTGATATCTGAAACCAAACGAATCGGTCTTTTTTGCCCGACAAGATTAACGGTTCTTGCTCCTCCATTCTTTCCTCTTCACCCCCGTCGACTTTTGATCTATAATATAAAAAAATTCTCCATGGAGAGTCATTGACTTATGGCCCACCGGGTGACCCAGTCGGCGTATTCACGACTGGCGGAGCGGTTGAACCGTTTCCCCCAAGGCGCCCCGCCGTCGGATCTTCTCTTTCGTATTCTCGGCGTTCTCATGGACGAACGGGAAGCGGAGTTGATCTCGCGCTTGCCCATCAAGCCCTTTTCCGTCGAGAAAGCCGGCCGGGCCTGGGACCTGCCCGCCGCCGAGTCCGGCCGGATCCTGGACACCCTCGCCGCCCGGGGGCTTCTGGTGGACATGGAACACGACGGCACGACCACCTATGTCCTGCCGCCGCCCATGGCCGGATTTTTCGAATTTTCCATGATGCGGTTGCGGGACGACATCAACCAGAAGCTGCTCAGCGAACTGTTTTACCAATACCTGAACCAGGAAGAGGATTTCATCCGTGCCCTGTTTACCGACGGCGAAACCCAGCTGGGCCGAACCTTCGTCCACGAGCCGGCCCTGTCGGATGATAATGCCTTGCTGGTCCTTGATTATGAACGTGCCTCGGAAGTGATCCGGACAGCCCGGCCCATGGCGGTGAGCATCTGTTACTGCCGCCACAAGATGCAGCACCTGGATCGTTCCTGCGACGCCCCACTCGATATCTGCATGACCTTCAACACGACGGCGGCCTCCCTCATCCGTCACGGGATCGCCCGGCGGGTCAGCGCGGCCGAGGGACTCGAGCTGTTGGACCAGGCCTACGAGCACAACCTGGTGCAGTTCGGCGAGAATGTCCGGGAGAACGTCAATTTTATCTGCAACTGTTGCGCCTGCTGCTGCGAGGCCATGATCGCCGCCCGCCGCTTTGCTTTCCTGCATCCGGTCCACACAACTAATTTTCTGCCCGTCGTCCAGCCGGACGCTTGCACCGGTTGCGGCCGGTGCGTGGATATCTGTCCCGTGGATGCTCTGGCACTGGTGTCTGCCCATGATCCGGTGCAACCCCAGCGCCGGCAGGCCGGCGTGAATGAGGAAATCTGCCTGGGCTGCGGGCTTTGCGTCCGCAACTGCCCCCATGACGCCCTGACACTGCGAGCGCGAAAGAAGCGGATCATCACACCCGTCAACTCTACGCACCGGGTGGTGATGATGGCGCTGGAACGCGGCAAGCTGCACCACCTCATCTTCGATAACCAGGTGTTGTGGAGTCACCGCGCCCTGGCGGCCGTGCTGGGAGTGATTCTCCGGCTGCCGCCCCTCAAGCAGGCCCTGGCCACGCAGCAGGTCAAATCCCGTTATCTGGAACAGCTGATCCGGCGCCGCAAAGAATGATGTCATGATGGTCCCGTGCCGCGGGGTCGTCAGGGTGCACGCCGCCGTTCTGTTTGTAGTGGGTACCGGCCCGATGCTTTTCTTTCCAGCTTCAAATCAGAAAATCGGAGGACAGGCGCAGCAATAGCGCCACATCTTGCAGCCACTCCCCGACGAGGATCTGGCCGACTTCTTCAGCCGTTACCAGATCTCCGAGCTGGCACTGGAAGTCATTCGCCTGATTCCGGAAGGAAAAAGCCACAAGGAGATCGAGGACAACCTCTTCATCTCCATCAAGACCGTCGAAACGCATATCTACCCTATTTACCGGAAACTGGGCATCAACAACCGCTGGCAGCTCATCACCCTCGTCCAGAACCTGCAGCCGAACGACGACGACCGCTGAGGCATGGCCGCGGGCGGTGACCCCATGCCTGAAGTTTTCCTTTCCAAACGCCCCGGTTTCCGTTTACCATGACCTATCCCCAGCCGAAACGAGGATCCATGCAACACGTTCTGAAACTTACGCTCATTCCCTTTCTCCTGCTGGCCGCCTGCACCCCGGCCGGCGTAGAATCCGAACAGTCGGCCGCCGACCTGGTACTGCGCGGCGCGAAAGTCGCCACCGTGGACGCCGCGTTCTCCATCCGGGAAGCGGTGGCGGTGCGCGACGAGCGGATCGTGTTCATCGGTTCAGACGACGATGCAACGGCCTGGATCGGCCCGCGAACCCGGGTGCTGGAACTCGACGGCGGGCTGGTGCTGCCCGGCCTCATCGACGGCCACGCCCACCTGCACAGCCTGGGCGAGGCGATGACCTATCTCAATATCACCGGGACCCGAAGCTATGACGAGGTTGTCCGCGCTGTGGCCGAGGGCGCGGCCCGCGCCGCTCCGGGCCAATGGCTGCGCGGCGGGCGCTGGGATCACAATGACTGGGCCGACAACGAATTCCCCACCCACACTCCCCTCAGTGCCGTATCACCAGAAAATCCCGTGTATCTTTCACGGGTCGACGGCAACTCGGCCCTGGTCAACGCCCGGGCCATGGCCCTGGCCGGCATCACCCGCCATACGCCCGATCCGCCCGGCGGGCGGATCGTCCGCGACGCCCGGGGCGAGCCGACGGGTGTCCTCATCAACCGGGCCATGAACCTGGTGAAAGAGGTCATGCCGGCCGACGACGAGGAAACCCTGCGCCGCAAGTTCCTCCTGGCGGCCGAGGATTGCCTGACCAGAGGCCTGACGGGCGTCCATGAGGCTGGCGTGGGGCCGCGGGAGATCGCCCTCTACAAGCGGCTTATCGACGCCGGTGAAATGCCCCTCCGCCTGTACGCCATGCTGGGCGACCAGGCGCATCCCGTCATCGAAGGCGACCTCGCCGCATGGTTCCGTCAGCACAAGGTCCTCAATTACGGCGGCCGCCACCTGCTGGATGTCCGCTGCGTGAAGCTCTTCTTCGACGGGGCCCTGGGTTCGCGGGGGGCGGCCTTTTTCGAGTCCTACGCGGACGACCCGGGCAACAGCGGCCTGCTGCGCATCACGCCCGACTATATCTACGAGGTGACGCGCGCCGCCCTGGCCGAGGGGATGCAGGTGGGGACCCACTGTATCGGCATCCGCGGCAACCGTCTCTGCCTGGAGGCCTACGGGCGGGCGCTGGCCGAGGTGCCGGCCGGCGATTACCGGCTGCGCATCGAGCACGCCCAAATCGTCCGGCCGGAAGACGTGGCGCTGTTCGCGTCCCTGGGTGTGTTGCCGGCCATGCAGCCCACCCACTGCACGTCGGACATGCCCTTCGTCGAGGACCGCATCGGCCCGCAACGCGCCCGCGGCGCCTATGCCTGGCGCTGGTTCAGGGACGCCGGTCTGGTCATCCCCTGCGGCTCCGATTTTCCCGTGGAGTCCAACGACCCCCTCAAGGGGATCTACGCCGCCGTCACCCGCCAGGACGAAGACGGCGCCCCTGCCGCCGGCTGGCATCCCGAGCAGCGGTTGACCCGGGAGGAGGCCGTCCGCGGTTTTACCATCTGGGCGGCGTACGGAGCGTTCCAGGAAGAGCGGCTGGGATCCATCGAGGTAGGCAAACTGGCGGATTTCACCATCCTGGACACCGATATCCTGACGGTGCCGCCGCCGGAAATCCTGAAGGCCGACGTCCTCTACACCATCGTCGGCGGCCGCATCCAATATGCCCGCTGAAATCATCCGGCACACCCGTTCAACGCCACGGGCATGGAACGATCCTGCACCAGGGGCCGGCATCTCTTGTCATCCAACCATGAAAGAAAGCCCGCTCTACGGCATCGGTTTCTGCTAGAATGGAGTCTTCTGCTCCGCAGGAGCATCACACCGGTTCGGGCCGATACCCGGGAAGGAGGCCTCCCATGTCCATTCGTTCGCTCATCTCCGCCATCGTTCTGCTGGTTCTGCTCTGTTCCGCCATGCCCCTGGTGCGCGCCGAATCGGCGAAACCACCGGTGGACCCATCCTGGTTCAGCGGTTTGAAATACCGTGAAATCGGCCCCTTCCGCGGTGGACGTTCCGCCGCCGTGGCCGGCATCCCCGACCGCCCCCTGGTCTACTATTTCGGCGCCACCGGCGGTGGCGTCTGGAAGACCGACGACGGCGGCGCCAGCTGGAAGAACGTGTCCGATAGCTTCTTCGGCGGTTCCATCGGCGCCGTGGCCGTCAGTGCCTGGGACCCCAACGTCATCTACGTGGGCGGCGGCGAGGTGACGGTGCGAGGCAACGTCTCCCACGGCAGCGGCATGTGGAAATCCACCGATGCCGGCAAGACCTGGCGCTCCATCGGCCTGACAGACACCCATCACATTCCCCGCATCCGCATTCATCCGCGCAATCCCGAGCTGGTCTACGTCACCGCTCTGGGCCACCTGTACGGTCCCAACGCCCAAAGGGGCATTTTCCGTTCCACGGACGGCGGCGCAACATGGCAAAAAATCCTTTTCATCAATGAGGAGGTGGGCGCCGTGGACCTGGAAATGGACCCCAACAACCCGCGCATCCTGTATGCCGGGAGCTGGCGGGTCCGGCGCACCCCCTACAGTCTCGAAAGCGGCGGACCCGGCTCCGGCCTCTGGAAGAGCACCGACGGCGGCGACACCTGGGCGGAGATCACCCGCCACAAAGGGCTGCCCCAGGACCTGACGGGTATCGTCGGCGTGACCGTTTCCCCGGTGGACTCCAACCGCATATGGGCCATCATCGAGGCGCCCGACGGCGGCGTGTTCCGTTCCGACGACGCCGGCGAGACCTGGAAGCGGGTCAACGAGGACCGTTCCCTGCGCCAGCGGGCCTGGTACTACACCCGCATCTATGCCGACACGGGTGACCGCGACACAGTCTATGTGCTGAACGTGCGCTTCTGGAAATCCAAGGACGGCGGCAAATCCTTCACCGCCATCTCTACCCCCCACAGCGATCACCATGACCTCTGGATCGCACCCGAGGACCCGCGGCGCATGATCATCGCCGACGACGGCGGCGCCCAGGTCACGTTCGACGGCGGGGCCAACTGGTCCACCTATCACAACCAGCCTACCGCCCAGTTCTACCGGGTCACCACCGACAACCATGTCCCCTACCGGATCTACGGCGCCCAGCAGGACAACAGCACCGTGCGCATCCTGCACCGCACCGACGGCCGGGTCATCGGCGAGCGGGACTGGGAATCCACCGCCGGCGGCGAGAGCGGCTGGCTGGCCCCCCATCCCGAAAACCCGGACATCGTGTACGGCGGCTCATACGGCGGCTATCTGGAGCGTCTCGACCACCGCACCGGCGACCTCCGCCGGGTCGACGTCTGGCCCGACAATCCCATGGGGCACGGTGCCGCTGACCTGAAATACCGGTTCCAGTGGAATTTCCCCATCTTCTTTTCGCCCCACGATCCGGGCGTCCTTTACACGGCGGCCAATGTCCTCTTCAAAACCACCGATGAGGGAGAGAGCTGGACGGCCATCAGTCCGGACCTGACCCGCAACGACACATCCACCATGGGCCCCTCGGGCGGCCCCATCACCAAGGACAACACGGCGGTGGAATACTACGGCACCATCTTCACCGCCGCCGAATCCCCGCACGAGGCCGGGGTCATCTGGGCCGGCAGCGACGACGGCCTGCTCCATGTAACCCGGGACGGCGGCTCAACCTGGCAGAACGTCACCCCGCCCGATCTGCCCGGGTGGGCGCAGATCAACAGCCTCGAGATCGATCCGTTCCGGCCCGGCGGCCTGTACGTGGCCGCCACCCGCTACAAGCTGGATGACTTTTCACCCTACCTGTACCGGACGGAGGACTACGGCCGGTCATGGCGGAAAATCACCGCCGGCATCGCCCCCGATCATTTCACCCGGGTGGTGCGGGCCGATCCGGAACGGCCGGGTCTTCTATACGCCGGCACCGAGTGGGGGATGTACATCTCCTTCGACGATGGCGCCCGTTGGCAGCCGTTCCAGCTGAATCTGCCCATCGTCCCGGTAACGGACCTAACACTGAAGGACGGCGACCTCATCGTCGCCACCCAGGGCCGCTCCTTTTGGGTACTGGACGACCTTTCACCGCTGCATCAGCTCGATGACGCCACCATGGCCCGCGCCACCCATCTCTTCACGCCGGCACCCGCTTATCGGTCCGGCGGCCGCAGCATGGCGGAGCCGGGGGCCAACGGCACCAACCGGCCCGGCGGGGCGTTCGTCTATTTTTATGTCAAGGAACCGCCCGTTGTGAAAAAAACCCCCGAAGCCTCCGAACCGGAAACAGAATCGGAAACGGTCGTGGGTGAAGATGACGCGGCCCAGACCGGCCCGGCGATCACCCTCGAATTTCTGGAGGCCGACGGCACCCTTATCCGTCGCTTCAGTACCCAAGCCGAGGAGAAAAAGGACACACTCGAGGTGAAAGCCGGACTGAACCGTTTCGTGTGGGACCTGCGCTACGCCGAGGCGGAGACATTTCCGGGCCTGGTCCTGTGGAACCGCTGGCTGCTGGGTCCCACGGCCGTGCCGAGTGATTACCGGGTGCGTCTGACGGTGGATGAAGAATCACAGACAGCCCCCTTCACCCTGCGGCCCGATCCCCGTTCGGACATTCCAGCGGAAGACTACCGGGCCCAGTTCGACTTCATGCGGTCGGTACGCGACAAGCTGTCCGAGATACACCGCACCGTGGCCCAGATCCGCGACATCCGCGCCCGCATCGACCGGGTGATGGAGCCGGTCACGGAGCGGGAAAAGCACCCGTCACTGGTGGAGATGTCGGAGAAAATCAAAACCGATCTGGCGGACATCGAGGCGATCCTCTACCAGGTCAAGAACCGGAGCGCCCAGGATCCCCTCAACTTTCCCATCCGCCTGAACGACAAGCTGGCCGGGTTGCTCGGCGTGGCGGGCACGGGCGATCACGCCCCGACGGACCAGGCCGTGGCAGTACGCGACGAGCTTTTCGCCGCCGCTGACGTGCAGCTGCGCCGGTTCCGGGCCATTCTCGAGGAACAGATCCCGGCATTCAACCGCCTGGTCCGGGAGGAGAACATACCGGCCATCGGGCTGGACAAAGACAGCCAGGAAGGCGATTAGGAAGGAGTGTTTCTGCGTGTGGAAAGGGTGTTGTGGCGAGGCTTGCTCAGCGGCGTCGGCCACCGTGCCGGCCGCGCTGGTAATGGAATCGTTTCATGCGCATCTGGCTGTTTTTCATCCGCTGGGACTTGATCCACATGGGCACGCCGTCGTCGCCGCGGACCTCCACATTTTGACCGCCGCCCACGGCAACCTTCGACGCGAGCAGATAGGTCGTGTCGCCATGCTCCACTAGTGACCCGGTGGCCCAGAACCGCTGACCCGGCTGCAGGTCTACTTCGTAAAGGCTTTCCAATCCGGCGTCCACCCATATCTCGTAATGGTCCTCCGCCACGACACGCACCAAGTAATTCGTCTGATCGCCGTCATACCAGTTCGCGGCCCGGATTTCCTGGATGGCGCCGGACACTTCCCGGACCGTATCCTGGTCGTACTTCAGGATCACCCGCTGGTCCTCGGCCCCCGGTGCCCACGCGCCCGACGCCACCATCAGACCAATCAACAGAATGATTTTATTGCTTCTGTACGGCTTCATTCCGTTCACCGCTTTTTTTCAGTATACCAGATCCGGGCGGAATTCCCTAGCGTCCAAAGGGGAAGCCGGCCCCCCCCTGCGTCCTTCAGGGGAGAGCCGGCGAAAATCTGTCAGCAGGAAGCGGTCACTGGATTACTGCTGCCCGTTGCCGCGCCGCACGCTTTTCCAGAGAGGGCTGCCGTTCTCGTCCCGCAGCACGATGGTGGTATCGTCATACTCCACCAGCCGGGCGATGAAAATCTCCGTGCCGTCATCCAACGTCACATACACGCCCGTGATCACGACGTCCGTTCCGGCGGTGAGATCCATCTCCTGGTTGACCAGGTACCAGTAGGGCCCCAGCACCACCAGCAGGTCGCTGCCGTCGTCCAGTGTCAGAAGGATATGGTATCCTGGATAGGTGTTCTCTTCGGTGCAGCCGACGGCGATCCCGGCGACGATGCCCTGGACGACGGTTTCGGCAGCGGGATCATAGTCGTAACCGATATACGTCCCGGGATTGCGGCCGTTGTCGGCGCCCCGGGTGCCGCGCCACACGGGATAGCCCAGTTCGTCGCGCAGCACCAGTGCCAATTCGCCGTTGATAATTTCCGCGGCGAGAATGACGAAGACGTTTTCCTCGTCCAGCTGACACTCTTCCTGACCCTGCGTCAGGGCGCCCGTCACTGTGACCACATCGCCTACGGCCAACGGGAATTCCTGGTTTTCCATGAACCAGGCCGGGGCCACATTCACGAGATAGAGATCGTTGGCCTCGGTGCGCAGGTAAAAAGAGGCATTGCCTTTCTGCCGGCGGACGCCGTCGTCTTCACAGAAGTCCATGTCGACGATCTCGCCCGTCACAGTGATCACGGCACTCAGGTCATAACCCGAACCGTGGGGGCCGCCGTTTTCGCCCTGGCCGCCATTCCGGCCGTGATCCTCCCCGTAACCGGAACCGTCGCACTCACCGTTACCGGTTCCGTCCCCGTTGCCGCGACCGCCGCCCTGCTGGGCCGCGGCCAGGCTGCACGTCAACAAAAGCATGCTCAGGATCATCATCAGGTGTTTCATGTACGAATCCTCCTTAAAATAATCTCTTCATGAACCGGTACCTGCATGTGGCATGCCAAACCTGATTGAATTCGTAAAAGAATCTAATAAAGCAATTTAGAATTTCACCGCAGCCGAGCTCGTCGGTTCTGACGAGGGCTCCGCCGCCGAATCGTCAGTTTGGTCACCTGCCTAACGACAGTGATGGTGCCACCCCCCGATGGTCGGGGGTAGGTTGACCCATAGGAAGGAAATCGTGCAAGATTATAAAATAGTTGGGGCCGGCCATCAGGAGCGGAGATTTCACTCCTCCGCTTTGAGACCGTATTTTTCCATCTTGTAGCGAATGTTGCGCTCACTGATACCCAGCTGGCGGGCCGCCCGGACCTGGACGTGATCGTTCTCCTCCAGCGCCTGCATGATCATGCGTTTCTCCAGACTTTCCACCGCTTCGGGCAGAGTGCCGCCGGGGACATCGGTCGAAACCGTATCCCCCGCCGCCTCGGCACACGCCCCCTGATCAAACTGGACCGTCTGGATGACATCCCCCCGGGCCAGGACCAGCGAGCGCTGGATGACATTCATGAGTTCGCGGATATTGCCGGGATAATCGTACGCCAGCAGGCGCTGCCTGGCTTCCCGGGAAAAGCCTTTCATCTCAATACCGTACTTTTCGCTATAGTACCCCAGGAAATGATCCATCAGGACCGGGATGTCCTCGCGCCGCTGGCGCAAAGGCGGCAGCCGCAGGGAGACCACGTTGATACGGTAAAAAAGATCTTCACGGAACCCCCCGGCCTGGATGAGCTCCTCCAGATCCCGATTGGTGGCACTGATGAGCCGGAAACGAACGGGAATGGACTGGTTGCCCCCCACCCGCTCGATTTCGTTTTCCTGCAGCACGCGCAGCAGTTTCACCTGGATCTCGGGCGGGATGTCGCCTACTTCATCCAGAAACAGACTGCCGTTCTGGGCAATTTCGAACCGACCCTTGCGGGTAGTAGCGGCGCCGGTGAACGCCCCCCGTTCGTGACCGAACAGCTCGCTCTCCAGGACCCCCGGATTCAGTGAGGCGCAGTTCACCGGCACGAACGGGCCGCCCTTGACGGCACTGAGGGAATGGATGGTGCGGGCCAGCAGTTCCTTGCCGGTACCGCTCTCCCCCAGGATCAGGATGGGCACGTCGGCCCGGGCCGCCCGGGCGGCCATGCTCAGCACCTCGCGCATGCGGGGGTTGCGGGTCCGGATGGATTCCGTCATCTGGCTGTCTACAAGTTCCCGCCGCAGTTCCTCGTTCTCCTCCAGCAGCATCTTTTGCTCGAGGGCTTTGGCAATTTTGAGGAGCAGTTCGGAGAGATTCACCGGCTTGCCCAGATAGTCCGTTGCGCCTTCTTTCATGATGGCGACGGCTTCGTCGACATTGCCGTAGGCGGTGATCATGATAAATGGGATCAACGGATCGGCGCGGCGGATCTCGGCCAGCAGTTCCCGACCGCTTTTCCCGGTCATTTTCATGTCGGAGATGATGAGGTCGGGCGGCGTGGCGCTGCAAACGGTCAGCGCCTTTTCCGCCGACTCCGCGGTCAGGATGTCGTAGCCATGTTTCCCCAGGAAGCCCGCAAGGACTGTTCGCTGGTTGGGTTCGTCATCCACCACCAGGATCCGATGCTTCATCAGGCGTTTCTCCCTTGCTCAGCGGCAGATAAAGAAAGATGGATGTTCCCCGCCCTTCGGTCGATTCAATGTCCACCATACCGCCGTGCGCCACGACGAGCCGGTGGACCGTGGCCAGTCCCAGGCCGCTCCCCTCGGGACGAGTGGTAAAATACAATTCGAACGCCCGCTCGCGGACCTGGGGGCTCATGCCCTCACCGTCGTCGCTGACATCGAGAACGGCGAAAGGCGGCTGCCGGCGGCAGGTGATCCGAATATGTCGGGCTTGCGCCTGGCGGCTGTTTTCCACCAAATTGATGAGCACGCCCTTCATTTTTTCCACATCCATCCGCACTATCAGATCACTGTCCGCCGGGCACAGGATCTCCAGATCCAGGGCGGTGCCGCCGGCCGCGTAGAAGCGATGGATCTCCCCGAGAAAGGCCTCCATGTCGACGTCCTGCATCTCGACGGCCGGCTGACGGGCCACCTGGATAAATTCCGAAACGGTATTGTTCAGCCGGCCGATCTCGGCATGCAGGATATCGCATAGCTGCTGTTCCTGCTCGGGCAGGGTGGATTCGAGACGCAGCTGCTGGATAATCATGGAAACGGTATTCAGCGGGTTCCGGATTTCGTGGGCGAAGGTGCTGGACAGCCAGCCCATGGAAAAGAGTCGCCGCTCGCGCTGGCGGGTCTCCTCGGCGATGGTCTCCAGGGAGATATCCTTGACGATAAAAACATCGGCATCCGGAAGGGAGTCCCGCAACACCAGTAGGGTTCGTTCATGGTGCCTGATACGGGCCATCTCCGTCGGGAGATTGCGCAAACGCTTTTCCGCCCCGCTGCCCAAAAGGACCTCCAGACTTCTGTTGCGGAACGCGCGGCCGCGCCGGTCGCGGACAAGGACGCCGTCGCCGATCTCGTTCATGATGGCGCGGAATCGCGCTCCTTCCCGTCCCAGCCGCTTGCTGATCAGGATGGCATACACGAAAATGAGATCCAGCAGGAGAATGAATCCCAACGCCACCAGAACGATGTTTCGGAACGACGATTCCAGGTACTCGACAAACTCCAGGCTGAGGCCGATGCGCAAGAGGGCCACGAAGGCCCTGTCGCGGTAGAGGGGCGCCACGCACTCCAGCACGTCCTCGCCCTGGAACGTGATTTCGCGGGTGAAAGGCGCCCCGCCGTACACCGCCTCTTGTAGGAGGGGATCCTCCCCTAGCCCGCCCAGCCCGGCCGCCAGGGGATTCGGCTCGGTGCCAAACAAGGGACCGCCCAGGGACTCCACCTGGATGAACACAATGTCCTGATAATCGGCCAGTGGGGTCAAAACCTCTGACAGGTGGGGTTCGGCTGCCTCCAGCTCCAGCCGGCCGGCGTCTTGCTCAAGACGAGTCAGCGCTGCCTGCAGGCTTTGGTTGACACTTTCCAGAAACAGGAAGCCGTCCTCGCTGCGCAGCTCCATGTAGGCGGTTTTTTCGTTACGGATCTGCAGCACCAGTAGCAGCACGATCCCGGTATTGACCGCCAGTACAAAAAGATAGAGCCCTTTCTCGACGAACCTAGCATGCCGTGGCTTCATGGATGGTATTCTAAGAGATAAACCGTGTCATTGCCAGTTCTATGTGTTTGCATCGGCCCTGAAGAACCATTCCGGATCATGAATATATTGTAAAAATTTCGACAAATGATTGCATAATCTATAGTTTTTCTTTACCATTTTGAGTGACGGACGCGGGGCGTCCGCCCGAAATGCTTAAAACGCAGGGGTGACCATGAGATGTATGATCCTGATCCTGCTGGCGGCGGGCCTGTGGGGAGCCATGCCTGCCGCCGACGCCGCCCTGGACGTCACCTTCCAGTCAAATTACATCTGGCGTGGTCTCAAGAACGATGACGGTCCGGTCTTTCAGCCGGGCGTTACGGTACTGCTGGGCGACTTCACCCTAGGCGCCTGGGGCAACATGCCCCTGACGGATCAGGAGAACGGCGGCGACGCCTTCCGTTTTAACCGCGGCGATTTCTCCATCTCCTATGACCGTCAGTGGGGCCGGGTGCTGCTGTCGGGCGGCGCGGCCCTCTATGTCTTTTCCCAACAGGAATTCGATACCACCGCCGAGGTGTTCGCCGGAATCATGGTGGATGCGCCCCTGTCGCCCATGGTCACCCTTTACCAGGATGTGGCCGAAACTAGGGGCACTTACTTACTCCTGGGCGGATCCCACACCATCGGCCTGGGCGCGCCGGACATCACCGACGGACTGGAGATTTCGGCCGGCCTCGGCTTCGGCTCCAGCGACTTCAAGCGCGGCTATTTTCGCGGCAACCCCGACCGTGAGCCGGGCCCGCCGGCGGCCGGCGGCTCCGGTGGCGGGGTTTTGGGCGATCCCCGCGCCAAAAATGGCCCGGGCGATGGCGGCGTGAACGGCGGCGGCTCGGGCGGCGGCATGCCGGCCGACGACGCCGCCTGGGGGCTGACCGATTTCTCCGTGCGTCTTTCCCTGCCGATCAAGCTGCCCAAAGGGACTATCTCCGGCCATATTCAGTACGTCAGGCTGGCCGACGAGGATATCCGTTCGCCCCGGTTCGAAGAAGATGACGACTACGTCAGTTTTGGTATGACCTATCTGCTTATCTTCTGAGAACGCCGGGCCGCACCGCCGCGGTGTGACCTGCCGGGAAACCGGCCGTTTCCACCGCGAGCCTGCCAATGCTCGAAACAGGAGAACCGACACCATGTGGTCACTGCTGGTTTTTCTTCTCCTGGTGGCGACGACGGCCTTCAGCGGCGCCCTCTTTCCACCGGGTGACTGGTACGCGGCACTGCAAAAACCGGTCTGGACTCCACCCAACTGGCTGTTCGGACCGGTGTGGACCCTCTTCTATATCGGCATGGCCATTGCCGGCTGGCGGGTCTGGCGGCGCGCCGGCGGTCGTTTCAACCCGGCGTTGGGATGCTGGGCGGGGCAGCTGGCGCTCAACGGGCTCTGGTCGTGGCTCTTTTTTGGACTCCACCGGCCGGATCTCGCGATGGTCGATATCAGCGGGCTGCTTGTCCTCATTATACTGTTCATGGTCTTCGCCCGCCGCTATAGCGTCGCCGCCGCCTGGCTCTTCGTGCCGTATGCACTCTGGGTCGGTTTCGCCGCCGCCCTCAACTTCGCCATTTGGCGGCTGAATCCACCGCTATGACACAGACGGGAGGGGTGCACACTTCCCTCGCGACGACGACCAGGCCGATCGTTGGCTGGGCCGCGGGGATCCTGTGGTGAGTTGTTCCACGCAATTCCGCCAACATTTTCGCCATTTCCACGTATAAACAGGATCACAGTGACGAACCTCAACACAGCTGACTCAGAGACACAGGCTGATGTCCACAGTTCCATTTTCCTGGCCGGACAGCCATAATCGCCTCACCTGTCGGCCGACAGTATCTTGAAAGGATCAGCTATCATGTCCAAGAAAACGTTCGCGTGCATTGGCAAATGGACTATGATTATCTTCATCCTGGTCGGCTTTCTCGGTTGCGCTGATCAGCAAGAGGCTACGCCGGACCAGATTATCGCCGATGACACCGGGGCGGGCATCGACGCCCGGCTCACCCCGTACCTGCAGCAGGCCCTCACCCATTTTGATCTGCCCGGCCTGGCCGTGGGAATCGTTCAGGACGGCCAAGTCGTCTACGCCCGCGGGTTCGGCTTTGAAAGCCTGGCGAACCGCCAACCTGTAACGATCCGCACCCTGTTTCACATGGCATCCATCTCGAAACCGTTTGTCGCTACCGCTGTCATGCAGCTGGTGGAAGAGGGCGAAATAAACCTCGACGATCCGGTGACAAAGTACCTGCCGTACTTCCGGCTGCAGGGCCACGATCATTCACAGATCACCATCCGCCAGATGCTCACCCACACCTCGGGCATGCCCGACGTGGAAGATTATCAATGGGACAAGCCCGTCTACGACGAAGGGGCCCTGGAACGGTATGTCCGCAGTCTGGCCGACCAGCAACCGGTACACCCGCCCGGCGAAACATTCCGCTACAGCAACATGGCCTTCGAATGCCTGGGCGATCTGATCGGCAAGGTCTCCGGCATGACATTCGCCGATTATGTCAAACAGAACATCCTGGATCCATCCGGGATGACGGCCAGCACGTTTCTGAAGCCGGAACACCTGCCGGAATTGTGGGCCGCCCCCCATTTGCGGACACTGGTTACGTTCACCTGGGACGGCTATCCCTATAACCGGATGCACGGCCCGAGTTCGACCCTGCATTCCAGCGCCCTGGAGATGTGCCGCTGGGCCGAGATCAATATGAATCGGGGCGAACGGGCGGGGCAACGGATCCTGCCGGCGGTGGCCTACGACGAGCTCTGGCGCCCCCAGGCGGATGCCGGCCGTTCCCGCCAGGTTGGACTGAGCTGGTTTATCGGTGAATACAAGGGTGAAAAAACCATCTCACATGGCGGCGGAGACGTCGGCTTCAACACGATGCTAGTCATGCTGCCGGAGCGTAAAACAGCCGTCGTGGTGTTATGCAATTTCATCCCAGCCCCGGTGGAAATGATTGCCTATGCCGCCGTCGATATCCTGCTCGGCCAGGAACCGCCTCAACTTCGCCCACCGCTGGCCAGCCTCAAGGTGCTGGCCGAATTGAAGACCACCGGCCGGGAGGCTGCCGTCCAGCTGTGGCATTCGCTGTATCAAACAGATCCGGAAGGATATGATTTTTCTCCGCAGCAATTTTTTCAAATCATGCAAACCGCCGTCTTGTTGGATCGAGAGGCGGATGCAGCGGATTTGGCCCGGTTCATTCGGAATGTTTTACCGGAGAACGCTCTGTCCGGTGCGGTGTCCGTTCTGGCAGAGTATGCGGCGCAGAACCCGCAGAACCGGGCGGCTGCCGCCGCACTGCAAATCTTTCAAAGCGATGAACCCGATCCCACTACCGGTCACTGAGCGGCCATACCGTCGACGTCCGGTTCCAATCCCGCCGGCTGGTGGTGTTCCTGTCCGCCGGCGGGCCCTGGCCACATGCGTCAAAGGAACACTTTCGTTACCCGTACACCTCATTCCTGCCTGGTCAATCCCCTTGGTACTATGAACCGATGGACGGGAGCCTCTTCGGATTCCGGTATCAATCGTCTTGTCTCCCGCCTCCCTTGTTTGTACAATAGAAAAAGCAGTCTATCATTTCGCAATCAGAAACGGAGACAGCCTGTTCGACGGCTAGATTTTGTGAGTAACCACAACCATAACCTGGACCGGGCGGGTGTATTCGCGTTCTTCGCGGGGGACGCCCACCGGATCAGCGCCTCCGTACACCGATGAATACCGATAGGAGAAGATCATGACCGGGATTGCCAAAGCCGGAATGAGAGGTTGCAGCCGCGGAATCATTATCATGCTGGTCAGCATGGCGATCGTGATTCCCCTGAGCATCTTGCTCATTTTTCTGCCCATGGGGTACGTCATGAACACCCATGCCAGCATTTGGTGGCTCATCCTGCCCGCGGCCCTGTTTTTGCTGATCCTGTTCGGGGGCGGATTCCTGGCCCTCTATATCACCTTCACCAAACGCAAACGACGACTGGATGCCGTTACCGCGCCTTTCGGATTGAGCGGCAGCCAGTACCAGCTCTGGTTCCGTCAATATCACGGCGAGTACCGTGGTCGGCGCCTGGCGGTGTATTTTTCCCGTGGTCCCGTGGTGGAGGCGGACATTCCCCTGCAGATCCCGACCCGCCTGGCCGTGACCCTGAAAGCCAACGATTCGCCCATGCTGGCCGCGTTGTTCAAGCGCACGCCCCTGGATCTGAACCCGCTGGGTTTGGGCGATCTCCTGGTCTACGCCCATAACGACCCATGGGCCCATGAACTCCTGAAGCAGCCGGGCGTCGGTGACCTGCTGCGCCGCCTGGCCGCCCCCGGTTCGTTCCAACGCCATGATGTCATTCTGCGACCGGGCGGCCTGCGCCTCCGGTTTTACGGCAGCCAGAGCCTCATGGCCTTCCAGTTCCCTCTGACGGCGCAGGAATTGCATCAGCAGGTGGATGCGCTGCTGGATCTGGCCGATATCATGGAAAAGCTGCCGCCCCCGGAGGTGCGGACGGAGGAGTCCTCGGCGGAACAGTTCGAACGTTCCTTCCGGGCGAAGAGTTCGTCCATCATGCCCATGGTGACCATCGGCATCGTGGTTTTCATGGTACTTGTGTGCGCCGCAGCCGGTATCATCGCGTTTGTTCTCGTTTCCCTGGACTGAGAACGGCGGCCATCATGCATCATGCCCATCGGTGCGGTATGATTAAAACCGGAAGCCCGTGCTGAAATGAACCTTCACTGATTCGTCAAAATCATAGCCGGCCTCCACCTTGAAGCCGATCATGGCGGCGAAGACCCAGAATCCCACACCGGTGCCATAGCGGAACCGGGCATCCCCCAGGGACTTGCCATAATCGTAGGCCGCGCCCGTATCCACAAAAACACTCAATCCATAGCGGTACCAGGCCATCGGGCGGGACAGGGGCCACCGGACTTCCACCGAGCCGATCAGCCGGTTATCGCCGATGTAACGACCTGCCCCGTGGCCGCGCAGGGTGGCGCCGCCCCCCAGGAATGGACGCTCATAGTCGGGCAGCGGCCCATCGGCCAGATCATATCGGAGCTGGGCCGCCAGGACGCTTTGCCCGACCAGGTGCTTGTAACCGCGCAGGTCGATGGTATGGCGGTTGGCGCCGTCGGTCAGATCCGGTTCCAGTCGCTCCCAGTGATAGCCGAGATAGACGGCGTCCGTGGGCAGGTTTCGGTCGGGCCGGTTGTCGAAGGCGACACCGGCACCGAGGCTAAACATCCGGTCATCGGTCCCGTTGAAGCTGATATCCGACCAGCCCGCAGCGACATCCATGGTGATCCAACGGAATCGGGTTCTCCAGCCCCCTCGCACCGCCACGCGTTCGTCGTCCAGCTCATAGTGTGGATTTTCGCGGCGCTGCCAGCCGAAGCTGAAAAACAGCTGGTGAGGCGTTGCCGCCGGTTCGCCGAAGTCGAAGGTCGTCTCCACCGCCGCCTGCTTGTGGCCGCCCCAGCTCAGGGGAAAGGAGAACCGGTCACGTTTGCCCAGGGGTTCCACCCAGGTCGCCCGGGCGCCGTAGGTGAAGCCGTACTCGTCCGTCAGTTCCAGGATGGGGGCGAACATGAATTTTTTGAAAGCCACTTCCTTTTCCTGGACCATGATGACCACGGCCACGGGACCCGTTTCCTCCAGAGACAGGTATCTTTTCTTGACATCCACCTGGGCAAAGCGGCCGCTGTCCAGCAGCCGGCGACGGATATCCTCCAGGTCGCCGTCCGTCATGCTCTGCCCCTCCGAGATGCCGGCCAGACGGATGATTTCATTGTCGGGGATGCTGTGGTTGCCGTGGACGCGGATGGTGCGCAGCTCCCACGCGCCCATGACCACGATTGCGGTGAGGAAAATCAGCCCGGTGATCAGGCCGGGGCAGAGCGGCTTATTTCTCATCTTTTTCCTCCAGCACCTCGCCGGCATAGAACTTCACCTTGACGTCCGTCTGGCGATACTCGTAAAAGGATCGCTCATAGTAGGCCGTCATGTCACCCATGGCGGTGGTCACCCGGGCCTCCAACCGGATCCCCTCGGGCAGCCACTCGTTTTCCACCGGCTGCCCCAACGTCATGGTAGCCCACAACTTCTCCACCCGCACCAGCCAGCGGCCCGGCAGAAAATCCAGCCCGACGTTGTCGAAGGTAACATTTACGATCTGGTATTCGGCCGGATCGATGAGCATGGTCACCAGGGTGGTCTTGTCCAGCATGTTTTCATATTCATCGCCGCCGTCATCACCGGAAAACAGACGTTCCGGATAATATTCCACCACCACCACCGGCCGTCCCCGGAATTCACGGCGGCCGGCGAAAAAATAGTTGCCGCGCTCGAATTTGAAGGTGAGGAAGCTTTCCCGGTCCGGCACGCCGCCCAGGCTGACTTCCCGGCCGGTGGGGCTCGGCTTGTACCGGCTCTCTTCGGCCCGCTGTTCTTCCGGGGACAAGGTGACGCCGTTGACCACCACCGGATTTCTGACCAGCAGTCCGTCGCGCACGATCCAAACGTATTCCCGCCGGAAGCTCTGCAGCGCCGGGATGTCCAGGCCGCCCCGGAACTCCAGCACCTCTTTTTCACGAAACACGTAGTTGTGCAGGGCTTCCCAGTTGGTTTGACGCTGCACCAGCACTTTTTCCATGAAGGTGTCGATATCCGTGGCCGGCGGAGCATCCGCCTGGCTGTCGGGCCCGGCCGACCGGACGGTCATCCCGAAGACCAGCAGCAGAAGAATCCAGGCCAGTCTGCTACACCATAATGATCTCATGTCCCACCCCAGCAGAAATATAGTTACGAGAGTGGCGCTCACGCTCAAAGGTTCATCTCTAGTGTACGCCCCCCCCTCACGTTTTGTTACCATGGGTCCGTCCGGCCCCGGCCAATGCCCCCAATCCGGAAATAGTTTCCAGCCGGGGGATGTAACCCGGGTACCGGACGACTGTCCGGAACAGAAGGGCCGTTGAATTTTTTTCAGATGACAGAAGCAAGTGGCTGAACGCAACCGTATATACAAGAATCTAAAAAAGCAAATCGGCGATATTTCAGCAAAAGGAGGACTCAATGAGAAAGTGGATGTACCTTTTGGCGGTCGTGATCCTGTCCGGGGCGGCGCTGGCTCAGGATGCGCCCCGGTTTCAATTCCATGGCGGTTATGCCTACATGCGGTCGGAAGGAGTGAATTTCGGTGCCGGGTGGGATATCGGGCTTTCGTACTACTTCAACAACTACCTGGCGGTGGAGGCGGACATCAGCGGTCATTACCGGGACAATTTCGAGTTTTACAATTTTTTCATCGGGCCGAAGCTGGCTTTCTGGGAAAACGAGGACTATGTCCCCTTCACCCATTTCCTGGTGGGAGCCGGTCAGGCCCAGTTCGATCTATTGGTAGGCGGACAGACGCTGAGCACGTCCAGCGCCGAGTTCGCCTTCCTCATAGGCGGCGGCGTGGATATCCGCCTCACCGACCACATCTACCTGCGTCCATTCCAGATCGACTATATCCGGCAGACGGGCGATAATGAGGCCGATCAGGTCCGCATCATGGTCGGGCTATCGATCATTGGGGGGCGTTGATCGCCCGTCGTGAATCGCTGCTTCTCCCCTTCGGATACACCAAGAAAGACGCCCGGCTCTCCCCTTGCCGGAGAGCCGGGCGTTTCCGTTGTTACAGCGTGGCCATCGGCCGTGAATCATTGATCCGTCGGTCCGTGACCGATGAATTCGTCCAGCCAGTCCTGCTTGGCGCTGTACCAGTAGATGGAATTGTTCGCTTTCAACACCCAGTGGTTCTCGTCGGGGAAATAGATCAGGCTGGTGCGTACGCCCCGGTTTTTCAGGGTCTGATAGAGCTCGATACCATGATTCAGGGGGACACGGTAATCCAGCTGGCCATGGATGACCAGGGTCGGCGTGTTGAAATTTCCGGCCCCGGTGTGGGGTGAATTGCGAAAAAACTGCTCCGTCTCCTCCCAGTGTTCGCCATGACGGCGCTGACCGGCCCCGTAATCGGCGCCGTACTGGGTGATGAGATTGTACACGGCGGCGTGGGCCACCAGGGTCTGGAAGGGATGCACCCGACCGAGAACGACGCTAGCCAGATAACCGCCGTAGCTGCCGCCGCCGGCGGCCATGCGGCCGGCGTCGATCCAGGGTTTGGCCGCCAGCCACTCGGCCGCCGTGATGGTATCGATGTACGGCAGTTCCGCCCGTTCGGGATTGATGGCGTCGCAAAACTCTTGACCGAAGCCACTGGAGCCGTGGAAATTGTGCCAGGCAGTGACGACGCCCCAGGCGGAGAAGATCTGGGCGTTCCAGCGCCATTGCCAGCTGTCGGTGACGCCGTTATGGGGGCCGCCGTGCAGCAGCAGGTAAAGGGGCCATTGGCGGGCGGGATCGAAGCCCGGCGGGTAGTTGATCCACATCTGGATTTCGTCGCCGTTGGCGCCGGGATACGTGACGCTCTCGTAAGTGCCGAAGTCGACGGTGGCCAGGATGTTGTCATTGAAGGTGGATAGCTTGGTGACGGTTCCTTCCGCCGGATCCACCGCCACCAGCGTCGGCGGCTCGGTAAAGGACTGCCGCAAAGCGACAACGGTGAATCCCTCATCCGTCGCCGCCACATCCAGTGCCCCGAAACTGTTCTCGCCGGTGACTTTGCTCACTTCTCCGTCCAGGGCGATCCGGTAGATGCGGTTGTGGCCGGCATCGTCGATGGCCCCCAGCAACGCCGAGGAGTCGGGCAGCCAGACCAGCCCGTCGGCCGAGCGGTCCCACGCTGCCGTCACCACCCGGCTCTCTGCCTGCTGCCGATCGTACAACACCAAACGCCGGGTGTCGCCGTAAAAGCCCTGGATGGTCTGCTGGACAAAGGCCAGCCAGCGGCCTTCGGGACTGAAGAGGGGGGCGGCGTCCGGCGCCGGATTGTCGGCGGTGATGTTCCGGGCTTCCGTCTCGCCCATGGTCAGAAGGTAGATATTTTCGTCCGGATCCACTCCGTTGTGGTTCGTATCAGCCACAAAGGCGATTTCCTGCCCGTTAGGCGACAGGTCATAACTCCCTGTTCCAGCGCCCTCCCGCGACAGTTCCAGGCCGGTGCCGAGGGTGACGGCCTTGACCACGCCCGTGTGGATATCGGCGGCGAACACGTGGGCCTGGCGGTCGTCAATCCAATGATCCCAGTAGCGGATGGGCACCATGTCCCAGCGCCGGGCGGAAACCTTGGACTCCTGGCGCATCTTCAGCCGCTGCTTGTGCTTCTCCCAGTCCCCCAGGTCTTCCCACACCCGGCTGATAAAGGCCACCCGCTGGGAATCGTCGAACCACCGGAGGGCCGATACGCCCGTGGGCACCTGGGTGACGCGGCGCGCTTCGCCGCCGGCCAGGGGGATGACATACAGCTGGCTCTCCTCGTCGCCGTCCCGTTTGGCGGTGAAGGCGATCCATTGGCCGTCGGGGCTCCAGACCGGCTCGCCTTCACCGGCGGCATGACTGGTGAACGGGCGGGCGGCGCCGCCGTCCGTGGGCACCAGCCACAAATCCGTCGACGACTTGTCCGTCTGCAGATCGAAGCCGGTGACGGGCAGCACCGCCCAGCGGCCGTCGGGCGACAGGCTGGGCGCGCCCAACCGCTTCAACTGCCACATGGTCTCCGCCGTAAGTGGCGCCTTGTCGGTGGCCAGGGCCACGCCGGCGACGGCCAGCCAGATCAGTCCAAAAACAACTCTCAAGCGTTGCGGTTTCATGGTGATGACTCCTCCACAGGCGATTCGGGCGCCTGATTGTGCATGATGATGTTTATCAGGACATTGGATGAAACAAACCGAAAATCGATGCCGCCAATTGCCCTGCGGGCGGCGCTACCCGTCAAAAAACCTCGGCTGACTGCCGCCCGAAACGTTCAGGACGACTCCCCCGGCCGTTCCTGATTCAGGTGGACATCCGTCAGGCAGACTTTCATCTTCATCCAGTTGCTGTTGTTGTGGAAGTTGGCCACGGCGCTGCCGGGCGGCACGAGTTCGTCCAGGGCGGCCGCCAGCTCGGATGACAGACCGCGGTCGGCCACGGCCAGCATCTCCTCCAGCTGGGCGCGGGTGCGCGAGCCGATGATGGGCGCCGTGACACCCGGCTGCTCCTTGACCCACAGCAGGGCCAGCTGTGAAGCGGTCAGGCCGTTCTCCGCCGCCAGCTCGGCCAGGCGCTGCCCCACCCGGATCCCCTCCGGAGTGATCCGATCCACGACGTAGCTGCCCACCCGGGCCGCCCGGGAATCGGCCGGCACGTCGGCGGCGCTGGAATACCGTCCGGCCAGAACGCCGCTGGCCAGGGGCGCCCAGGTCAGCAGGCCCAGTTCGTAGCGTTGGACCAGCGGCACCAGCTCGTTTTCGATGCGCCGGTCCAGCAGGTTGTAGGGCGGCTGCTCGGTGATATAGCGGGCCAGTCCGTAGCGTTCGCTCAGGGCAAGGCCTTCCATCACCAGCCAGGCCGGAAAGGTGGACGTACCGATGTAGCGCACCTTGCCCTGGCGCACCAGGTCGTCCAGCGCCCGCAGGGTCTCGTCCTGGGGCATGTCGAAGACCGGCCGGTGGATCTGGTACAGGTCGATCCAGTCGGTGCCGAGCCGGCGCAGGGAATCCTCCACGGCCAGCATGAGGTGACGCCGCGAGTTGCCCCGGGCATTGATGTCGTCGGACATGGGGAAATGGAACTTGGTGGCGATGAGGACTTTTTCCCGCCCGTGGCCCTGCAGAGCCCGACCCACCACCCGCTCGCTCTCCCCCAGGTTGTAGAAGTTGGCCGTGTCGATGATGTTGACGCCGGCCTCCTGCGCCCGGTGGATGATCTCTATGGACTCCTGTTCGGGCGTGGGCGTACCGAAATTCAGCGCCCCCAGGCACAGGCACGACACCCGGACGCCGGTGCGGCCCAGCGGTCGATAATGCATGACATCCTCCCTTCCTCCTGCTGCCGGGAAGAACCTCTTCAATGATCGTGACCATCCCCCCCGGTGAAGCTGAAGGCGCCCACCTCGTGATAGCCCTGGCGCACGATCTCGTCGGCCCGATAGACAGCCCACGACGGAATGTTCCGCTTCCACTCGGTGGTCATGTGATACAGCTGCAGCGCACTGTTGCTGAGGAACAGGTAAAGCACCTTCTCCTCGTTGAACGGATTGGGGACGACCAGCACCAGGCCGTCGTCAGGTCGGGCGTACTGCTCTCCCCGCCAGCGAAACCAGCCCCGGCCGAATTCCAAGCCGCGGATCTCGTCCCGCAGCCGTTCCAGCAGGGTGTTGTCGGCCGCTTCGCCCAGCACCATCAGGTCGTGGGTGCGCATCTCCTCGTCGGTGATCTCACAATCCTTGCGCAGAGGGGGCAGAATCTCCACATAGGCGTCGGCCACCGTTTCCTGCCAGCGCCGGGCCAGGCTGTGGTTGGCCTCGATCTGGCGGGCCGTGCCGTAGACGATGAGGGTGTGATGGAAATCGTCGATGAAATTGGCCAGGGTATAGAAGCGCTCCCGGGGTACGGGGAAGTCGTTGCCGGCGTTGAAAACGATTTCCCGCGGCATTTCCGGCACGGGCAGCTCCAGCAGCGTTGCGGCGCCGTCCAGGTCCACCCGCCGGCGGTACGTTTTTTCCTCGCCGCGGATGTCCACCATCCCCGCCAGCCGGTAAGGCTCGCCTAACTGCGTCACATCTAGACGAACCACGAAATCGTTCTCGCCGCGCGCCTCCACCAGGACCGAGACCAGCGGGTCCGGCAGCCCGTCGCGCTCGAACCACTGGGCCATGAACGGCCCCAGATCCCGGCCGCTGATGGTGCCCGCCCGGGCGATGAACTGGTTGGTGGTCAGCTCCCGGCCGGCGAATTCGGTGTACACGGCATCCATCACCTTCAGAAAGAGGTCATTGCCCAGCAGCAGGCGCAGCTGATGCAGGGCGAAAGTGCCCTTGATGCGCGGGATCTCGTAGTCCTTGTAGCGGTCGTAGCGCAGTTCGGCTTGCGCCGGTGCCAGCCCACCCTCGCGGGAGACAGTATACAAATAGCGGCAGTTGAGCTCGGCCAGCTGGTCGGCCAAGGTGTCGGCCGCCGCGACGGCCTCGTTGGGCAGATCGTTGAGCATGCGCCAGTAAGCGGCCGAGCCGCTGACCAGCCAGTTCTCGCCAGCTGAGACAGGATACACGGTGTTGCGCCACAGCCGCCTAACATCCACTCCGTAGACCTCACCCTCCGCGCCGAGATCCAGTTCCGTTGCTGCGACGTGGTCGTGCTCTTCCTCGCCGGCGGGCAGCGCCTGCAGCTTCGGCGTCACCCACAGCGGACTGGGCACCGAATAGCCCAGGCTCAGATGGGGCGTCGCCCCCGGCAAATCGGAGATCCAGCGGCCGCCGGGCATTTTGTGGCGCAGGGTCAGCTTGCCGTGGTGGGCCAGGAAGACCAGCTGTTCGGCCATCTCCGCCGACGTGATCTTGCCGTCACAGGCGTGGGCGCGGTTGATCGGCGATGAGGCCCACAGGTTAACCACAGCGGTGGTGTCGATGCGCCCCTGGTGCGTCCGGTAGAACTCGTTGAAGGCAAGATCGCGGTTCCAGGGCCGGAAGATCAGATCGTACGGGGCGTTGTCGGGATTGACCACGTACTCTTCGCGCACTCGCGGGTCCTTGTTGTTGTTGTTGCACCAGTAGAAATCCGTCAGGCCGCCGGGAAACTCCTTTTCCGAGGAGCGCCACAGGCGGTGGCGGTCGGTCCCCAGCAGGAAGATGCCGAACTCGCCGGTCTGCGCGTCGGCGAAGGGCCATTCGTTGGTGTACTGCCCGTTGTTGGATGTGGTCATGATCCGCACCACGTCGTCGATGGTGTCGGCGTACTGGACGGCCTGGCGGATCCGGTTGCTCTGGGGCGTGCCGTCCTGGTTGTAGGGTGTCTGGCGGACGGTGGTCTCGCCGATGACCAGGCCGGCCGTGTTAATGTAGAAATCGGACCCGGAATGGATGCCGCCGGGGAAGGTCTGGTGCACGAACCGGTGCCCCTGCGACGGCTGCACGTCGCAGATGACGTTCCAGTGCACGCCGGTGTAGCCGTACCACATGAAAATCTGGCCGAATACAAAACGGCCGTCGGCGGTGGCCGAATCGGAGGCCACCACGGCCGAGCATTTATGATTGTGGATAGATGTGAGAAGTTCGTCCTCAGTCTTGAGAAAATTAATGCCACTGACGGCGCTGGCCGTGTGCGGCAGGGCGTCCTCCATCTGGCCCAGGTCGATAACGGAGTTCAGGCAGACGATGTCCACGAAATCCACCGGTCGACCGTCGTACTCGGCGCCGGCCGCGGCGGCGCCATCGGCGATCCCTTTCATCTCGAACTGGAATTCCTCGTCGTACTTGCGCAGCATCATGGCTTCCGTCATGAAGCGGATGTCCCGCCAGCCGGTCGCTGAGTCATGGCGGTTCTTCTGGATGGCCAGCTTGCTCATGTAGGCCACGATCTCTTCGGACAGCAGGCGGCCCAGCTGGTAGCCCCGCGCGTAGGGTTCGCCCTCGATGTGGACGAAGATCCAGCCCCGGTCGTCGTACCGGTAGGCCGGGCCGAAGCGGCGTACCGTCTCCGGCGCGATGAACTCGGTGATGTCCTCGACCTTCTCCAGAACCACGTCATCGAACCAGGCCGTGCCCGTGGCCGTCCCGTTCAGACCGAGGTGCAGGCGGACCCGGTCCTCCTGGTGGGTGGCGATGAACAGGACCTGCAGTTCGGTCCAGTCGCGGGTCGCTCCCAGGGCCGGCGAATGATTGGTGAAGGGAAAGGAAGCCATGGTCAGGCAGGCCGGCACCGCCGTGGGATACTGGCTGGTGGGATCGGCGAAGGCCTCCGCGGTGCGCACCCAGGCGCGGAGACGGTACAGGTGCCCCACCTGCAGCGTCACCGGTGCCGACTGGATCACCGCCCGGTCGGGTGTGACGTTGCTGATCCGCAGGCTGTGCTCCCCGTCGCGGATGATATCCCCATCGAGGCCGATGCTGTTGCCCGGGGCGGTGTCGCCGACACGCTCCCAGCTCACCGGCGCGCCCGAGGGCAGGCTTTGTTCGAACTCCGCGTTGACAACCTCGATTTCCGCGGCCAGGCATGCCATGGCGCCCAGCCAGAACAAAATCGCCAACCATCCCAACGGGCCGATCCTCCGCCAATTCCGCATATCTTTCTCCTCTGTTGATTTGAAATTCCGTATCAAAAAGAAAATTCTAGTATTTTTATGGAGTGAGCGCAACGATCATTGCGGGAAGGTTGCCTGATACCTGAGTAACCCTGGCTCTGTCGTTGTCGTAATCGTTGTCGTAGTCGCCGGCTCGTTATCGCGATGGTTGCTGAATCGCTCCTCTGCAGTGGCTTGATCCTCACGTGTTGTTCGAGTGGCTCAATATCCTGATAAATCGGCTGATTGGATAGACAACATAGATGGATGGAAGGAAGGAAGAGAGCGATCTCCACGGTCATTCGCCATATTCTGATGATTAAAAGAACGTTTATGGAGCGGGGCGCGGACCGGTCCTCTATGTCTCCACCGGTGAGTGACGAAGAGAGAGCGGCTTTCCCAGTGCGCCGCGGAGCGGTGCGGGGAAAGCAGTCGGTGGCCGCGCCGGAGGTGCGGCCACCGGATGGATGCGTTTGGGCTGGATTTTCGCGCCCCAGGGCGGGGCGCGGGGAAAATCGGGGCATTGTTACGCTCTCTTTCCGGATTGAAGTCGCCTCATATTCGGAATATTATCGGCGGACGGATGATGCGCACTCTCCGGCCGCCCTGCCCGGGGCGGCCACGAATTGAGGCCATACTGACCGGTGGCCGTGCCTCCGGCGCCGCCACCGGCTACCAACCCTCCACCCCTGCCCGGGGTGGCAGGCAATGACCATCAGGATACCCACAAGAAATATGGAGGCCCGGAGGGCCGAACCGTCCGTTAGCCGGGGGTGAGCAACGCGAGCCCCCGGTAAGGATTCCTCCAGGAAGAATGGAGGCCTGAAGGGCCGACCAGAAATACATGAAAAAATGGTGCCGTTCTGAACATGGTCGGCATCTTGGGGCAATCTAAAGGGCTTTCAGGTATCCTCCGGAGGGAATCCTTCCATTTTTACCCTAAAAAGCGCCTTTTAAGGCTCAAATTCCTGTGGATATCTTGCTTAATAAATTATATTACAATTATTTGCCTTGGTCCGACCCCATTCACTCAAAAGGAACGGAAAAAGCACAAGACAACAACTTCGCCACGGCGAGAGAAAAAACAATATTTCTCGCTGTGACGCGGGGAAGAATTTGGGCCTGAGATTCTTAACGATAACTCTTTCTTCTCTCTGCGCCACCGCGTCACTGTGAGAAAAATGATTTGGTATTTATGATCCCTACCAGGCACGCTTCGTTGTCGTGGTCGTAGTCGAATATCCACGGCCGATCGATCCCCGACTCATTCCCCCCCCCCAAAG
>JAFGRT010000071.1 GCA_016935015.1 Acidobacteriota bacterium | reverse complement strand
TCATGGCGAAGGTGCCATATATTCCCGTCGATGTGGAATCCACCATGGACGCGGCCTCATCATCTGCCAGGCGGCACCGATGGCACAAACCGAAAAAATCCATACCGCCGGCCCGGACGGGGAAACCCCAGACCCGCGTAGCTTACACGGCCGTTCGCTCCGCCCGGCGGGACCCGCCGCGAACCGTTCCCTGTTCATTTACATTGCAATAACCGCTGTGATGTGGCACTATGTGTCGACGGAAAACAAAACGCCGACTGCGCCCGACACGGCCAGAAGAGCCCGTTGTTCCCCGCACGATCCCGGTCCGTCATGCAACGGCGGAGACACCCGGCGAATACAACCCGAGAGGTTTTGATGGCGACAAAAAACAGGCACGACAACGGCGCCAACACCCGGATCCTGCTCACCGGGGTCTTTGGTCCCTACGCCCAGGACGACTCATACGGCAGCCGCCGGGTCAATCCCATGGAGCTCTATCACAACCAGGTGACCCGGGTGCAGGGTCCATTCTCCCTGCGCATGTTTCACCGAACCACCGGTCTGCTCATGATCGAGGCCAATATCGATGCGCCATGTACCATCCTCGATTTTCCTTCCCTGGATCGGTTCATGCATGAACTCGCCACCACGCCATACGACGTCATTGGGATCAGTGCCATCATTCCCAACATCGGCAAGGTGAAAAAGATGTGCCGGGAGATTCGGCGGCACCAACCCGGCGCCACCATCGTGGTCGGTGGTCATATCGCCAACAAGGACGGACTTGAACACATCATCGACGCCGATCACATCTGCAAGGGGGACGGGATCCGCTGGTTCCGCCAATACCTGGGCCAGGATGTGGAGGCACCCATTCTTCACCCGGCCGTCCTCTCCGGATTCGGCACCCGGATCATGGGCATCCCGGTGCCCGCCAGAAATATGGCGGCGGTGGTCATGCCTTCGGTCGGCTGTCCCATAGGCTGCAATTTCTGCTCCACCTCCGCCCTGTTCGGCGGGAAAGGTCACTCGGTCATCTTTTATGAAACAGGCGATGAACTCTTCACCGTACTCACACAGATCGAAAAACGGCTGAAGGTCCATTCGTTTTTCATCCTCGACGAGAACTTCCTGCTCTATAAAAAACGTGCCCTACGCCTGCTGGAACTCATGCAGCAGCATGATAAGAGCTGGGCGTTTTATGTTTTCAGCTCGGCCAAGGCCCTGCGCTCCTACAGCATGGAGCAGCTGATCAGCCTGGGCATCTCATGGGTTTGGCTTGGTCTGGAAGGCCGGAACAGCAAGTATTCCAAGCTGGACGGGGTGGACACGCGGGAACTGGTCCGGGAATACCAGGCCCACGGCATCCGTGTTCTGGGTTCCACCATCATCGGCATGGAGGAACACACGCCGGACAACATGGACGAGGCCATCGCCTGGGCCGTGGAGCATGCGACGGACTTCCACCAGTTCATGCTCTACACCCCCGTACCCGGGACCCCCTTGTACCGGGAACACCAGGCCGACGGCACGCTGCTGAGCGAAGAGGAGTGCCCTTTGGCCGATGCCCACGGTCAGGAACGGTTTAACTACCGCCATCCACACATTCCGGCCGGCCAGGAAAAAACATTTCTGCTGCGCGCCTTCGAACAGGATTTCCAGATCAACGGACCCAGTCTGGCCCGCATTGCCAAGACCACTTTGCAAGGCTGGCGGAAATATCGTCATCACCCCGACCCACGGATCGTCCGCCGTTTCAGGAACGGGGCCAAGGGTTTGGGAGCCGCCTATGCCGGAGCCGTCTGGGCCATGACCCGCTGGTATGGTGACGATGCCCCCATGCAGCGGAAAATGTCCTCCCTGCTCCGGGAAATTTATGCGGATTTCGGCGCACTCGCCCGGTTGATCGCACCCCTGTTGGGACGTGTCATGCTGTTCACTTCCCGCCGCGAAGCCGCCCGGCTGGCCGCGGGCTGGACCTACGAGCCGGATGTGATCTATGAGAAAAACCGGCGGGCCCTGCAGTTGGAGAAGAAGCGATTCGCCTTGCCCGCCTTTCATATCAAGAAGATCCGGTTGCCGGTGTACGACATTTCAGCCGTGCTGGAGAGCTACCGCTCGCGGATCAGGGAAGCCTGGCATCGGTTGGAGGCGTTGCACGAGCAGGCCCTGGAACAGATCGCCCAGATCGACGAAGAGCTCCAGGCACACTGCCGGCAAGTCCGAGAATACACGCAGCAGATGCGAACAAGCCTGGATGGAAAGCGGGACCAGGTTGGTGAGCAGGTTCAGTCTCTCCGCGAACGGGTCATGGAGCGATATGGACAGGCCGCGGTGGAACTCGGACGCTTGCAGACGCAGATCATGGCCACTGCCGAGCAGTCCCGGCAGGAGCTCGACCAGCTTGAGGCACAGATGAAATCGAAATACTGGACCGCACGGACCCAGATCGAGCAGGCCTCGGAACAGTTCCTCGAAAAGTGCGCCCAGCGGCAGCAGGAGTTTGAGCAGGCGGCACAGCAGGCGCGACTGGATATCCAGCGGTCCCTCCAGCAGCTCCAGTCACTGGAAGCGGCGGCCCTGGATGCCGGTTGAGTGTTCCCCGGGAGTTTCCCTCCATCTTTTGTTTTTCCCACATTCAGATTTACCAGTAACGGGGCGGTCCGGCTGCCGCCGGTCATGTCCCACCATCCTGTTATGACGAGAATGGACTTGACGTGCGGATGTCGTGGTTCATGAATAGCATACCCCGCCTTTACACTCGGTTTGCCGGAGGCTCGGAGGGCGGCCGCGATGGTAGCCGGGGGTGAGCGTAGCGAGCCCCCGGAAAGGAAGCCCCTAAGAAGATAAAGGAGGTCTGAAAGGCCGGCCGGAAAAATAATGAGGCAATAGAGAATGGTTCATCCGATCAGAATCATTGGTCGGATCCGGAAGGGATGCTGAACGGTGCTCCGTCGGGTTTCAGATCCGGAGGACGGGCGTTCCTTCAGAACGCTTCGGGTGATGCCGCCTTACCCAGGGTTCGCTGCGCTCACCCTGGGCTTTCGCCGGGCGTCCCTGCGGGACTGAAAGCAGGATCTTCGCTTTACGGGCAATGTGACGACGATTGAAAAAGCCCGCAGGATCAACCTGCCGCGAAAAAGGAATCCGAAGTGAATGAAGGAGGCCCGCAGGGCCGACTTGCCAGGGCGAAGTTTCGCCACCGACGAAACGAAGCCTGACCCGTCTCGTTGCCGGGGGTGAACGCCACGAATCCCCAGACAGTCGTACAAGTAAGGATGAAGGCCCGCAGGGCCGACCCGTCCTCTAGCCGGGGGTGAGCGCAGCGAACCCCCGGAAAGAGTCCCCCCTAAAAATAGAGGCCTGAAAGGCCGGCCAGAGACTGGGCATGTTGCGGTAGAGAGGAAAACATCAACTCCCTTGATTCGACACCCGATGCGCTGCCCTCCCTTCTCACTCTGGGATTCTCTCCATCTTGGATCCGATCAGGTCTCGGGGTTGACTACCCGTGACCGAGCAGGCGATTCAGGATGCCGACCAGCCAACCCGATTCAGATGAAAAGTTATACTCTTCTACAGAATAGCATCCTTATCCTTGTCGGTACCACCCGGCTGTCCATCGGCGCCTAGGGAAACCAGTATGAGTTTGAAGCCGTCTTTTCCCGAATAGGTGATGGTATGGCCTTAGGAGAGAGAGAACGGTAGACGTATTGCAACACCGGTGCGTCCGGATTCAGCAGATCGAAGGCCTGGATTGTCTCATCATCCGTCACAAAGAGCGTATTTTCCGCCACCACAGCACAGCGGGTGTGATAAAAACGGGTATTGACTGTATTGACGAAAGTCGGCTGGTCTGGCTGAGAATAATCGATCACTGTCACCAAATTTCTATTATCAGCTATATATGCATGGTTGGTACCCAGGGCCAGCTCGAACCCTGCTCCGCCGAACATCTTCCCGCCCAGAAGAACCGGATGGTAAGGATCGGAAACATCCAGCAGTTCCAGCTTGGACGTATCTTCATCCATCCCGTACACGATATTTAGGACAACAAGTAATGACCCTTGCAGTTGGATATCCATGATTCGATGGGTTTCCGTATCGTTGGTATAAATCGCCGCCAGTTCCGGCGTAGTGGGATCTGTGAGGTTGTAGATGTATACGCCGGAATCATAACAGGCCACATACAACCAATCGCCCAGACACTGTATATCTTGCACGACCGGCAATCCGGATATACGCCCGATCTCGACGGGTGAAGCGGGTAGGGAAATGTCGAAAATCCGTAGGCCATGATAGGCGCCGTATAAATTCAGGAATCCATGCAAAACGACAAGGTGTTGACCGGTAATGGACATGTCAACGATCGGACTCTGAAAATCGACCTGGTTCAGGACAAGAGGAGATTCGGGCCGGGATGTATCCAGCACCTGGATTCCCCTGTCGTCACCCCCGACGTAGGTGATATTTCCATTTCGGGCTACACATCTGGCATCATGGCTGTCGTTGTATGCCCCGATAATGGCCGGCTGGCCCCAGTCGGACACATCCATGACCTTCAAACCATGTTCCTCGAGTGAGATATACAGTTTGGATTCAGCCAATTGGAAACAACTGATGAGGCCGTTCATTGACTCTTCAGAAAGAATGACTGGATTGTGAAGATCTGAAACGTCCACTATCCTCAGAGTACCGTCGTGTTGGAAGACTTCGTCTTGAACATTGATGGTAACCTTCCGATTCATGCCTACAAGCATATTGCCAGATAGTAGCATTCGGTAGAAACCATAATCCAATTCTAATGAGCTTTCCTGAACTGGTTTGGCAAGATTCGCTATATCGTAGATTTCCAAACGGCTGATATAAAAACCTTGAACACTCACATAAAGGGCATCATTCGTAGGGATCAAAGCCGGAACTGTTCCCTCCTGCTCATTAGTGTATCGAACGGACGAAAGTAATTTGATATCCGCTGGGGAAGAGGCATCCAGGATCCAGAATCCCCCGAGTTTACCGACGAACAAGGTATTACCGCGGGCTGACACAGACAGGCTCGGTTCGTCCCCCATATATGAACCCAGGATTATGGGATCGTATGGTTTAGTAACATCTATTATATGAATGGCATTGATCCATGAGGAGCCATCATTTCCGATGGCATAAACCTTATCATCGTATATATCGAGGTCACTGATATGACCCAGTTCAGGCAGGCAGGAGATACGTAATGGGTTGAGAGGATCACTGACGTCTACGATACTCAGTCCATTACCGGCATTCCCGACGAATGCATGATTGCCGCGTACTTTTACTCGGTACAAAGATCCGGGCCAATTTAGATTCGATACCCGGCGGATGTTGCCGGTATCGCTGATGTCGAGGATGTCCAGACCGGCCCCATAGGCCGCACAATAGGCATAGCCGCCCTGAATGGCCATATCGCCGTAGGGGCCGGTGCCGAGGTCAGCGATCTTGACGAGCCCGCTTTGGCTGAAGGAATGAATGGACAGACCGAACGCACAGAAAATCATGGCAGCGATCCAGTACTTGTTGGACACATGCCGATCCCCTTTCTCTTCAAAGTAGGAAGATGATGATGTTCAAGGCGGTCACGACCGGATGGTCTGTCTTCCCCCTGGTTTTTGATAATCATGATGATGCCGTGTCGGTGAGAAAAGGTGATGTCTGACGGTGATTTTTGCCGGACCGGCGGGCAGGGGCCCTCACTGAGGCAGCAGAAATAGTTTCAGCAGCAGCAGATCCCCCACTTCCAGCCGGCCGTTGACATCGAGGTCGCCGCGCCGCCAGCCGGCGGGGCGGGGAGAGGGGGCGCCGCTGAGCCAGCTGGTCAGTCGGGCGGCGTCAGCCGCGGTCACCTGGCCGTCATCATCGATGTCCCGGGTGTGTGTCAGATCGAATATTCCTTGGAGCCCGGCGAACAGGTGGTCCGGCGTCGTGGGATGAAAGACCAGGCTTTCTACGCCGACCGCCGGCAGATCGCCGCGGATGGCGTGCCAGACCGTTCCCCGGTCCAGGGAGAAGTAGACGGCACCGGCGGTGCCGACGTAGACCAGGTTTGGTTCCGTGGGGTGAGCTGCCAGGGATAACACCAGGTTCTGGCCCAGGCCCGTGTTCATGGACCACCAGGACGCCCCGCCGTCGGTGGTGCGCCGGATGCCGGACCCGCGCGTGCCGGCGTAGACGGTGGCGGGATCGTGTGGATCCACCAGCAGGCAATCCACCATCACAGTTTCCCGGGTCACCCGGGTCCAGGCAGCGCCGCCGGTGGTGGTCTTGAAGACACCGTCCATGGTGCCGGCATAGACCGTCGCCGCGTCCTCCGGATGCAGGGCCAGTCCGCGCAGGAGGATGCCGCTGAGTCCGGCGCTGCGGTCCTGCCAGGAGTCGCCGCCATCCGTGCTCTTCAGGACGTGGCCGGCGGAGGTGCCTACGTAAAGGATATCCGGGTTCTGGGCGGAAATGGCGATGCTCATGGTGAACATGCCCGGCAGGATGACGGACCAGGACTGACCGCCGGTGGTGGTGCGGAACACGCCGTTCCAGGTGGCGGCATACACCACGCCGGACTGGCAAGGGTGATGGGCCAGGCCGGCCACCGGCGCGCCGGGCAGGCCCACGTTGACCACCCGCCAGATGGCCCCCGTGTCGGTGCTCGTGAAGACGCCGTCGGCCGTGCCGGCGTAGACCGTGTCCGGCTGTAAGGGGTCGAAGACCAGCGCGTTGATGGCAGCGGCCGGCAGGCCGGTGTTGACCGGCGCCCAGGCCACGCCCCAGTCGTCGCTGCGAAAGACCCCGCCGCCGGCCGTCCCCAGCAGGACCGTCTCGGGGAGTCCGGCGTCCAACGCCAGCGCCAGGACGGAGCTGTCGGCCAGACCGCCGCTGTCCGCCACCCAGTTCTGCCCGGCGTCCACACTCCTCAACAGACCGAAGCCTTCACCGCCGGCCAGCAGCCACTCATCGTCGGCGGGATGAACGGCCAGGGCATTGACCCGCACCGGTCCCCACAGCAGGTGCTGCCACGACTGGCCGTCGTCACGGGTGCCGAAGATGCCGTCCGTGGTCGTGGCCACATACAGCACACCGGCCTGCTGGCGGGACAGCGCCAGGGCGGTGACGCTGCTGCCGGCCAGCAGCGGCTGCCACTCCCGGCCGCCATCGACGGAAACATGAACGCCTTCCGCGTCCAGCATGCCCACATAGATTAGTGCGGTGTCGAGGGGGTGGAACCGGATGACGGACACTCGCTGGGAACCGCTACCAATGGCGACGGGCCTCCAGGACAGGCCGCCGTCCTCACTGCAGAAGGTACCGTCGGCGTCGGTGCCGGCGAAAAGTTTGTCCGGATTGATCGGGTCGACGGCCAGGCTCAGGATCCGGCTGGACATGGGCGCCGTGGCCAGCGGCTGCCATGACGCGCCGCCATCCGCCGTTGTGAAGATCCGGCCGGACAGGGTGCCGGCATACAGCCTCGCCGATTGACCGGAGGCGATGGCTGTCAGCCATTCGTCCCCCAACCCGCTTCCGGCGGCGGACCAGGACCGGCCGCCGTCCGTGGTCTTGAACAATCCACGCCCGGGGATAGCGGCATAATACACGTTGGGCCGGCCGGGCGCGGCCAGCAGGTGCTCCACCCGCCCGCCCACCGGCCCCTGGCTGGCCCATTGATTCAGGCCGGATTGAATCCACCATATGTCACCGCTAATGGCATACAGCACGAGGATACAGAGGACGATCCCCCGCCATCGGCCCTCGGATGGCCGGCCGGTGTTTGTCACGGAATCTCTGAACCTGAATATATGTGCGGACATGTCCGGATCTATCGGCTGACCAGGTCAACCAGGGGAGAGTGAAACACCATACACTGGCGAGTGTCGATCCGTATCCCCAGGGTCATGGTCAGCGGGCAAAGGGTGCCGGCCGGGAAACATGGTTCCTCCTGGCCTACTTGGCCCCATGGGCGGTGAGGATGGCGGCGATGTCGTCGAAATGCCGGATGCAGGCCAGGCGCAAGGGCGTCAGGCCGTCCTTGTCGGCCCGGTGTACGTCGGCGCCGTGCTCGATCAGGAGCTTCAGCACCTCTGTCTGCTTGTTGACCACGGTGAACAGCAGGGCGGTCCAGCCGTCTCGGTCGGTGGCATCGATGTTCGCGCCGGCCGTCAACAATTTTTCCACGATGACCGGATGCCCCTGGGCCGCGGCCATCATGAGGGCTGTCCGGCCGTCTTTGAAGCGGGTCTCCACATCGGCCCCCTTCTCCAGAAAAAGGGTGACCAGCTGCTCCCGGCCGCCGTCGGCGGCGGCGATGAGGGGCGTCGAACCCTGCCGGTCGCGGCAGTTGACGTCAGCGCCGCGATCCACCAGCAGGACCGCCACTTCGGGATGACCGTGGAGGGTGGCGCTGAGGAGGGGAGTCCAGCCCTCGTCGTCAGGTACATCCAGGTTGGCGTCATGCTCCAGGAGGAGCCGGACGATCTCCCGGTAACCCCGACCTGCAGCCGCCAGCAAGGCCGTGACCTGGTGGCGGTCGCGGGCGTTCACCGCGGCGCCGTGGCCCAGGAGCAGCTGCACTACCTCGTATTGACCGGCCTCGGCTGCGGCCATGAGGGCGGTCTGGCCCTCGCTGGTGGGCTCATCCACGGGGCGTCCCTCCTGCAGCAGCTGCCTGACGGCGGCCAGGTGGCCGTCCATGGCCGCCTTGACGAGGGGTGGTGTCATGATGTAGCGGGTCCGCCGGTGCTGGGGATTGCCGACGGCGGCGGTCAGCCCGACCACCAGCAGGCTGAGCAGAAGCCGTTCACGGAAACGTCGGTTTTTCATAAATATCTTTTCCCTGGTTGAAGTTCAAATGATGCTTCAGGCTGTCGCCCGGTCCGGGGCACACCGGCTGGGATCGCGTGGCTGTTCATGGCCGGTCGTCCTTGTCCGGCCCGTGGATCTCCTGGGCCACAAGGCCTGACATGAGGATCAGGACGTTTCCAGCTTGCCGTGTCATCAGAGTTTTCCCCATTTGTTATCGATAAGAACGTGTTTATCAGGTCAAGGCGGTTCTAAATCAACGGGCGTACTCATTTTCGGCCCAGGGTCAGTTCAGCCTGGCTATTCTTTTGGCGGCGGGGGCAGCCGGTATTCCTGACCATGGGCTTCCCACCATGCGAGGCATTCTGTTAAAGAGGCTCCCTCCTTCAATTGAAAGGAAGTCCATCGGGAAACGATGGGAATCAACTCCTCGTCTCCCTGCCTGATCTTGTCCATGACCTTTGGCAGGACGTCCAGACCCATCCTCCAGATATCCATGTAAAACATATCAGCGGCGGATTTATCACCGCTTTGTTTCGCTTTCTTCCATGCAGTGTAGTGCTTCGCAAACCTTTCAGAGGATTTAAGCCTACCTACATTCCACCAGTGCACATACCCACGAGCACTAACAAATGAACCGCGAGACCCATACATTTTGATGAATTTATCTATATCCTCATCTGCAAGTGATTTTTTGGTGAGATACAGTACAGGAAAAACCAACATATAATCTTCTTCAGGAGCTTGTTCCAGTTTTTCAATAAAATAAGGTAATGCCGGGCGTCCCAGTTCAATCAGATCATACAACTCCTTCATTAATGAGGCGAAAAAGGATCTCTGCGGCTGTTTCTGAGAAGTTTTCCAGGCGGCGTAGCGCCGGTCGAATTCGGCGCGCAGATCATCGGCCCCGGCGGCCGCCGGGCCGATGGCCAACGTGATCAGCAGTAGCGTGCCCGCGAATCTGCGCACAGGCGTGACCTCCGCCGCCCCCTCACCGCCCGGCCGGGGTGCGGCCGCGGCGATGCCGGCGCATGGTGCTGTTCCAACGATACTCCATTGGTATCACGATTCCCCGCCGAAAGCAAGGGTTCCAGACGCTACTACAATCTCGATGCCGGGGGCAGGCTGGCGTTATTGAATCCAACTTCCTCGGACGACTTCGCCGGGGGTAGTCAGTGAACACACTCCCGGCTTCGTCCCGCCGGGCGGGACTACGCCGGGGCAAGCCACAAGCGTTTTCGATTCAACGAATTGTCATTGAGGGAAGGGGAAATTTACCGGATTCCTGTCGCCGTTTACTACCTGCCTTCAGCCTTTTGCCTTCATCATTCATCCTTCATCCTTCTTTCCTCTTCACCTGTCACCTGCAACCTTCCCTCTGACATTTTTGAATTTTTTCCCGGCGGTGTGAATCAAACACTTCAATG
>JAFGRT010000008.1 GCA_016935015.1 Acidobacteriota bacterium | reverse complement strand
GTGCCGGCTGAAGGATCCGTCGGGACGACCTTTCTGTTCTTTCACCCTTGCAACTCTGCCGGTGAACCGCCGGATCTTCTTATAAACCGTCGCCGGATCGGCGACATCCTTCATCATCAATACTGCGGCTGCACCGCGCTCATGAAATTGGCCTCGGCATCGTAGAAAAGCACGAAGGAGAAGACGGGGCCGCTGGCGGTGATGTGCAGGTAGCCGCTGGCCTGGTCGGTCAGGGTGCCGATCCCTTCGAGGGTGCTCAGTTCGCGCACGTATTTTTCGCCCGGCTGGAGGGTGCGCACGACCACGTCGCCGTTGACGCTGCCGTCGCTCAGATGGACGGCGATGGTAATATCCACCGGCGTGTCGGGACTGGGATTAAGCACAGCCAGCCCGGTGGAATAGTTCACCGAACCGACCTGGCCGTTGGCCACCTGGGCATAGTAGAAACCCTTGTAGCCGAGAGGTTGCAGGGCCAGTGTCGATTCGTAGCGGTTGGCCGCCGGATCGGCGAAGGTGATGCTGCCCATGAGGGGGTGGCCGGGGCTATCCACCCGGAGCCAGCCCTCGGAATTGACCCCGTCGGGCAGGCCCAGCGCGCCGTCAAGCAGGGTGACGGTGCCTCTGGCAGGGATGTTCACGTCGATGGGGGCGGCCATGGCCGTGCCGTCGGCGTAGAAGGGGGACAGGGTGGCCGTGGCGGCCGTGTCGGCGGTGTTGATGAGCTGGACACTCGTCATGTACACGCCGGGGTAGCGCACGATATGGGAGGCGTACAGGGTTTCGGCCGCCTCGTACAGGGGTTGGGCGTTGGACGAGGCCAGCGAATCATCGGCATGGCCGATGGTGGCGGTGCCGATGACGCCATCCGGTGAGTCGAGCCACAGGCCACCGTCGAACTCGGCCTTGCCGGGGAAAAGGGTGGCCAGGTCGGTGCGGACGAATCCCTTGGCCGGCAGGGGGATGTCGCCGCCGTCCATCGACTGGCTGCCGCTGAGTCCGGTGACATGGACGGTGGTGGCCGTGTCACCCGGATTGGCCAGGTACACCTCCGTCCAGTAGTCGCCCAGGCTGCTGACACGGGGAATGACGCCCTCGGTAAAGGTACGGGTGAACACGCCGGTGCCGTCCATGCCGGCCATGATGCCGCTGTCATATTTCTGGCTCAGGAAGAAGCCGAGTAGCCCGGCGACGGTGCTCTCCGCCTCCACCCAGGCGTCGGTGGCCGACCCGAGGCCGAGAATGCCGTCGGCCTGGTAGGCGTTCTGCTGGCCGGCCAGCCAGGGGTAGGTGGCCGATGTGGCCAGCACGTCGCCCGCGCCGTCGTAGGCGGTGAAGACCACGTCGGCGTTTTCGCCCTTGGGATTGACGAAACCGTAGCCTTCCGTCCCCTGGTCGGGTGTGAACTGCAGCCGCGGGAAGTACATGGTGCGCGATTCCATCAGGGAGGTATAGTCGTAGTACACCGTCTGACTGGGGGGCAACTCGGCGACCGTCGGGAAGTGAATGTCCTGCGGGGTGTCGGCCATGGGGATGGTGATGGGCGGGATCGCCGCAAAATCCGTCGTCACCGGGCACAGGGGGATATAAAAGGTCTGATCGCCGATGGGGACCTTGCCGGTGCACAGGCATTTCACCTGGATGTCCCGGGCCGGATTCACATCGAAATCCAGGGAGAAATGAAGCCATTGCTCCGGGTCACCAGCCGGAGGAATCGGCACACCGCTATCCGCCGGGAAATCGATGATGACCAGCTGGTGGCCCGGCTCGGCGGTGATCTCCAGGCCCGGCATCACCGGGATGGAGTGAAGGCCGCTTTGAACGTCCAGCGATCCGGTATACTGGGCATAGTTGGTGTACCCGGCGCTGAAATTTGTGGCATCTTCGGGGACCTGCAGGATGAGAGGATCGTAAAATATCATGAAGAGAACGATGACCAGCAAAAGCGCGCCAGCGTATGAAGTGTACTCGCCCTCGGCAGACTTGTCCATTTGGTGCAGATCCTGAAACACGGCCTTGAACAGGACGGAATTGACGGTCTTCTCGACGGTCTCCACCTGGCGCAGGCCCGACCATATGGTCACCGACGCCCTGCCCGGACCGGTTTTGTCCGATTCCTCCTTGGTATCTACATTCCCCTTGGTTTCCGATAGGGGACAGCCGGAATTCAGAAGGACCGCAAACAGGAGCAACACGATCATTACCAGACTCATCGCTTTCTTGGCCACCAGACACCTCCATGAAAAAAATTTCAGAATGCTACATCCGACCAGTGGGATGAATTTTCAGCCTGGAGTCCCTGCTGTTCGTCGTGCCATATCGGGGAATCCCTTTCCCCGGGATTATTCGTTTAACCGATGGACCAGTTCGGCCAGATCGTTGGCGTCGATGGTCAGATCGTTGTTGAAGTCGGCCTCGAACCGGACGAAATCGGCCGGATTGCCGGCCAGGTAATCGGCCAGCAGCAGCAGATCCACGGCGTCGACGAAACCGTCGTCGTTGAGATCGCCGAAGAGCGAACAGTCGGTGGCGTAGCCGATGGTGACGTCGTCGATGTACCAGCCGTCGGCGGTCACATAATCCCGACCGGCGTTGAAGAAGAAACGGATCTGAACGGCCGGCTGACCGGCATACGCGCTCAGGTCCAGGACAGCCTGGGTCCAGGATGCCTGGGCGCCGCTGAACTGCGCCAGGTTGTCCCAGGACGAGCCGTCCGTGGACACCCGGACCTGGCCGAAATCGTCAACGGTATCGATGGTATAGTGATGCCAGAAGGTCAGCGTGGCATGACTGAACGAGGTGAAATCGAGCGAGGGCATGCTGAGATTGATAGTGGTCAAACGGTTGTAGTCGCCGCCCGGGGAGTCGGTCCAGCAGTGGCTGGGGCTGCGGCTGTCCTCGTCGGTGAGGGCCCAGCTGCCGGTGGCTGTCCAGCCGTTGGTGCCCGACTCCATGTTGTCCAGAAACAGGGTCTTGGCGCGCAGCGTGGCGAAGGTGTAAAAGGCGCCGCCGTTGTCGTCGCCGGATGTATTGGCGACGGTATCGGCCGCCTCCACCCAGAAGTAGTATGTCGTACACTGGGCCAGGCCGGTCACTTCCACGGTGTGTCCGGTCTGGTAGGTTGCCGTCGTACCGGCCAGCTGCCAATGCGCCGGGTGGTCGCTGACCCAAACGGCGCCGACGGACGGTTCGTCGGTGGTCCAGCTGACTACGGCCGACTGCTCGGTAATATCGCTGACCGCTACACCGGAGATGAGTGGCGCCTGGCAGTCGGCGGCGGCCGTGTCCTCGCGCAGCACGTTGGTGCCGCCCAGGCCGTCATCGGCGTCGATATACTGGACGGTGAGGATGTCGGCGTGACTGAGGGAGAGGAATCCGTCGCCGGCGGGGGCGCCGGCGGTGGTGTCGATGGTGCCGCTGAAGATCCCCGAATCAGCGGGGTCTTCCGTAAGCGATACGGTCTCGGGCGTGGTTTCGGTGTCGCTGGCGATGGTGATGTTCTGGGTGCCGTGACCCATCAGGGATTCATCCTGCAGATAGATTATGACGGTATCGGCGCAGTTGTAAACCGCTCGGTCGAGAAGCACGATTCCGGGCTTGTAGTTCAGGCTGCACGCCGGCAGGGGATGGGCGCCGGCCTGGTTGGAGTCCCAGATGTTCTGGATGCGCACGCCGCGGTTGGGGGGATCGACGCCCCCGCTGCCGGCGCAGTGATGCAGGGCCACCACTTTCTGGGTCGCCCGCGACAGCACCGGCGAGCCGGAGCTGCCACTCTCGGTGTCGGCGTAGTAGCCGATTTCGTCGTTCACCGGGCTGCCGGTGCAGGAAGGTTCATCGTGGGAATGGATCTCGCAGAAACCGGTCTGGTCCTCGGGGTGGGTGGATTCCAGGGAGAACTCCTTGGGCTTGTCGGCGGGATGGCCGGCGATGTAGATCTGCTCCTCCAGGTCGGCCAGACGGTCATCCAGGGCCAGGTAGCCGTAAATGTCGGCCGGGTTTACGCCGGCGGGCGGGGCGATGAGGGTGTAGTCCAGGCCGGCGTTGGTCTCCAGGAAGGTGCAGTCGATCCCCTTCAATTCGTATTCCACCGTTGCCGTGCCGCTGCCGCAGTCGGGGCGCTCGTACATGAACTGAAAAAGCAGGGTATCCAACTGAGCCTGATCCTGAATGCAATGGTTGTTGGTTATGAGATGGCCCTGGCACGACACCAGCCAGCCGGTGCAGTGGGCCGCGCCGCTGTTGAGGACGATGCGGGCCACGGCCCGGCCGCGATGGTATTCTATGGGGTACACTGTCTCATAGCACGCCGCGTCCAGCTTGTCGTCGGCGCCCATGATGGCCTTGTCCGTCCGGCCATAGAGCGCCCGCAGCTCCTCGTCATTGAAGCCTCGGGTGATGCGGTGGATGCGGTAGCCGTAATGGCCGTGGGCGGCGTTGACGGAGTAGAGATTGAGGGTGGCCTCGCCGCCGAAGACCATGTGGGAGATGAATCCGCCGCCGCGGCGGCCGGAGCCCAGGCCCTCCAGACGCTCCACCAGGCGGCCCTGGCCGTCGATGATCTCCAGCCAGTCGCCGGGCGCCAGGTGGAAGGTTTGGAAGGTGAACACCAGGTGCCTGGCGCCGGGGAATTCGAAATAATCCTGGTGCACCAGAGTGGGCACCGCCGGATTGCCGGCCGGGTAGGGGTGGGGCGTCTCCAGCACGAAGCCGTCCAGGTGCTCGCCGATGACGGCCGGGGCGGGCCCGCCGGCGTGGAGCAGGGAAACCGTCAGCAGCATGAGCAGGGAGCCGGCCAAAGCATAGCGCAACCATCTTGAGTCAAGTTCCATCAAATCAATGATCCTTTCTGGCCGGTGTGTTCCTTTTCATTTTGATCAGATTGTATTCGAACTGCCAACGTAATACAATGATCGAGATGGATTGGCAGGAATTACTCCAGCAGCAGGACCTGTTTCACAGCCTCGACGCCGCCGCCCTGGCGAGCCTGGCCGTCGAGGGGCGTCGGCAGACGCTGGCGCCGGGTGAGGCGCTTTTCTGGGAGGATGAGGAAGGCGATCATTTCTACTTGCTCCTGTCGGGCACCGTCAGACTTTTCAAGACAGCGCCGGACGGGCGCGAGATCACCGTCAAGCTGGTCCGGCCGGGGGAGATGTTCGCCGAGGTGATCCTCTTTGAAAGCGATCGTTATCCCGTCTCGGCCACGGCGGCCGTCGCCTCGGAGGTGCTGGCCGTGCCCCGCCGCCGGTTTCTGCGGCTGCTGGAGGACCCGGCCGTGCGTCGGCGATTCGTGGCCGGACTGATGCGCAAGATGCGCTACCTGACGGATCGAATCCTCTATCTCACGACCTACGATGTGGAGGAGCGCTTCTACGGTTTCCTCAGGGAGAATTACGGCATCCGGGAGCGTTATCCCATCCCCCTGTCCAAGAAGGACATCGCCGCCGCCATCGGCACCATTCCCGAGACCTTCTCCCGCCTCATCCAGCGCCTCAAGCAACGGGGCATCATCCGCTGGGACGACGAGCTGGTTTTTCCCCGCCGACACTGGCCCGAGGAGTGGCGGGACGAGTGATCCGTACCTTCCCCGGCGCGCGTTCATCGACCGGCGTTTCCGGTCGCGGCAGGGTCATTCCTGTTCCGGCGCCGCCGCCAGAATCCGCTGCAACAGCCTTTGACCCTCGTCGGTGTTGGGGATGATATCCACCTCGATGAGGCGCCGCGTCAACTCCACCCAGTGGATGTCGGCGGCGAAAACCTCGCGCAGAATGGGCAGGGCCTGTTCCAGTTGTCCGCTGGTGGCCAGGGTGATCCCCTGCCAGTAGCGCACTTCCAGGCTGTGGGGCAGCAGCGCGGCCGCCGCGCTGTAATGCCGCATGGCGGCTGCGGCGTCCCCGTGCTCGATGGCCACGTCGCCGGCATTCATGGCCTCGTAGGCCCGCTGGACGGTCAGCAGCCGGCGGAGTTCCGGCAGCGGTTCGGGGTGATCCTCCACGCGCAAGGAGACGAGCGTGTCTTCCCACACGCGACCTGTGGGCTGGCCACGCACGATGAGCATGGCCGCCGACTGCCGGCCGCGGATGTCGCCGCCCGCCGCCTCGGCTGCTTCCAGCGCCGTCAGGAGCCGGTCGGCCAGCGTGCCTTCGGCCGCCTCGAACGCCCGGGCCATGGCCGGCACCACCCGGTCGGTGAGCATCATGTTGGCCTGGACGCTGTAGCCGTCGCCGGTGTGGTGGCCGGCGTAGCGGATGCACTTGTCACCCGTATGGGCGGCTACGCGGCCGGCGGCGTCCACCATGGCCACCTGGCGGACGGCGGCACTGTCGTCCACCGTCAGCAGGGCCTGCAGCGCCTGTGGAGCGGACAGCCCGCTGACCATCAGTTCCAGACCGCGGGGGCCGTAACCGGGCTGCACGAACGACTGGGTGGCCACGGCGCCGACCCCCGCCCGGGCCCAGGTGACGATGCTGCCCACACTGAACCAGTGGGACTGCACGGCCACGCCCAGGTCGCCGGTGACCGGGTCGCGGGCGACGATGGAATAGGTGTGCACCGGCCGCTGCGGCTTTTTGGATGGTGTCGCGGCGAGGATTGACGCCGCCATCAGGGCCGGCAGAAGAAGAATGGCCGACGAAGTGATGCGTGCCATACTGATCCTCCCGGAAAACAGGATGACCACACTATACCAGAAAACCGCCTGGAGACGTATGATTCATGACCCGCCGCCGTGGCCGTTTCCGGCGTGGGACCGATCTTTTTTGCTTTGCCCATACAACCATTCCGCCGGCCGTCCTCGTCCAAGCAGGTGATCATACAGACAGGAGGACGACAAGATGAAGAAAGTAGCGATGATGAGTATTCTGATCGTGGTGGCTCTGAGTGTGTCCGCCCAGGCCCAGTTGAAGGAAGAGACCTTTGCTCTGCCCGAGAATGCCCGCATCAAAGTGAACACAGTGGCCGGCGATGTCCAGGTCATTGGCTGGGACAATCCCGGTGAGGTGCTGGTGAAATCCGACACCCAGGGCGAGTTCGTCTGGCCGGAAATCGAAATGCGCGGTTCGACCCTGTACATCAACGAAAAGCATGAAGAGGGGGTCAAGAACCAGTCCCACGGCGCGGTGCATTTCGAGATTTATCTCCCGCTGAACACCGATCTAAAAGTGAACACCGTGTCGGGTGATATTCGGTGCGAGAACATGTTGGGCGATGTCAAGCTGAACAATGTCAGCGGCCTCATCGTCTGCGCGCTGGCGGATGGATTCCGGGCCGACGCTTCGGCCAATACCGTCAGCGGCACCATCGAATTCATGCTCAACGGCTCCGCCGACGCCGCATTTTCCGCCAACACTCTGAGCGGCAAAATCACCAGCCATCAGAAACTGAACCGCCGCAAGGAATCCGACAACTTTGTATCCACCCAGCTCAAGGGCGAATTCGGGAATGGCTACGGCCGCATCAAGGCCAACAGCGTCAGCGGAGACATCATTATCCGCTGAGTGAATATTCGCCCATCCCTTCCAAAAAGCCGGCGCCATCTCGGGCCGGCGTTTTTGCTTTCCGGCCTGTCGAACAGGAATTCCATCGCCGCCCCCTGCTGGTCCGGCCGAAGACGGAGCGTGGATTTGTGATCGCTGGTTCATCGCGAACAGCGGCCGGGCGAAAGAATGATCCTTGCAATGGAACTTTGGGGATTGGATTCTCGTTCTGACAGGGTAGGGAAGTCCGGGCGTATTTCTCGTCATTCGCAACGGGAGGAGACGATGGTCAAATTTTTGCTGTGGCTGATCCTGCTGGTGCTGTGCTGGCCGCTGGCCCTCCTGGCCCTGCTGCTGTATCCCCTGGTCTGGTTGGTCTTACTGCCCTTCCGCCTGGTGGGCATCGCCGTCGGCGGAGTGTTCGAATTTCTCAAAGCGCTGATATTGCTTCCGGCTCGGCTGCTGCGCGGAGCTGCCTGATCGGCAGCGGTCGGAAAACGGCTGAAATGATCCACGACGGTTGCCGCTGCACTGGAGCGGCTCTTCAACGTGTCGCCGCGGACGCATTCTCTTCCCAATCTTTTCTGGCCTTTCGTAGCACACCGGGGGGTACATCCTGTCGGCGGGCATCCCGCTCCAGGTTCGCCAGGGATTTCTCCGCCGCGGCGAGGTCTGCCTCGGCTTGCCACAACTCCCACTCGCAACGCGCCAGGGCCTGCTCGAGCCGCCGGACCGTCGCCGGATCGGCCCGATGATACCAGTAAGTCAGGTAGCCCTGATTCGTAAGAATGTGCTGGCGGACGGGCCGGGCGTTTTCCAGTTTGAAACGGGCCGTGTCGCGCTCCCGGGTTGCCCGGGCCACGGCCTGGCGGGCATGCGCGATCCAGTCAAAATTCTCCTGGAACAGACGGTGGAAGCGTTCCCGCTTGTTCTCTTCCCCGGGGTAGCCGGACGATTCCAGAGCAGCGGGCGTTGCGCCCTCCGGGGGAAGGGTGGAGTGGGCCATATGGCCGCGGGCCTGTTCCAGATCGAGGTTGGTGTATACCCGCTGCGTCTTTTTCTTTTCCCCATCCCGGTTCTTGCGAGCCAGGTCGGCCACGCTCTGGGCCGCCGGTCGGGTGGTGAACACGCCGAGGAACAGCATTGTGCCGCCGACGATGACGAGGTAACGGCAGATGTTCATCCGTGGCTGATCCATAAATGTCCGCCTTGCTGGGTGTATGATAACGCAGACGGCGGCTGACATCAACCGCGTCCGGTGTCCGGCTGGAACGGGGGCCTGCGACATAAAAGAGGGTTTTTAAGCGGAGGCCTGTTGTGCCCAGAAGTCTTCGAGACGATTGGAGAGGTGAGCGCACCG
>JAFGRT010000070.1 GCA_016935015.1 Acidobacteriota bacterium | reverse complement strand
CTGGATCCGGCAGAATTTTCCCAAGCCGGTAGTCAGCTTCATCGCCGGCCGCACAGCCCCGCCGGGACGCCGCATGGGCCATGCCGGGGCCATCATCAGCGGGGGCAAGGGCACCGCCGCCGACAAGATGGCCGCCCTGCGGGAGGCCGGTATCGCCGTGGTGGAAAGCCCGGCCGACATCGGAGCCACGGCCCACTCCGTGATGAAATAAATCGAGGAAGACACCCATGCCAGAAACGTCCATCATGCCAAAAGAGAAAGAACACAACATCACCATCATCATTGAAAATTGCAAGGGTTGCGGCATTTGCGTCGAACTTTGTCCCACCCATACCCTGGGCCTAAAAAAGGGCAAAGTCGTCGTACTGTACCCGGAAAAATGCATCGGCTGCCAGATGTGCGATCTCCGTTGTCCGGATTTCGCCATCGCCGTTGATAACGAATACGCCGAGAATCTCCGCAAAAAAAATAAGCCTTAGACAAGGCCATCCCTGGGAGCTCTCATCGAAAAATTAGCGAAATTCATTCTGTGAGATTTGATCATGAATACTAAACGAGTCCGATTTGTTCAGGGAAACGAAGCCTGTGCCCTGGGCGCCATCGATGCCGGGTGCAACTTTTTCGGTGGCTACCCCATCTCGCCGTCCTCGGAAATCGCTGAGCAACTCTCGGCGCTTCTGCCACGCCACGAGGGCAAATTCATCCAGATGGAGGATGAGATCGGGGCAATGGGCGCCGTGATCGGCGCCGCCCTGGCCGGCGCCAAGTCCATGACCGCGACCAGTGGACCCGGCTTCTCCCTGAAACAGGAAAACCTGGGTATGGCCTGCATGGCCGAGGTGCCCTGCGTCATCGTGAATGTGATGCGCGGCGGTCCATCCACCGGCGCGCCGACGTCGCCGGCTCAGGCCGACGTCCTCCAGGCCCGCTGGGGAACCCACGGAGACCACCCCATCATCGTCACCGCACCGACAACGGTTCAGGAAATCTACCATGAGAGCATCCGTGCCTTCAACCTGGCCGAACGATTCCGCAATCCCGTGGTTTTGTTGCTGGACGAAATCAACGGTCACATGCGCGAAAAAATCGAACTGTGTGATCCCGCGGAGATCGAGCTGTGGCATCGGCCCAAGCCGCCCGTCGACAAGAACTGGGAACGCCCCTACGAGAGAAACGAGGAAGGCGTGCCGCTGATACCCAACTTCGGGACCGGCAGCCGTTTTCATGTCACGGGCCTGGATCATGGTCTCACCGGGTTTCCGACGGGTGATCCCAAAATTCGTCAGGCACTGCATCATGCCCTCATTGCCAAGATTGAAGATAACCGGCCGCTTATTCTCAAGAACGAGGCCTATATGGTGGATGACGCAGAGAGCCTCATCATCGCCTACGGCTCCACCGCCCGTTCGGCCAGACGGGCGGCGGATATCCTGCGCAAGGAAGGTCGCAAGGTCGGGCTTTTTCGGCCGTTGACCCTTTTCCCCACGCCCGAGGAAGACATCCTGAGAGCGGCGGCCGGCAAGAAGCTGATCGTGGTGCCCGAAATGAATCTGGGCCAATACGTACTGGTGCTACGGCGGATCTTGGGCCGCGATATTCCCATCATCCAAGTCAACCGGACGGACGGTGATCCCATTACGCCCGACCAGATCATCGCCGCGGTTCAGGGACGCTGACGCCCGGCGCCGAATATACGGAGGTCGTCTATGCCATCCAAAGTTTACAATTACGCCGAATATCTGCGGATCCAATATATCCCCCATATCTGGTGCCCCGGCTGCGGTCATGGGATTGTCCTGAAAGCCATCCTGCGGGCCATCGAGCGGCTGCAACTGGACAAGAACAAAATCGCTTTCGTTTCCGGCATCGGCTGTTCTTCCCGAGCCGTGGGCTATGTGGACTTCAACACTTTACACACCACCCACGGCCGCGCCCTGGCCTTCGCCACGGGTATAAAGCTGACCCGGCCGGATATGCACGTGATCCTGGTCAGCGGTGACGGCGATGCCACCGCCATCGGCGGCAACCATTTCATTCATGCCTGCCGTCGCAATATCGACATGACCCTCATCGTTTTCAACAATTACATCTACGGCATGACCGGTGGTCAATACTCGCCCACCACGCCGCAGCATTCATTCGCCACCACTGCGCCCTACGGCAATGTGGAGCCGCCCTTTGACATCTGCAATTTGGCCGCGGCCGCCGGCGCTACCTATGTCGCCCGCAGCACCGCCTTTCACGCCACCCAGCTGGATAAATTCATCGAAAAGGGGATTCAGAATCCCGGCTTTTCGGTCATCGAAGCTCTCAGCCAGTGCCCGACCTATTACGGTCGCAAGAACCGGCTGCGAACTCCCATTGACAACCTGATGTGGCAGAAAGACAGCACCGTTTCCGTAGCCAAATCCAAGAATATGTCCGCGGAGGAACTGTCCGGAAAGATCCTCACCGGCGAACTGGTGAATACATCGCGGCCTGAATACACGCATTTATACGACGAACTGATCGAGCAGGTCCGGGGACTGCCCGAATCCGAGGAAATATAATGCCGGTTCCGGCCGGCCAGCCCCGGGCTGACAAACGCCGGCCGGCCGTGAGCCAGACCTCAAACCGATTTCACGCCGATCATAAAGGTATTTGGAGGTACTTGTGGTGGAAAGATATGAAATCCGACTCTCGGGTGCCGGGGGACAGGGCCTGGTCCTGGCCGGCGTGATTCTGTCGGAAGCGGCAGCAATTTTTGATGATTTTTATGCCGTCCAGACCCAGTCGTACGGCCCTGAAGCGCGCGGCGGCGCCAGCAAGGCCGAGGTGGTCATCGGAACCGAGCCGATCAGCTATCCCAAAGCTACCCAGCCCGATTTGCTGCTGGCCCTCAATCAGCAGTCCTATGACAAATATGCCGGCGACACCAAGAAGAACGGACTGGTCATCATCGAAGCGGATTCGGTCAAACCGCCTGCTTCCACCGATTTCCGCTTGGTCGCCATTCCCATTATCGATCTGGCCCGGAAAAAGATCGGCCGTGAAGTCGTCGTCAACATGATTTCGCTGGGCATCATCCAGGAATTGACCCAGATCGTCAATTATGAATCGCTGGAAAAAGCCGTCCTGCGCCGCGTTCCCAAGGGGACCGAAGACATCAACACCCGGGCGCTCAAACTCGGCCGCGAAGCCGCCAAGGAATTCAAGGAAGAATGAATACAGAAAAAACTCTCGCCATCATAAAACCCGACGCTGTCCGGGCCGGCAAAATCGGCCCGATCATCACCATGATCTACGAATCCGGTCTGGCCATCCGGGCGATGAAAATGCTGCATCTGACCAAATGGGAAGCCGAAGGATTCTATCATGTCCACCGGGAACGCACCTTTTTCAACGATTTGACGAGTTTCATGTCCGAGAGTCCCATCGTGGTGATGGTCATCGAGGCCACGGACGCCATCGCCCGCTGGCGGGCGCTTATGGGACCGACCAACCCTGCCCAGGCCGAGGCCGGAACCATCCGGGCGGCTTTCGGCACCACTATTGAACGGAACGCGGTGCATGGTTCGGATTCCCCCGAATCCGCCGCCCAGGAAATCCCCTATTTTTTCAACAACCTTGAAATGTACCCGGAGTAAAACGTGGGCATCAAGGATTTTCTCGACAATCAGCGTGAGAAAAAAGAGGAGCGCCGTATCGAACGACTGACCCGACGACTGTGCGAGAGATACAGCCAGAGTGGGGAACGGTTGGCGGCGGCCGAAGAACTGGCCGCCCATGACACACCTGCGGCTATCTATGGCCTGCTGCAACGTTTCAATGTCCAGACGCCGCAAATTATCGAGGATGAGGAAGAGAAAAAATTTGTGTATGACAGGATACGGGCCACAGGCGAGGCCGCCATCGGTCCCCTGCTCCGCCACATCAACGAGCGGGAGAATCTGGCCTTCCCGCTGCGGCTTCTCAAGGAGATCGCCGGCGCCGAGCGGACGCGCGACATTCTGCTGGAAATCCTGAGCGATTTCACGCCCGAATACGACCGGGTGCCGGAAAAAAAAATCGACATCATCCAGGCCTTGGGGGAATACAAAGATCCCCAAATCATTCAGGTACTGCTCCCGTTCCTCAACGATCCGCAGGACGACGTCGTGCTGGCAGCCATCGACACCCTCGCCGGACACCCGGAAAGTGAAGATGAAATCCGAGTGGCCTTCATCGAACTGCTGCTGGATGAGGAAGAAAAACCCCGGGTCAAGCGCCACGTTTTGGAGATCCTCAAAGATTTGCGCTGGCGGGTGGCCGGCTACCGCAAACGGGTGGAAGAAGTGATCACCGACCCCTATTATCTGGACAAGAAGGGCTACATCAAACAGCAGGGGGAGGTCTGAGCGTCCGCTGTTTTCCGGTGCACAGAGAGAGACAGGGTCGGACGTATTCCTTCAAACCATCGGGGATCTTCCCTCGAAAACCCAGAAATCAGCCATCGGGATCAGAATCCTGGTCGACGCCGACGCCTGCCGAGGGGACGGATCCCACAGCAGGCGAACCGTTGGCGGCCGTTCCTGCATCCCTATCTGCAGCGGAATCGTGGCTTCACCGAGAAACATAGCCGTTTTTATGCACGGCTGAGAACAGCCGTCAGGCGGCGACAGTGCCTGGTCCAAATCGAACTGTGGGTCTTTGATGGATACTGGCACTTGTTGAAACCGGCCGGTTATCGATCGTCGCCCGCCGAAACGGTACGATTCAATGCCGCCCTTGCACAGAAATATGTGATAGGATGGAACGATACATACCATCCCAAACGATTGGAGTGAGGAGGATAAATGTCCCAGAATTTTACCATTGATCTGGAGAAATTCAAGCCGCCCCACCTGAAGGCCGGGCATATTCGCTGGATCATCCTGATCATCCTCGGCCTGATTCTCATCTATTCATCGGCCTTCACCGTGGAAACCGAAGAAGTGGGCGTGATTCTGCGCTTCGGCAAGTACAATCGCACGGTGGATCCCGGCCTGAATTTCAAGCTCCCGCTGGGGCTGGAGGAGGTGTACAAGGTCCCTGTGGAGAGCCAGCTGAAAATGGAATTCGGTTTCCGCACAGTACGGCCCGGTGTGCGCAGCGAGTACGCCAGCTCCGGCTATGAGCAGGAATCCATCATGTTGACCGGCGATCTCAATGCCGCCGACGTGGAATGGATCGTCCAGTACCGGATCGCTGATCCCGAAAAGTTCCTGTTCCGCGTGCGCAACACCCAGGAAACCTTCCGCGCCATGAGCGAGGCCGTTACCCGGGAAGTGGTGGGCGACCGCACCGTGAACGAAGTCCTGACGGTGGGTCGCGTGGAAATCGCCAATAACATTCAGGACAAACTTCAGGAAATGTGCCGTCAATATGAAACCGGGATTCGTGTTGAGCAGGTCGTCCTGCAGGATGTCAATCCGCCCGACCCGGTCAAACCGGCCTTCAACGAGGTCAACGAGTCCCAGCAGGAGCGGGAAAAACTCATCAACGAAGCGCGTTCCGAATACAACCGGATTATCCCCAATGCCCGGGGTGAAGCGGAGCAGACCATTGAGGAAGCACAGGGCTACGCGCTGGAACGGGTCAACCGCGCCATGGGTGAAGCGGAGAGATTCAACCAGCTGTATCGAGAATACAGCAAGGCGCCCGAAGTGACCCGCCGCCGGATGTACCTGGAGACCATGAACGTGGTCATGAATAACGTCGGCCGGAAGCTGATCACGGATGACAATGCCGCCGGCATCCTGCCGCTCTTTCAGCTGGACAAGGAGGGGAAGAAATGAAAGCCAAAACCATTCTGATTGCCATACTGGCCTTTGCCATGTTGCTGATCCTCAGCTCGTTCGCTTTCATCGTCAACGAAACGGAACAGGTGGTCATCACCCAGTTCGGAGATCCGGTGGGTGATCCCATCACCGAGCCGGGTATCCATTTCAAGCTGCCCCTCATCCAGAAAGCAAACTTCTTCGACAAGCGTTTCCTGGAATGGGACGGTGCGCCGGAAGAAGTAACCACCAAAGACAAGCGTTTCATCTGGGTCGACACCTATGCCCGCTGGCGGATCAAGGATCCTCTCCTGTTTTTCCAGCGGTTGCGGGATGAAACCCGGGCCCAGACCCGCCTGGACGACATCCTGGATGGTGAAACCCGTAACGCCATCGCCAACCATGATTTGGTGGAGCTGATCCGGTCCTCCAACCGTGAAATTGACCGCGCAAACGTGGTCACCGATAACATCAACGAACAGGAAGACAGCGGCGTGCTGGATATCATTGAAGTCGGCCGAGACAATTTGACCCATCAAATTATCGCGGCCAGTTCACCTGTTCTTGAAGAGCTGGGTATCGAGCTGTTGGACCTGCGCTTCAAGCGCATCAACTACGTGGAGGAAGTCCAGCGCCGGATCTACGAACGGATGATCACCGAACGCAAACGGATTGCCGAACGCTACCGTTCCGAGGGGCGCGGCGAGGCCTCCAGGATTCTCGGTGAGAAGGAACGGGAGCTAAGGCGGATTCGCTCCGAAGCCTACAAAACAGCCCAGGAGATTATTGGCAAGGCCGATGCCGAAGCCACTACCATCTATGCCAAAGCCTATGACCAGAATCAGCAATCCCGCGATTTCTACCGTTTTTTGAAAACCATGGAGACCTACAAGACCAGCTTGACGGCTGATGATTGGCTGGTCCTGAGCACGGAAGGTGACTTTTTTTCCTATCTCAAGCGGGAAAACGGTCGTTAGCCATCCGTTGTTCAGCGTCTGCGGACAAGGGGCACCGCCGGGCCGGAGGTGCCCCTTTTTTTCTTTTTTTTTCGAGCGACGGCGACCGGTGCCGTTACCGGGCGAGCGCTATACGGGCGTTTGGACCGCTGGCGCGGCGAATTTTCCCGTTGCAAGGCATCCGGCATTACGATATGATTCCATTGATTTTGGTGACGTCGCCGCGTCCGTTTAGGTCGACCCTGCCAGGTGAATATGACTGCTGACTCCCATCATCCTTCCGGAATTCTGCAGCGCGTTCTCTTTCGTACTTTCGCCGTTCGTCCCGGCGAGCTGACGATCTTTTTCCTGATGTCCCTTTACATTTACATCACGATCTCCTCCTACCTCATCATCAAGTCCGTCGGCCGGGCCATGTTCCTGAACAAGGTCGGCAGCGACCAGTTGCCCTACGTCTATATCCTGGTGGCCATCATCGTCGGCTTTATTGCCTCCATTTACGGCCGTTTCAGTAAAAAAGTCCCGCTGCGGCGCCTGATCCTGTTCACTCATGCTTTCATTCTCAGCAACATGGTGGCCTTCTGGCTGTTCTTCACCCTGGGCGTCAAAACCCCCTGGCTGTTCTACACCTTCTACATCTGGATGAGTATTTTCGGGGTGCTGGTCCCCTCCCAATTCTGGTTGCTGGCCAATCATGTCTACGATCCCCGTGAAGCCAAGCGCCTGTTCGGTCAGCTGGCCGGAATGGCCATCGCCGGCGGTATCACCGGCGGCTATTTCGTGCGCCTGACGGTTCATGTTTTCGGCAGCCAGAACATGATTCTCGCCAACATCATCGGGCAGTGCCTGCTCGCCGGCCTGGTACTCCTCATCTGGCGGCGCAGCCGGTTATCCCTCCGTGCGCCTTCCGTGCCTCGCCCGCGCTCCGGCGTTTCCCCGGCCAAGGATTCCTCCCTGCGCATTCTGCAGGATTTGCTGGAAATCCGCCACCTGCGCCTGCTGATGGCGGTCATCGCCACCACGGTCGTCGTGGTACAGCTGGCCGACTATCAGTTCAACGCCATTGCCAGCGCCACATTTCCCGACGAAAACGACCTGACGGCGTTCCTGGGTTTTTGGAATTCCAACCTGAGCGTCATCAGCCTGATCATCCAGTTCCTGCTGGCCCAACATCTTCTCCGCCGGTTCGGTTTGACCGTGGCCATTTCCGTCCTGCCCATCGGTTTGGCCCTGGGCAACCTGGGTATCCTGCTCATCCCGACCATCTACACGGCGACCATTCTCAAGGTCTCCGACGGCGCCTTTCGCTACTCCCTCAACAAATCCGGCATGGAACTGCTTTATCTGCCGATTCCCACCGGATTAAAGGATCGTACCAAGACGTTCATCGACATGTTCGTGGACCGGGCCGGCCGCGGCCTGAGCGGCATCATCCTGATCCTGGCCACGGCCGTTTTTCAGCTGGAGGTGCCCCAGATCAGCCTCATCGCCCTGGGCGTAATCGGTATCTGGATCTTCCTGATCTTTCGCATCCGGCTGGAATACGTCAACACCTTCCGTCAATCCCTAGCCCGACGGACCCTCGATCCGGAGCAGATCCGGCTGCAGATCAACGAGAGCTCGAGCATCCGCCTGCTGGAAAACAACCTGCAGTCCGACGATCCGGCCCAGATCGCCTTGTCCCTGGAACTGCTGGCCGCGTCCAACCATACCGACGTCACGTCCCATCTGCCCGTGCTGGTGACGCATGCATCACCACGGGTTCGGGAGAAGGTCTATGCCCTGGCCGCACGCCTGGCTTCGCCGGTTCTGGTGGATCAGACTCCGGCCCTGCTGACGGAAGAGACGGAGTATGACGTCTACCGCCAGGGTCTCAATTATCTGAGGGCGTTGGACGATCCGACCTGTCGTTCCTTCCTGGGTGAGGAGATCCGGCAGGGGGATGGCCGGCGAAAGTTGTGGGCGTCCCGCTATGTCCTGAATTGTTCCGAAGCCGATCAATTTCGCTTCATGATCACACCGGACATCGTCCAGCCGCTTCTGGAATCCGAGGCGCACGACACGCGTCTCAGCGGCATCCATCTGCTGGGACTGCTGGATGATGTCCAGCTTCTGAATGAATACAAGCAACGCTTTCAAACCACCGATTCTCCAGACATCCAGCGCGCCCTGGTCCAGGCCCTGGGGCGATCCAGCCGGCGTGAATTTCTGCCGGACATGTTTGCCGCCCTGCAGCGTCGCGGTACCAAACGCGCCGCCCTGGACGCCCTGCGGGCATTCGGGCAACGCATCGAGGGCACCCTGCGGGATTACCTGCTGGATCCCCGGGAAGAACTCTCCTTGCGGCTGGCCATCCCCAGGGTGCTGGAGACGGAAGGCTATCCGGGCGCGGTGACTATTCTAGACCAGGCCCTCGATGTGCAGGTGGACCTGTTGCGTTACCGCGTGCTCAAATCTCTCAACCGGATCCGCAAGCGATCCGCCCGGCCGCTCATTTCCGAGGAGCGACAGGGTGAATTGTTGCGGCGTGAAACCGCCTGTTTTCTGAACTTCGAATCCGCCCGGCAGGTGCTTTCGTTCGATGAGACGTGCGGCGAGTCCCGGGTGCTTGAAAATACCCTCGCCGAGCGGATCTTCTTTTCCGTTGAATTTGTGTTCCGCCTGTTGGGCCTGAAATATCCACCCCAAGATATGGTTTCGGCCTATTGGGGGATCATGAGTGGGGAGCGTCGCAAGCGTTCCAGCGCCCTCGAGTTTCTCGACAACATCCTGGACCGGGAGACTCGGGAGCTGGTCATTCTGCTGGTGGACGACCTGCCGGCCGACAAACGGCAACGGTTGTCCGAAACCCTGCCGGCCTATGCGGGCGAGGATCCAGCGGCCCTGCAGGGCTATATTCTCGACAGCGCGGCTCATGTGGCCAAAGCCGCTCTGTTTCACGCCGCGGCCGCCACCGGCCAGGACGGTCTCGAAGCCCGGGCCGAAGAACTTCGCTATTCTCCCCTTCGCATCGAGCGGGAAGCGGCGGTACGTTACCTGCAATCCCGGGGACGTCAACTGGACGAAAAGGAATTGATCATGTATACCATCATCGAAAAAGTCATGATATTGCAGCGGGTCGACTTTTTTAACCGGTGCAGCACCCATGAACTCGCTGAAATCGCTGCCATTGCCGAAGAACTGGACTTTGAACAGAATCAGACGGTCTTCAACGAGGGGGATCCCAATGAGGCGCTGTATGTGATTCTGTCCGGATCCGTGAGAATGGAAAAGGATGGTGAACCGGTCGCCACCCTTCAACAGCACCAGGCCTTCGGTGTCTGGTCCCTTTTCGATGAGGAGCCACGCATCGCCACCGCCGTCGCCAACGAACAGGTCAAGCTGCTGCGGCTGGATCGCGAGGATTTTTTCGAGCTCCTGTCCGAGCAGTTTGATATCACCCAAAAGATTTTCCAATCCATCGTTGGGCGGTTGAAAACTCTGATCAAATGAGGCAAGATAGAGGCTGGGCCCGTCAGCCGCCGGGAAAAATCCATCGCTTTCTTTTCACCATCCAACATCTAGTCAGAAGGAGCAGGCATGTCGGATTTAAAAGGAATGGTCGTATTCATCGTCGATGATGAGGACATGGTTCTTTCCTCCATAAAAAACATCTTGGAACTGGAGACGGACTATGACATCCGGACGTTCACTGCCCCCCGCCGGGCGTTGGAAGAGATGAAGAACATGGACGTAGACCTGGTCATTTCCGATTACATGATGCCCGACCTGGATGGTCTCGAGTTTCTTTCCGCGGCCAAGAAAATCCATCCCGACACTATCCGTATCCTGCTCACCGGCTACGCCGATAAAGAAAACGCCATCAAGGCCATCAATACCGTCGGTCTGTACCAGTATATCGAAAAGCCATGGAACAACGATGACCTGCTGCTGATCATCCGGAACGGACTCGAAAAGCGCAAACTGATCAAGAGTTTGAAAGAAAAAATCGGCGAACTGGAAATCGCCATCACCGATCTGCGGGATATCCGCTCGAAAATATTTCAAGCATTCATGTAAGCCATCATGGACGACATCCTTGGGCTCTTCGACCATACCAATGTGAGCATTCTGATCCTCGACTCCGGCGGGGTGATCCTCTATTGCAACCGGCTTTTTTGTGATCTGACGGGCATAGAACAGTCCACATGCAACGGCCGGTTTTTCCGGGAGGCGATCCCCCTGCAGGGTGAAGAGGCCCTGGCCCTGGAGAACTCGATCCGGAAAGTGGCTGCCACCGGCCGGCCGTCGCCGCAGATATCTCTTACCTGCCCGTTTCGGGTGAGGGGTTCCGCCATCAGCCGCCTGCAGCAGATTGTGCCCATCAAGGAGTTTCAGGGTCATCAAAATTGCGTCGGCGTGGTGTTTGAACTGGTGTCCGAGGAGAGCATCTCCATATCGGAAGTCAACGAAAGCCTTCGCCGCACCGAGAAGATGATGGCCCTGGGCAACCTGATGGCCGGCCTGGCGCATGAAATCAAAACGCCCCTGGGATCCATTGTCTCCAACACCGATGTCATCCAACGGTGCCTGACCAAAATGAAAAAGGCATTGACGGATGAAGAAGCGTTAGCGATACCGGAGGGGATCCGTCAATTGTTCGACAAACATCTCAAGCTCATATCCAACGCCATGCATATCAACGAAGTGGCCAGTCAACAGCTTCTCCATCAGGTCAATTCCCTGAAGCATTTCCTACGCTTCGATGAGGAGGAATTTTCCGAAATCGACCTGCAGGAAATTCTGGAACAGGTACTGGTGTTGACACATCATCTAACCAAAAATCGGATCGCCGTGGTCCGCGATTATCAGCCCATTCCCCGCGTGCCCGGCTCACCGGGAAAGCTCGGCCAGGTGCTGCTGAATTTGGTCACCAACGCCATCCAGGCCATGCCCGGGCAGGGCCGGTTAACGCTCGCCACCCTGGCGAACAAAAGTGCGGTTATCGTCAGGATAAAAGACACCGGCGAGGGGATCCCGCCGGAAAATCTGGAACGCATTTTCAGCAAGGGCTTCACCACCAAACGGCGTGGCATGGGCACGGGACTTGGACTGGCCATCAGTTTGAACATCATGAAGGATCACGGGGGCAGCATCGAGGTGGAATCGCGGCCCGGTCAAGGTTCCACCTTCAGTCTGCGGTTCCCGCTCACGGGTGACACGGATCAACATGCAAAAATATAGCCGTCGGATCTTTCCGAAACTGGCGGAGATTTATTGTGTCTGAAACTTTAGCAACCACTTACCCTGAATACAGTTTTTGTCCCGAATGCGGCGCGCTCCTCGGGCCCGACGGCGCACACCCGGGCATTCACGGCGGTGCGAGGTGTACCGATTGCATCAGTTACAACCTGCTGCTGATGAAAATCATCATTGGCCTCTCGGTGCTGGCTGATGTCATCCTCCTGGTGGTGTCACCCCCGGAACTCATCCGCACGGGATTTTTCTACCAGGCGGCTTTCGTTCTGGGGATTTTCTTGTGGGGGCTTCTTTTCACCCCCGTCGGTCGCCGCCATTGCCTCTGGATTTTCGATGCCTTCGTGCTCCTGGCCATCGTCACCCTGACTCTTTTCCTGATCCAGATGAAGGCGGGGCCGCAGAATCCCTTTTACCATTATTACTACCTGCTGCTGTTTTTTGTCATGATTATCCGTCTACCCCTCGGCCGGGTGATTATTCATGCCGTGCTGCTGTCCCTGTCCAGCGGCCTGGTGATGATCTGGCAGTTCTTCGCCGACCAACCCTACTCGGCGCTGTTCGAGTACCGGCTGGTTTTTCTGCTGGGTTTATCGGCCCTGATCGTCATGAAGGTAGTGGATCGCCGGCATGCCCGTGAGCGCAAATCTTTGGAAGCCCAAAATCTGCGCATGGCCCATCATCGCTCGGTGGTGATGGAAGCCATCGTCCGAATCAATGAGCTTTTCATGGAGGAAGCGGATTTCCAGGAAACCCTCAATAAGGTCGGCCTGATCGCCAAATCCGTCACCGGGGCACACCATCTGTGGATGTACCTCATTCCCGAAGGCGACACCACCGGCTGCGAAGTCCTGCATCTTGATCCGGAACCTGAATTCTGCCGACTGGCCCAGGAAGTCGGTTTTACGTCCGGCAAATTTTCAACCCAACCGGCCGACTGCCGGCGGCGGTATCAGGCCTTCGAAGGAGGTCACGCCTATATCGCCCGGGGAATGGCCAATTACAGTGAGGGCCAGTTTTCCCCGGAGCATGCCGCCGCGCTACAATCCGCCCTGGAGGCCGACATCTTCGTCTCCCTTCCTTTTGTCACGCAAATGGGCAAGCGACGGGTGTACGCCGCCATCACCTTCGTATTTTCAGAGGAAAACTACGATCTTTTTCTGCTGAACCTGTTCGTCAACACCTTCGGTACATCCATCCTGTTGCACAAGGCCCGGGCGCAGCGCCATGAGGCCTTCGCCCAGCTGGAAAAAGCCCACCGGGAGCTCAAGGAAACTCAGGGCCGAATCCTCGCCCTGGAACGAAGCGCCCAGATCGCCAGTCTGGCCGCCGGCATCACCCACGACATCAACAATCCACTGGGTGCTTTGCAGGCTTCCGTCGACCTGGTAGCCAAATCCAACAACCGGTTAAAGAAGAACGGCTGCGCTTCACCGGATGACATCCGGAAAATAATCCAAATCATTGACTCGTCGCTGTCCATTATCACTTCGGCCATCGAACGGATCAATTCCGTGGTTCGGGCCCTGAAGAATTTTTCCCGTCTCGATCGGGCCCGGGTCGCTTTTGCCGATCTGAACACCAGTATCGAGAACGTAGTTCTCCTGCTGCAACCCAAAATCCTGCGCCGGGTGAGAATTGAGAGCCAGTTGAGTCCTTTGCCTCGTCTCAAATGCAATCCTCAGGAAATCAATCAATTGACGATGAATCTGATTGTCAATGCCATCGAAGCCTCGCCCAAGGGGGGCACCGTCACCATCTCCACGAATCTGTATGAAAAAGAAGTCTGTCTGCAGGTCAGCGATCAGGGAGAGGGAATCGCGGCGGAAATTGGGGAACAGATCTACGAACCCATGTTCACGACCAAGCCGGATCATGCCGGGATGGGCTTGACGTTGGTCAAGGACATCGTGGTCCGGCACAACGGCCGGATTCGCTGTGAGTCGTCGGGCAGCGGCACATCGTTCCATGTGTGCCTGCCGGTGGAGGGGCCGATCAACGTGGCCGCCGAGATTCTGGACACCTATGCCGCCGAGGAACCGACGGCGGCAGATCATCATCCAATCTGATGCGTTCCGCCGCAAGATGTGGACGCAACGCACACCCAAGCAAGGAGGTTTGTTAGCACATGAATATCCCACGAAAATCACATTGTATTCTCATGCTGTTGTTTTTGACCGCGATGATGACCGGCCTGTTTTCCAGCACGTCCGATATCCAGACGCTGTTTCCCGAACCGTCGGGCTGGCAGCGGGCGGAGGCCCCCGCCCTGTATGATTCCAGCTCGCTGTACCAGTACATCAACGGCGCGGCGGAATCGTATCTGAGCTACAATTTCCGGCAACTGGCCGTGGCCAATTATGAGAACCCGGGCGGAGACTCCGTGAGTGTCGAGATTTACCAGCATGCCACCCCCCGGGATGGCTTCGGCATTTACAGTCAGGAAAAACCGCAAAGCGGCAATTTTCTCAACGTCGGCGCCGAGGGCTACGGCGAACCGATCCTACTGAACTTTGTCCAGGGGCGGTACTATATCAAGATGAACTATTTCGGTAACGATCCCGACGGTTTGCCGGTTTTAAAGGAATTCGGCCACGCCATCAGCGGCAAGATCCCCGACCCGGCGTCCCTGCCCGACGCACTGACCCTGTTTCCGGAGAAGCACCGGAAGGATCATTCCCGGGCCTACATCGCCCAGAATTTCCTGGGTCACAGCTTCCTCCATTCGGCCTTCATTGCGGAATACACAATCGACAATCAGCCGGCCAAGGCGTTCATCCTGGACCTCAAAGATGCCGCCGACGCCGGCCAGATTGCCGCCCGTCTGTTGAAACTGGGCAACCAGCCCGGTGTGCCGACCCCGGACGCGATCTATTTCATCAAAGCCCGTTACATCGGCGACATCGCCTTTGAGTTCAGCGGCGCCAGGGTGCTGGGAGTCGTCGGCGGGTCGCCGGAGATGCAAAAAGCGCTGCTGGCCGATATGGGCGTCCGCGCGAAAGGCGGTCGCGTCAAATGAAGACGGCTCTCGGTCGAGCCTTTCTCACCGAAGACGCCCTGGATTTTCGGGGCATTTTTTCGGCACGGAGGGTCGATCAGGAAGTTCCTCAGGCGCGAATATCGCCATAATGCCGCCGTTTCCCGATGATGAGGGAAAAGAGTGGCACCAGCAGGATCAGGTAAAGGACCAGCAAAACCGTGCGTGAGACACCCAGGGCCGGCAACAGGATCACGCCCGTCACGCCGGCCCCGATCATGGCGCCGAGGTGATCCAGGGCATCCATGCGGGCCGCTGTGGTCAGATGGTCCATTTTTCGGGCGGCCAGGGCGTTACAGGCCAGAGGGAAATACATCCCGGTCAGACCACCCAACGCCAGCATCTGCAGGAAGATCACCTGCTGGGCGCCCATAAACGGTCGCCCGAAGGAGACCAAAACAGTCAGGACCACCACCATGAGGCCGGCCGGCAGCCAGATTTTTCGGAGAGACAGCGCCCACACGTCCGACCGGGTCGCCAGACCGTCACTGCACCAAGCCCCGGCCGTCAGCCCCATCATAAAACAGGCAATGAGCCAGCCGATCATGGAATACAGGTACCCATACAAGATCTGGAAATTGTACAGCAGAATGATCTCCATCCCCATCCCCGCCAGGCCGAAGACAAAAATGCCGTAATGCGCCAGGTCGATGCGGCGCCGGGCGCCTTCGCCAGGGTCCCGGCGCCGGTGCAGCATCCAGGCGCCGGCCACTATACTGCCGGCAATCACCATCATCCAAATGTGTGGATAGGCTCGCTCCTGAATCCAGGCCAGGAAGCCACTAACGTGAGAGCCGGAGGTATCGGCCCACAGCTTCAGATGATGCAGATAGAGGCTGGGTTGACGGATGGTATTGATCCAGGACGTGGGCGAATCCGCCAGCCTCCGGTTTAGCCATTGCACCCGGTCCGGCGGCAGCAGCAACGGGAAGTAGGCCGGATCGAATCCGTCACGCCGCACCTGATCGTGGTGCATCATCCGATCGGCAAGGACATCCGCCGCCAGGGTGAGGTGATCACCATCCGAGGCAAAATACAGTTGTTCCTGGCCCGGTGTGACGATGACGTTCCGAAAAACCGTGCGCAGCGTCCGGTACAACGTCCCGGAATACCGCCACAGATCTTCACCGATGAAGTTATCGGCGCCCTCCAGCCGGGTGGACAACACCCCGCCGGGAGCCAGGTGACTTCGGCACAACTCAAAAAATGAACGGGTGTAGTAGCGGTTCAGGGAAGCCGTGGCCGGCGGCGGCGGACTCAGCACGATCAGGTCATATGACTCCCGGTGCGCCGTCAGGAAATGCTGGGGATCCATATATCGGCGCCGCAGGCGGGCATCCCGGAGCCGGCTCTGCTGATCCGCAGTCAGGTAGGGGACGACCACTTTTTCAAACGCCGGATCCAGATAGCAGATGGTCAGCCGGGTCAGGGGATATTCCAGCATGTGAGGCACGTCCTCGGCCAGACCGTGTCCCAGAAAAAGTACCCGTCGCGGCTGGGGTACCTGATTCATGATGAGATGCACCCGCCGGGCGGCGACGCCAGGGTCCGGGAAGGTGGCGGCGATCAGACCATCGAGGAAGATGACGATCTGGCCGTCACGCTCCCCGGCAGCGATATTCTGGTATGGCGTGTCCTGGTTTACCAACAACCGGTAGCCGGGGGCCATGGCCTGCCAGCGTTGTCGAATGCTCCATTGGTCCAGTCGGTGGGGAACGCCGGCCAGCCACAACAGCAGCATTCCTCCGACGGCCACGACCACACTCCATCGCCACCGGCCGCGTCGGACAGCCAGGACCGACAGAAGAAGAAACAGAGTACCCCCGGCCCACCACACCGTGATCATATCGATATGACCAGCCAGAAAAAAAGTGAACAGGATGCCGGCCATCAGGCTGCCGGCCGATTCCAGCCAGTAAATCAACCCGGCCGCCGATTTGCCAGTGCCGCACCAGGGAAGTCCACCCGCCCACGTGGCCAGTGCGGGGAAAGCGATCCCCACCAGCAGGGAAAAAGGGAACACCAGCAGAATAAACCCTGCAGCGCCCTGCTCCAAACTGATGAATTCGCCGGCCCCAACACCCCACAAGCTTCGCAGCGAGCGGATCCCCGCCACCTGGACCATACCCAGCAGCGGAAGAAAACCGATCACAATGAGGGCGCCACGTTGGGCGGTCGGACCGTCCAGACCTATCCACCCGACCAGCAAAGCCCCGCTGACGATCCCCATGAACCAAACCCCGAACACCATGCCTACGGAGAGCTCATTGCCGAACAGGACGGCCATGAACTCCCGGATGGCCACCACCTGCCCCAAGATGGCGAAAAAACCGAGCAGGCCGGCCGCGACGTACACCTGATGAAGGGAATATCCGCTTTTCATGGCTTTCGGCCTATTGTACCATAGAACAAGAGCCGAAAAATGCCGCGACGGAGGATGCCATGCCCTACCATTCGCCCAGTTCCGGAACCCCTTCCCGCCGCGGTTGTCTGCCCGGTTGCGGTTGCTTCGTCATCGGCTTCGGGTGCGGGTTGGTGGTGATTCCATTGCTGGTCTACCTGCTCCTGTCCTGGCCCTGGTTTCAGCGCCAGACAGACCGGATTTACGATACACACCGGCTCAGCCGTCAGCTGGAGGAAGTAACCCGCCGGATGAATGCCGCTGCGGACAAGGGGAGCGCCGGTCGCGCCGCTGGGGCGGCCGGGGTGGTATCAATCCCCGGTGAAGAAGGCTCCATGAGTGACTTCAATCGGACCTTCGCCCATGAATCGCTGGAAATCCGTTTTCGCTGCACCGAGCGCGCCGCCACCGAGCGACCGTTCATTCACGGTATAGTGATTAACAACGGCTCCGAAACGCTGCGCCACCTGCGGTTGGAATCGGTCTTTGTATCGGGTGAAGGGCATGAATCCCGCGAGGAGATGGACATCATCGCGGACGGCTCGCCCCACACACTGGCACCCGGGGAACAGAAACGTTTCGTGCTGCATCCCCGGGCGGTGCCGCCCGACTGGTCCGCCGACCGCATGGAGCTGCGCGTCACGGCCCTGCGGTAAGGCAGTGGCGGATGTCCGGCACGGCCGGTGGTCACCATCGGCCCCCGGTACAATCCGGGATGATTACCTGGCGCCCATCCAGGAAATGCGATAGATGGCGCCGGCCCTGTCGTCGGATACCAGCAGCGCGCCGTCGGGCATCACCAGCACATCCACGGGCCGGCCCCAGGCCGCCTCCCCCTGCAGCCATCCTTCGGCAAACGTCTCGTAACTCACCGCCCTGTCCCCGTCGATCCCCACCAGACTGACGCGATAGCCGATCTTGCGGCTGCGATTCCAGGAGCCGTGCTCGGCGATGAAGACCTGGTGGCGATACTTCGCCGGGAACATGCCGCCGTCATAAAAACGCATCCCCAATGCCGCCACATGTGGATCCAGTTTCCGTGCCGGCGGCACAAAGTCGGCACAGGGCCGCTTGTCGCCGAATTCAGGATCGGAAATATCGCCTCCATGACAGTATGGATAGCCGAAGTGGAGGCCTTTTATAGGGGCTCTGTTCAGTTCGTCGGGCGGCAGATCATCGCCCATCATGTCGCGACCGTTGTCGGTGAACCACAGCACATCACGACCCGGCTGCCAGTCGAAACCCACGGTGTTGCGGACCCCGTGAGCGAAAATTTCCAGTTCCGAGCCGTCGGGGTTCATGCGCAAGAGGGAAGCGAACCGGGGATCATCCGACTCACAGATGTTGCACGGCGCGCCTACCGGAACATACAGCTTGCCGTCGGGGCCGAAGGCGATGAATTTCCAGCCGTGGTGCCGCTCGGTGGGGAACGTGTTATTGATCACCATCGGCGCCGGCGGGTTTGCCAGTCGGTTTTCGATGTCGTCCAGGCGCAACACCCGGTGGATCTGGGCCACGTAGAGGCTTCCCTGCCGGAAGGCCACGCCGTTGGGGACGGTCATTTCCCGGATGATGGTATGGACCTGGTCGGCCTTGCCGTCACGGTCCTGGTCCACCACTGCATACACATTACCGGCCCGCCACGAACCGACGAAAACCGTGCCGTTGTCCCCCAGCGTCAGGGAGCGGGCGTTGGGCACGTCGGCGGTGAACAGATCGATGCGGAAGCCGGGCGGGACTTTCAGCAGATGCAGGGGCAGTTCCGGTCTCGTTTCAGCCGGACCCGGCGCCTCGGCAGCGGAACAGGCGGTCCCGCAAAGCAGGCCGGAAACAATTCCTGTCAAGATCAGCCATCGCAGCTGTTCCATGATCCACTCCTCCTTCGACACGAACCGCCCCTACCACTACCACAAGAGCGGCCGCAGGACATCAGCGATCGGCCAGTTTCCGGCCGAGCAGGACGGCATCCACGCTGTCCATGGATCCGTCGGCGTTCAGATCGGCCAGCAGCCGCTGCAGCGGCGTCGGCGGAATATCACTCACCAGAAATAACTGCAGCAACATAAGATCGACCACTTCCGGCCGGTTATCGTAATCGAAATCACCGACCGGATGACCTGACGGGTCCAGGCAGAAATCAGCCACCAGCGGCAGATGATCCGAAGCGGTCACCGAATCTTCCGCCAGCAGGCCGTACCGCACCAGGGTCGCCCCGTTCATGGCCGGGGTGTATACCAGGTAATGGCGGTCGGCAACCATGACACTGTCGCTGTACATGACATAATCCAGCCGGCCGGGCCAATATGAGCTGGTATCGTCGCGCGATGTATAGGCCATGCGCCGCTCCGTCTGGCGCGGCATCAGGGGCCAGAGCCCGCTCCCGTCCCAGTCGGGGGAATGATCCAGGCCGTAGAGGCTTTCGTAAAAAATATCCCCGCTCCACAAGGTAACATATTGCCGTACATCGCCTACCAGGTTCAGATCCCCAGCCAGCAGGAAGGGTGTGCCCGCCGGCAGGAACATGGTTTCCGCCATTTTCAACCGCAGGCAGGCAATGAAACTGTCGGCCTCTTTCTGCCGCTTGATGTTGTCGTCCGGATCGTTGCAGCATTTCAGATGCGCGTTGAACACTACCAGCGGCTGATTCGGCGCCACTTCCACCCAGGTGGCGGTATACTTGATCTGGTCCGGATCTGGTTGCGGACAGTCAGCGGCCCAGTCAGGCCGGATGGGAAAGCGGCTGAGAGTCACCTGGTCCCTCATGTCCCCTTCATCCTGGAGCCGTCGGCCATCGGCCACCCAGGCTCCTTCAGCCAGCGGGAGCCATGGGGCGACCAGGCCGAGAACCTCCGCCGGCCCATGGTCGTACATTTCCTGAAGACAGATGATATCAGGCTGCAGGGCCTGCAGGATCCGCCGGAAAGAAGGTTGGCGCTGCGGATCGAAAAGTCCATCCTGCAAGGTGTTCCACGTGACGACCCGCACGAATTCAGGATTGTTACGCTCCAGGGCAACGGTCGGATATTCCCGTAACGGTGTATCGTCGAACACGTAACGAATGGTCTCGCCGGCCTCGGGTGCCGTGTCGCCGTCGGCCGTCTGCGTGCCCGGGGCCCAGTTGTCGTCCTTGATGACCAGGGTGAATGCTGCCTGTATGAACAGCGGGTGAACACCATCGGGCAGGCTGTCGCGGCCGATGGCCAACTCATACCGACGGGAGGTGAAAGTCGGTCCGCCGCGCAGCCGTACATCATCGAAATAGACATCGGAGTAAACCCCTTCGTGAACGAAAAATCCTTTCCGTTGCCCGCATTTCCAGACCAGCTCTGCGCCGGTCCCGGCGACCGCCCAGCCGCTGGCCGGATTGTTGTCCGTGTCAAAACAGAGGCGCAGGAAATCGTGGTCATCCTGGAGATTAAAGGTCAGGCCAAAGTCGATGTATAAATACAGAAATTCGGCATCGTTGGCCAGGCGAATGGTCGTGATGTCCAGTCCGGTGTGACCGGCGTCGCCGGTCGGATCCACATACGCGTCGGCGACGCTTGCCCAGTCGTCGAATTCGCCGTCGATCACGATGCGATGCGCCGCCGCCTGGCCCGGTGATAAAAAAAGGACAGCGAACAGGCAGATCAGAAGGTTGTGGCCGATGTCGGTTCTCATACCGATCATTGTAAGCTGCCGGGTTTGCCGAAAGCAACCCTCTTGGTGGGATCAGGGCGTTCGTCGGCCAGCGGGATCTGCTCGTTGATTCGGCGCCAATTTCGTGTAAATCAGTGCTACAATCGGTCGTCGACCGAGGGCCGGAAATCCGGATCGGTACGCCGGCATCGGTCGCCACGGACCGAAACCGGTCCGTTCAGGAGGAGGGAAGGATCGCGCCGCCCGTGAAGATCAGGTCATGGACAAACCGATGGAGTCGTTCGGGGCACAGCCTGACCCTGCTCGGCTACACCTTCCTCACCCTGCTGACCACCTGGCCCGTTATCGCTCACCTCGGCCGCCGGATCGCCGGCGACAGCGACGCCTGGCAATTCGCCTGGAACCTGTGGTGGTGGCGCTTCGCGTTGACCCATTTCATTCACCCCCTTTGCAATGATTACATATACACGCCGGTTTCCTATTGCCATCTCCTCCACCCCTGGTCGTTGTTGTTGACGCTGGCCTCCATTCCCCTGCAATCGATCATGCCCCTCATTGCCGCTTACAACCTACTGGCCCTGGCCAGCTTCGTACTGGCTGGTTGGGGGATGTTCCGGCTGGCCCGGTTTCTGGGCCTGGGCCGGGCGGCCGCCTGGCTGGCCGGTGTGGCCTTCACCTTTAGCCCCCTGCATTTCGGCCGTTTGAGTATCGGTCATCTCAACCTGCTCAGCTACCAGTGGATTCCCTTCTTTATCCTGGCTGTATTACGGGGCCGCCGCGAGGGTTGGACGCGACGGAATATTGTGTTTTCCGCCGGCTGGCTGCTGGCGGTGGCCCTGACGTCCTGGTACCAGCTGATCTTCGCCCTGCTATGGCTGATCATCGTCTTGACGGCCGACCTGGTGCGGCGCCGTGACACGTGGCTCCGGCAGATCGGCGCCGTTCTGATCGTCACCGGGCTGACGCTGCTGCCGTTATCGCCGCTGCTGGTGGGAATGGCCCTGACCGCCACCGAACTCCCGGCCGACAAAGGATTAGATACGTTTCACGTCGCCGATGCGGCCGCCTTTTTTTGGCCGGGAGAGGGATCTTTCGCCTATCGCATCATCACGGCCAGGAGCACTGCCGCCCGGGTACCGGAAAATTTCATCCCCTGGATCGTTCTGCTGGCCGCCCTATGGGGTTGGCGATCCATCGGCCGCGAGCACCGTGGCTGGCTGGCCGGCATGATCGTTTGTTTCGCCCTGCTCTCCCTGGGGCCGTTCCTGGTTCTGGATGGCACCATGGTGTCCTCCCTGCCCCTCCCCTTTGCCTGGCTCCGGCAACTTCCCGGGATGGACCTGCTGCGGGCGCCGGTGCGGTTTCACGTCATGACCGGCCTCGCCATCAGTCTGCTCTTTGCCACCGCTCTGGACCAGTGGCTAAAGAAGAACCACTCGGTCCAGAAAACTGCGCTCATGACCCTGATTGTGCTGGTGGAGTGTCTGGCGGTTCCCATCCCCACCTCCGGCAAGAATGTTAGCCCCTTTTATGAAAGGATCGCCGATGACACCCCTGCCGGCAGAGCTCTCATCGACCTGCACTATTACGCCGATGCCCTGTATTTCCAGACAGTCCATCACCGGAAGCTAATGGGCCGCCCGGGCATGATCGCCCGCGAACCGGCGCCGGTGCGCGATTTTCTGGAGCGCACACCGGTGATCCACCACCTGATCGCTGAAAACGAATACACGCTGGCCGCCGCTGGCTGGCCGGAGCAGGTACTGATCACGGCGGATTTGACGCCTGGTCCCAGCGGAGTCACCTTGGTCGCCATGGGTTATCTGACCGGCCACGGTGAGTTGCGCGTCGTCACCGGCCGGTCTCACGAGTTGTGGCTGGACGGAGTCCGGGTGTCGGCGCCAGGCCAACGGGAGAGCACGTGTTTGCTGGACGGTCGTCGCCACCTGCTCCGGCTGCGCACCCGGGCAGACCGGTCACCGGATGATGCCATCCGGATGGAGATGAACGGGCTGCCGCTGCCGGCCGCCGGCGGCGATTCAACCGGCGCAGACAATGTGCAGGTCGAACCCTATATCTCCGTAAACGACACGACCGTCGGATTCTTCTGCGTCATCTATCCAAATCTGGCTACCGCCGCCGGCCCACCGGACGAGACCAGACGCTTCCTGCGGACGCTGGGCTTCGGCTGGGTAGTAGTGCCGTTCTATGGCAACGACCATTATTTGCTGGAAGTTCTGGGGTGGTCCCCTGCTTACGAAGACCAGTGGCTGGCCGCATGGCGGCTGGATGAAGCCACGCCTTCACACCGTCAGCCGCTGCTGCCGATGGAATAACCCACTTCCGGCCGCTCACCGAAAATCTGTCTTCCCTGCCGCGGCGGCCTCCCCATCCAACACCCGCCCGGATCGCCTGAACCAGGCGCGGGTTGTCGGAAAAACCGGGGTTGCAAAAAGCCATGCGCAAAAAAGTCAACCGTCCACCCCGGCGGATCAATCATTCTTTTTTTTCTTCCGCTCTCTCCTTGATGATTCGTCGCACGCTGTTGCTCATGCATTTGGGACAGGTTAGCTCCTTCGGAAAATCCTTGGGATCGGCCTTCTCCTCGAATTCATGGCCACAGCGCAGACAGCGGAAAATCATCTCCACACACGCCATATTGCACCTTCCGGAGGGATCACTTCTTGTTCTGAAGGACCTTCTTGGTGAACTCGACTTCCTCAACAGTCACCTGTTCTCGCAGCTCCTCGAGTTCACGCATCACCCGGGCAAATTTTTGCCCCTCGGCGGCGCTGATCCATTCCAGCTGTAGGCGTTCAGGCCGGATGCCCCATTTCTCCAGGTCGTTCCAGAGTCGTTCCACTCGCCGCTGGGTCCAAGTCACGGCACTGATGTAGTGGCAATCGGAGAAATGACAGCCTGACACCATCACCAACGGCGCGCCGCAGCGGAAGGCGTGCAGCACGAACTTCCGATCCACCCGGCCACTGCACATGGTCCGGACCAGCACAATGCTCGACGGATACTCCAACCGGGATGTGCCGGCCATGTCGCCGCCGGCGTAGGAGCACCAGTTACAGGCGAAGCACAGGATCTTCTGCATGGGCTTGTCTGCCAAAAGGGTTTCTACCTGGGCCATGATCTGCTCATCGGTGAAATGCCGCATGGTGATGGCATCGAAAGGACATTCGGCCGAGCAGGTGCCGCAACCGGTGCAAGCCGCCTCAATGACTACCGGGTAGATCCCCTTCTTCTTGTCCGGGGCCGTAATGGCATTGTAAGGACAAACCCGCGCGCAGATACCGCACATGGTGCATTGGCTCTTGTTGATCATGGAGGTAATGGCTTCCACCTTCACCTTGCCTGCGTTGAGCAGAATATTGCTGCGGGACGCCGCCGCCCCGGCCTGGGTGACGCTGTCCTTGACATCCTTGGGTGCCTCGGCGCAGCCGGCGAAAAAGACGCCCTTGGTGGGTGCGTCCACCGGTTTGAGTTTGGGGTGAGACTCCATGAAAAAACCGTCGGAGGTTTTGGACAGGGTCAGCAACTGCTGCACCACATTGGCATCCCGTTGGGGGATAACGCCCACCGACAGCACCACCATGTCCAGGTCATGCTTCTCAATTCGGTTGGCGGTGGTGTTCTCCACCGTGAGCAGCAGATTTTTGGTGTCTGGGTCTTCATCGATCCGGCCTGGAATGCCGCGGATATAGCGGACGCCTTTCTCCTTGGACCGCATGTACAGATCCTCGAAACCCTTGCCGAAGGCACGGATGTCCATGTAGTAGACCGAGCTCTGGATGTCAGGATAATGTTCCTTGAGCAGAAGGGTGTCTTTGACCGTATTCATACAGCAGATATTGCTGCAATAGGGATTGCCGCCGTTCCGGGAACGGGAGCCCACGCACTGCACGAAGCCGATGCGCCTGGGTCGCTGTCGGTCCGAGGGGCGGATGAAATGCCCGTCGGTGGGTCCACCGGCACAGATCAGGCGTTCGAACTCCATGCTGGTGATCACGTTTGCGTGCCTGCCGTAACCGAACTCCGGGATGACGGACGGATCAAAGACGTCCACCCCGGTCGCGACGACCACCGTACCGACATCCACTTCCATGATGACGTCTTTCATGTCGTAGTCGATACATTTCTTCTCGCAGGCTTCCTGGCATTTGCCGCAGGCGATGGGGTTGTTACCAAGGCAGTTGTTCATATCCAGCACATAGGCCGACGGCACGGCCTGAGGAAAAGGGATATAGATCGCCTTGCGCGAAGAAAAGCCTTGCTGGTACTCATCGGGGACGGCCACGGGACAAATATCGGCACACGCACGGCAGGCCGTGCATTCCGTCTCGTTCACATACCGGGCCTTTTTCCGGATGCGTGCCTTGAAATTACCCACGTATCCGGCGATCTGTTCCACTTCGCTGTAGGTCATCAAATTGATTCTCGGATGTCGACCGACATCCATCATTTTGGGACCGAGAATTCATATGGAACAGTCCATGGTCGGATACGTCTTGTCCAGCGCCGCCATGATCCCGCCCAGACTGGGCTGCTTTTCCACCAGGTAGACGGGAAAGCCGGCATCGGCGATCTCCAGCGCGGCCTGCATTCCGGCCACACCGCCGCCGATGACCAGCGCCGATTGGGTGACAGGCACCGTCGCCTCTTCCTGGCTTTGCAGATAGCGGGCCCGCGACACGGCGCTGCGGATCAGACTCCGGGCTTTCTCCGTCGCTTTCTCCCGGTCGTGGGGATGAACCCAGCTGCAGTGCTCGCGGATGTTGGCCATCTCGAACAGATAGGGATTGAGACCGGCCTCGGCCACGCACTGGCGAAAGGTAGGCTCGTGGATCTTGGGGGTGCAGGACGCGACGACCACCCGGTTCAGGTTGTACTCGCCGATGGCCTTCTTGATCTCGTTCTGCCCCGGATCGGCACACGTGTACTTGTTCTTGATCACACAAACGACATCCTTCAGAGTTTTGGCGTCCTCGCTCAACGCGTCACAATCCACGGTTCCGGCGATGTTCAAGCCGCATTCACATACAAAGACACCGATTCGCAGTTGCTCGGACACCGGATCACCTCCTTTCCTCCAGGGATGAAGCAATAACATCGGTCATATCACGAACCGTCACCTGTTTTTCAGATGACGACGGCTGATCATGTTGGGCGCACGTAAAGTGGATATAGCATTTGGGACAGGCCGTCACCAGCACACCGGCGCCCGTACCGGCCGCCTCCGCCAGCCGCTCGGCCTGGATCTGTTTGGAATAGGACGTGCAGTTCATCCAGGCGCTGGTCCCGCAGCAGAGGGCCTGGGGCCCGTGCCGCGGCATTTCCGCCAGCTCCACGCCGGGAAGCAGGGTCAGGACATCCCGCGGTTCATCGTAGACGCCGCCCTGACGGCCCAGGCGGCAGGGATCCTGATAGGTCAGCCGCAGCTTTTCGCCCGGGCGCAACTTCGACTGCAGGCTTGATTTATGTCGGTACAGGAACTGGCTGATATGCAGGACTTCCAGTCCGTGGTCTCCGACCAGTTCCGGGACCTCGTATTTGAAAATGTGATAGCACTCGGCGCAACTGGTCACCAGTATCCGCGCGCCGGTTCCAGCAAACAGCTCCAGGTTGATTTCGTTGAGGCGACGGAAACCATCGAGATCACCGCTCCACAGCAAATCATGCCCGCAGCAGCGCTCGTTGGGCAGAACCACCGGTTTGACGCCCAGGGCATTGAGCAGGCGCAGAGTCTGCCGGCCCGTCTGGAGGGTATCCACGTCGATGTAGGAAAAAAACGCATCGAAGTACGGTAGGCAGCCGGTAAAATAGATGACCTCACCCTTGGTTTTGGAGTACTTGGCCTCTTCCGGTATCCACCCCATCCGTTTCTGGTCGAGATTGCCGGAGACCATGATCTGCATGATGGTCTGCATGACGCCGCCATGGCTGCAGAGTTCTTCCAGGGCTGGTTTCTCGGCCTCCATGCGGACAGCCCGCATCAGCCCCGTGTAGTCCACGCGGGTGGGACAGACCAGGGAACAATAACCACACGTCAGGCATTCCCAGACAGACGTGCTGTTTAGGGGGTCGCTGTTATTGAGGGTCAACAGGTTGCTCAACACACGTCGCGGTGAAAAATCCTGCTTGACGCCGGATACGGGACAAACAGCCGTACAGCGACCGCATTCCAGGCACAAGAAGGATCGGGAATCCTTGAGGGCCTTCTGAACCGACGCGTTCATGATTTCACTCCCAGCTTCTTGGGCCCCAGTTTTTGCACATTCTCCACAAACTCGTTGATGATCCGGCTCCAGCGCTGGCCTTCCGCCGCCGAGATCCATTCCAGACCGTATCGTTCTTTTTCGATTCCCAGCAGATCCAGAATTTTGGCCAGTCGCTGGTAGTTCTCCTCGGCCCGATAGTTGCCAAACATGTAATGACAGTCACCGAAATGGCAGCCTGTCCAGAGCACTCCGTCCGCGCCCATTTTGAACGCTTTCAGGATGAACGCCGGATTCACCCGGCCGGAGCACATGGTGCGGATGACCCGGATGTCCGCCGGATACTGCAACCGGCTGACACCGGCCAGGTCGGCACCGGCATAGGAACACCAGTTGCAGGCGAACACGACGATGCGCGGGTGGAATCCATTGCTATCCTTCTTTTTGGGGGCCATAGCTACTCCTTCACCGCCGGTGCATGCCAGTCTCGCAGAGCTGTCGTGAGCATACTCAACAATTGACGATCCGTAAACTGCCGGGCGACGATGGCATTGGTCGGACACATGGCGGCACACGTGCCACAGCCTTTGCAAAGCACTTCGTTGATGGCCGCCACCCGGGTACCGTTCTGCAGGATGGTCAGACCCGGGGCATGAAATTCGCAGATCTGCTCGCAGAGGCCGCAGCCCCGACACAGCTCCGGCCGGACCTGACAGGTAATGGGCTCGACGCTCACCAATCCCTGCCCCATGGGGATAGCCGCCTTGGCTGCCGCCGCCTGAGCCTGGAAAATGCTCTCGCTGATATCGGCCGGCCAAAGAGCGGCACCGCAGATGTAGACGCCATCGGTGGCGAATTCCACCGGACGCAGCTGGGCATGGGCTTCCAGCAGAAATCCGTTCTCGCCCACCGGCACGCGGAGCAGGTGGGAAAGCTCACGGGTATCGTGTCGTGGTACCAGCGGCGTGGAGAGGACGACAATATCCACGGCCAGAGTCAGTTCCCGGTTCAAATTGAGATCACGCACCCGGATTACTCCGCCGGCCACCTGGGGCGGATCATCGGCCGAATAGCGCACGAACTGGATCCCCTTTTCCCGGGCTTCATTGAGAAAAGCCTCGTATTTAAGACCGTGAGTCTGCAAATCACGATACAGAATATAGAGCGGCATCTCAGGCCGGGCAGTCTTTAGTTGCATTGCATTTTTAAGAGCCGTAAAACAGCAGATCTTGGAGCAATAGGACCGCTCTTGGTTACGGGCACCGGCACACTGGATCATGGCCACCGACTCCCCGGCGAACGTACCGGCCCGCAGCTGTGCCTCCAGCTCCAGCTGGGTGATCACCTGATGGCCGTCGTAGCCGTACATGCCCTCGGGAACCAGGACGTCGGCCCCGGTGGCGACGATGATGGTGCCGACAGTACGGCTCAACTTTTTCTTGCCTTGTTCGATTTCCACCTCGAAATGGCCGATGAAGCCGTTGACCGCAGTTACACCAGCACCCGTCAGAACCTCTATCTTTTCGTATTTCGCCACATTCTTCTGCAGGCGGTCCCGCAGGTCATCCGCCTTCTCGGCCACGGGATACACCAGATTCAGGTCATGCAGGCGACCGCCGAGCTCCTGCTTCCTTTCCACCAGACAGACGGGAAATCCCCGCCGGGCAAGGCTGACTGCCGCCGTCATGCCGGCCACACCGCCACCGATGATCAGGGCGGCGGGGGTAACCTCCACCTGGATCGCCTCGGCCGGTTCCAGCAGGGCCGCCTTGGCTACGCCCATCCGCACCAAATCCATGGCCTTGCAGGTGGCCGCCGCCCGATCCTTGGAATGCACCCATGAGCACTGTTCGCGGATGTTGACAAATTCGAAGAGATATGGATTCAGGTCCGCGTCGGCGCAGGTTTTGCGGAACAGCGGTTCGTGGGTTCGAGGTGTACACGCCGCCACGACCACCCGGGTCAGGTCCTCTTCCCGGATGGCCCGACCGATTTCCTTCATGCCCGGTTCGGAGCAGGAGTAATGATTCTCCGACACATACACTACCCCCGGCAAGGTGCGTGCATAATCGGCCACGGCCGCCGTATCCAGGTAGCCGGCGATATTGCGGCCGCAGTGGCACACAAACACGCCGATCCGGCATCGATCCCCACTCCCGGCTGCAATCATCAGGCCTCCTTCCCGACGCGGGCCAGGGCCAGCTCGGCCGCCAGGGAGGCCGCGCTGGAAGCCATGGTGACCGATTCGGCAATGCCAACCGGTCCCTGGCAGAATCCGCAAACGTATACCCCTTCCCGGCTGGAACAGGCCGGCGAGTAGGGAGCCGTTTTCACGAAATGATGCTCGTTCAGCTCCATGCCCAACACCTCGGACAGCGTCACGATACTGCGGTTGGGTACCAGGCTGGTGGCCAGCACGACCATTTCCACCGTCAGGCGGCTGACCTGGCCGGTAGAAGTGTCTTCGTAGTAAATCACCAGGTCCTGGTTTTCCGTTTCCACGACCTTTGATGGTCGGCCGCGGATATAGTGAATGCCGTAATCCGTGACGGCATGATCCATATAGTTACGGAAGCCTTTCCCGGCAGCGCGCAAATCGATGAAAAAGATGTGACTCTGCAGTTCAGGGCTGGTTTCGCGAGCCACCATGGCCTGCTTGGTGGTGAACATGCAGCAAACGGACGAGCAGTAGGGATTATAGCGCAGGGCACGCGAACCGACACAATTGATGAAACCGATGCTGCTCACTGCCCGTTGGTCCGACGGTCGCAGGATCCTGCCCCGGGTCGGGCCGGTGGAATTGGTGAGCCGTTCGAATTCCAGGCTGTAGAGAACGTTTTCGTGAAGGCCGTAACCGAAACTGCGCAGCGGTGTGGGATCCATTTCGTCGAAGCCGGTGGCGACGACCACAGCGCTGACCGGCAGCTCCAGCACCTGGTCGGGCATGTCGTAATCGATGGCTTTCTTGTCACAGGCGTTGGCGCATCGCTCGCAAACGATGAAATTGTCGTTGAGACAGGCTTCCTTGTCGATCATGTAAGCAAAGGGAATGGCCTGCTGGAAGGGAATGAACACCGCCTTGCGGGCGCCCATGCCCGCTTCGAATTCGTTGGGCACGATCACCGGGCACGCCGGGGCGCATTCGCCGCAGCCGGTACAATCTTTCTCACTGATATAGCGTGACTTTTTCAATACCCGGGCCGTAAAATCACCGGCTTCGCCATCCAGGCCGATGACTTCGCTGCAGGTCAATAGTTCGATAAGCGGATGCCGACCGGCATCAATCATCTTGGGCGAAAGGATTCAGATGGCGCAGTCGTTGGTGGGGAAGACCTTGGCCAGCTGGGCCATTTTGCCGCCGATACTGGGTGACTTCTCCACCAGATACACCTGGATGCCCATATGGGCCAGGTCCAGAGCCGCCTGAATCCCGGCGATGCCGCCGCCGATGACCAGAACCGCATTTTCGTTCATAAGGTTCGCTCCCGTTTCATGATCCGGAGACTCCGACAGCCGTCCTTCATGGAGCCTATCCGGCGTAGGCGGACCCGTTGCGTGTCCATTCGTCGCTCAGGCATTTTCCGCACCTACCACTTCCAAAATATTGTCGGTCTTGATCTTGTGCCAGTGCAGGCCGACCTCGGCCGGCGCGATGCCCTGAGCCAGAGCCAGCAGCTGGAAGTAATAGACCACCGGGATATGGAACTCTTCATCAAACATTCGCTTTAACTTGATCTGGCCGAAGTCGAAGGAATCAAAACAGGTGGGACAGATCAGGGCCATGCAATGGACGTCCAGCTTGTTGACGGAACGCATGACTTCCAGCAACATCTTCGGCGGCAGGTCCGGATCGTTACAGGCCTTGCCGCAGCAGAGCAGTTTCTCCTCGTGATTGAGGGGCGTGGCCCCGACGGCCCGGATCAGCTCCTCCAGGATGGTGGGATGATCCGGGTCGTCTACCTGCATGATATGACTCGGTTTCAGCAAGTGACAGCCGTAATGGATGGCCACCTTCAGATCCGTGAGGGGATGGGTGACCGAATCGCGCACCTTTTCCAGTCCGATCTCCTCCCGGATCAGGGTGGCGATGTGTTTCACCTGGATCGTCCCCTTGAACTCGCGGCCGATGGCCTTCAGTTTCCCGTTGACTTCGGCACACAGGGCCTCGTCCTCGGTGAGCATGGCCCGCGCTTCAGAGAGGGTGGCGGTGCACCCGCTGCAGCAGGTGACGATATCCAGGCCCGCATCCTCGGCCACACAGAGATTGCGGGCGGCCAGAATCAGCCAGGTCATCTTGTCGCGGGTCTTGTAATAGAGCGGATCGGGACAACAGGCAAAGCCCTCCAGATCCACCAGTTCGACACCCAGCTTGTCCACTGTCCGGCGCACCGCCGCCTCGAACTGGGGCAGTTTCATTGAGATCATGCAACCAAAAAACGGCGTCACGCGGAGTTCGGCACTCATGGCTTACACCTCTTCCAGCAGCCGCCGGATCTCGTGGAGCGGCGGCGGATAAAGATCGGGTAGATCCAGTTCTTTGCGACGGCGTTCCATGGTCGGCGTCATGCTGGTCGACGCCGCTTGCTCGTGAATCACCTTGGTCATGCGCTGATAGGAATCCGGGACGGCCCCCCGACGGGTAGCCAGGTTCTTCAGAGCGATGATGACCTCGATGGGGTGAATGTCCTGCGGGCAGCGTTCGTAGCAGTTATAGCAATTGGTGCAATCCCAGATGATGGAATCCGGCGTCAACAATTCATCCTCCAGTCCCAGCATGGTCATCATGATGATCTTGCGGGGACTGAACTCCGCCGAGTGCCGGGCGGCCGGGCAGTCGCCCACACAGGCTCCGCACTGGTAGCAGTAGGAGTACGAAGAGCCGCCGACCAGCTTGCGGATTTTTTCCGCCGATTCCAGACCTTTTTCAGTCATGGCCGATCCCCTCCCTTCACGGCGAGGCCTTGGCGGCCTTGCCCTTGGCGGCGGGTCGGGATGGCTTCGACGCGGCTTTGGTTTTGGACGTGCCCTTGGCCCGCAATTCCTTGCCATATTCCAGGCCCCGCTTGAACGCCTTGAGGTTCAGTTCCTCCGTGCCCTTGGGGATCGACTGCAGGATTGCCTCGCGAGCGGCGTCTTCTTTCACGATGCCGGTCATGGCGGTAAAAAAGCCGATCATGATGATATTCAACACGATCTTGCGACCCAGCTCTTCGGCGAAACGGGTGGCCGGTATACCGAACGTCACCGCACTGCCGTGGCGCCCGTTGATTTTCACCAGATCGGAATCGATGAGAAGGATACCATCGTCCGCCAGTTCCGGTGCGAATTTGTCGTAGGCCTCCTGGGACATGACCACCAGTATCTGCGGTTTTCGGATGTAGGGATAAAGCACCCGTTCCTCGGACAGTATCACCTGACAGCTGCAGGCGCTGCCCCTGGCCTCCGGTCCGAAACTCTGGGTCATGGTAGCGAAATTGGTGTCGAAAATCGCCGCGGCACGGCCGATAATGTAACCGCTAAGAATCACTCCCTGGCCGCCCAGTCCGGAGATTCTGATTTCAGTTCTGGCCATTTTCCTCACCGTATTCCTTGAATTTGTCGCCGAAAACTTCCTTCATCCGGGCATTGTAGCCGTCGATAAACGTGGGCCGTTCCTCATCCACGAATTTGCCGACGACGATTTTCTTCTGGAATTCGATGTTGATCTTCTCCAGTTCGGCATGGTGCTCGATTTCACTGCTGTCATGGTAAAAGCGCATGAGATCCAGACCGCTGCCCAGCCGGTTTTTGCGGGCGTAGAGGGTAGAACAGGGCGTCACCACTTCGATAAAGGAGAAGCCTTTTTTGTGAAGGGCTTCCCCGATGGACTTCGTCAGCCGCCGCAGATGGAGTGCCGTCCAACGGGCCACATAAACCGCTCCGCTGGAAGCGGCCAGTCTCGGCAAGTTGAACGGGTTCTCGTAATTACCGTAGGGTGTCGTGGAGGCATAGGCCGTGGTGGGCGTGGTCGGGCCCACCTGACCACCGGTCATGGCGTAGGTAAAATTGTTGACGCAGATCACCGTGATGTCCATATTGCGGCGGGCGGCATGAATCAGGTGATTGCCGCCGATAGCCACCAGGTCGCCGTCGCCGCTCATCACCACCACCTTCAGGCGCGGATTGCCCAGTTTCAGACCCGTAGCGAACGGAATGGCCCGGCCGTGGGTGGTATGGAACGAATCGAGACGAATATAGCCGGCGATGCGTCCGGTGCAGCCGATGCCGGAGACGATGGCGACGGTATTCGGATCGATGCCGCTTTTTTTCAGGGCTTCGGTGAAACAGGTCACCACGATGCCGATGCCGCAGGTGGAGCACCAGATGTGAGGCATCCGATCCATCCGCAGCCATTCGGCCATGGGATGCTCGTTGGTCGCTTGGGCAGTTTGGGTCATTTCGCCGCCTCCATGAGCACGTTGTAAATATCTTCCGGATCATGCACCCAGCCGCCGCAGTGCGGCACCAGAAACGTCTTGCATTGACCACGGGCACAGCGATCCATTTCTAGAAATACCTGTCCCAGGTTGAGCTCCACCATGACCAGGCTGTTGACATTGGCGGCGATTTCACGAATCCGTTCCTCAGGGAAAGGCCAAACGGTGATGAGGCGCATGGTACCGACCTTGACACCCTGGCTGCGGGCCTTCTCCACGGCGGGAATCACCACCCGCGAACTGATGCCGTAGGACAGGACCACCACGTCGGCGCCCGCCACCTGTTCCTCTTCCAGCATGATGATGTCGGCCGCGTTCTTGCGGATCTTCTCCACCAAGCGGCGCACGATCTTGTTCTGGGCATCGGCGTTGATGACAGGGTAGCCACGCTCGTCGTGGGTCAGGCCGGTGACGTGGAAGCGGTATCCCTTGCCGGTGGGTGTCATGGGTGGAACCAGGTTTTCATCGGCTTTGTACGGCAAATGCTTGTCGGGCGGGTCCGCGGTGTAACGTCTTTCTTCAACCAAGATATTTTCGGCGGAGGGGATTACCACCCGTTCGGTCATATGGCCGACGCATTCGTCCATCATGAAGAGAACCGGCACCCGGTAGCGCTCCGACAGATTGAAACAGTCGACCATCAGGTCGAACGATTCCTGCGGCGAATTGGGTGACAGGGCGATGATCTCATAATCGCCGTGGGAGCCCCAGCGGGCCTGCATCATGTCCGCCTGGCCGGGCAGCGTGGGCAGACCCGTGGAGGGACCGCCCCGCTGAACATTCACCACGACGCAGGGGGTTTCCAACATGACTCCCAACCCCAGGTTCTCCATCATCAGCGAAAAGCCCGGACCGGAGGTACAGGTCATGGACTTCTTGCCCGCCCATGCCGCGCCCAGGACCGCGTTCATGGAGGCCATTTCGTCTTCCATCTGGATGAAGATACCGTTCATCATGGGAAAACGCTGGGTGATCCGTTCCGCGACCTCCGTGGACGGTGTGATGGGATAACCACCGAAAAACCGGCAGCCGGCGGCCATGGCGCCTTCGGCACAGGCATAATCTCCATCGAGAAAATGGGCGCCGGTCAACACTCCTTGGGGATCAGTCGGTACCATCGGTTTTCCCTCCTTCCGGCTGGGTCGTGTTGACGCAGTAAATGGCAAATTCGGGACAGATGGATTCGCACAGATTGCAGCTGACGCAGCGGTCGGCGTTCACGACTTTCGGCGGGTGATACCCCTTGCTGTTGAACTCTTCGGAGAGTTCCAACACATCGCGCGGGCAATACTCTACGCAAAAGCCGCACCCTTTGCATCGTTCCCAGATGATGTGGACCTCACCATGAGGTACGACCAGTTTGTCGACATCCAGTGGGGTTCTCCAAAATTTCAAGGTAATCCTCCTAAGGCCCGGTTTGACGGCACGGCGCGCCGGTGGACCCGATGGGACCGTCTGTCTAGGGATGATGAAGACGGGGGGGATTCGTTCGTGGGACTCGGCGAACAGACTTGGTCATGAGCGTTGGCCACCCTCGGCGCAGTAATCAGGTCTTGTAGATTTCGAAACTATGATAATACTCCGACAAATCCTTCCACATGTCATCGACGTTGAAGCTCATCACCACGATGTTGTGCTTCTTGCCATAGAAATCCATGGCCTGGTTTCGTAGAACACCTTCCCGGTGAAACCCGATTCTCTCCAGCAAATCCAGGACTTTGGTGTCCTCTTCAATGACATTGGCCTCGACGATGGTGTATTTCAGACGGACGGCGTTAGAGAATATTTCCCGAATCAACGCTTTGCCCACGCCCTTGCCTTGGTGTTGGCGAGCGACCACCACCCGCATCTCCGCGACATGACGGGTCCAGCCGTAGAGAGGCCGATCCAGATTCGCCTCACCGATCATCTCGTCATTGACATAGGTCGCCAGCCGGAAAGCCCGTCCATCCGCCAGTTCCCGGGCCCGCTCCTCGAGCACCTTTTGGCTGGTCACGTCACGCCGAAGATACAAGCGGTCTTCAGGCGGCATGCTCGTGAAAAAGATCCGCGATTGCTCGATGTTCTCCTGGCGTTTGACATCCATGAGCACTTTCAATCCATCCTTGAGAGTCACGGTTTTGGGGTATTCCGACATAGGTTCAGCCCCCTGGTTAAATCTCCTGGCTCATGATCAGCATATCATGATAAAGGCCATTGAGATCCTTGATATAATTGTGTAAAACGACTTCCTTTTGAAAGCCCAGCTTTTCAAGGCATTTAATTGACGGCAGTTGTTCGATGGCCATTTTGGCCATCACTTTCTCGATTTTGAGTCCAATGGCACAAATGAACAGTTCCCGGGCCAGCAGCGAACCCAGACCCCGCCGCTGGAAATCACGGGCGACCACCAGCCGCATTTCACCAACGTGGCGCATCCAGCCGTGAAGCGACCGCTGAATACTGCCCTGGGCGACGATGCGCTGATCCTTCAGGGTGACCAGCCAGATTTCGCTCTCCGACTGGCTCTCAGCGATCATCTTCTGAACGACTTCCGGGTCGGAGACATCCCGGCGGAGAAACAGGCGGTCCTCGGGAGGTATATCCCGGGAAAACATCAAAAACGCATTGAAATCATCCAGGCGAAGGGGACGAATAGAAAACACCCCCTCATCCCGAAGTCGGACACTTTTGGGATACCGTGCCATGGTTCCAATCCTTTTTTAGCCAGCCGCGCGTGATGATAAAACTGTAGAATTTATTATTGCTTTTATGCTAGCACAGTCCATAGAACCCGTCTACCTTTTTTTGTGGATGCCGGCCGTCATTCCATCCAGGCAATTACATAATTTATGAATGGATTACGAAATATGGAGGGCGAGATCGACGAGAAAATTGTCTGAATTGAAAATTCTGTTGAGACAAGAGCCGGTTTTGAATAAGATGAGTTTTTATGGCATGACCCGGCCCGCCGATGGGGTCCAGGAAAGAACATATGCCTGAATATGCCATCGAGGAAATCACCCGAATTGTGAACGGCCGGCTGGACGGAGCGCCGCAGAAACCCGTATTCCGTGATTATCACTTCGATTCCCGTCAGGTGACCGACCACACGCTCTTTTTCGCCCTGAGCACCCCCCGGAACGACGGCCATCGCTACCTGCCCGATGTGGCCCGCTTTCGTCACACCGCGGCAGTGGTCCAGCAGAATGCCGTGGTGGACGATTTGGGTCTGCCCCTGATCCGCGTCACCGATCCGGAGGCCGCCTATCTGACGCTGGCCCGTCATGTCCGACGCAGCCTGGACACAGTTCGCTACATCGGCATCACCGGCAGTGCCGGTAAAACCACGACCAAGGAATTCACCTATCAGATTCTCGCTCACCGATTCCGCGCCTATCGCGCACCCGGCAACTGGAACAACTGGATCGGTGTTCCGTTCGCCCTGCTCAAGATGGACGGGGCTACGGAGCGGGCGGCATTCGAACTGGCCATGAGCGATCCCGGCCGCGGGGAAATCGAATTCCTCGCCCGCCTGCTGCAGCCCCATGTTGCCGTGGTGCTCAATGCGTTGCCGGTTCATCTGGAATTCCTCAAAACAGTGGCGAATGTCGCCCGGGCGAAACTGGAGATTCTTCAGCATCTGGCGGAGACCGGTGTCGCGCTGGTGAACGGGGACAACGAGTGGCTGCATCGCTTCACCGCCGGACATGACCGTCACGTCATCTATTTCGGGCGCGAGACCGGCGTCAACCGGTTTGTGCTGCAGCAGGTTTTGCGAGAGACGGACCGAACCCGTCTTGTCATCCGGGACGGCGCCGAGGAATATGACTTCGTCAGCGATGTCCACAGTGATGCCCATGTGGAAAATCTTTTCGCAGCGATCCTGGCTGCCCGATTCGGAGGCATGACCTGGTCCGAGATCCGCCAGGCAGTTCATACGTTGGCGGTGCCCGCCGGGCGTGGCACTATTCACCGCCGGGGCGGACTGGTGGCCGTGGATGAAACGTACAATTCGAATCCGGCAGCCCTCGGCAAGCTTCTAACATGGGCAGCTGGCGCTTACTCCCAGACGAAGGTTGCCGTACTGGGAGACATGCTCGAGCTGGGTGACGAAGAAAAGACCTACCACCTTGACATCGGCCGTCTCTTCTCTTCTCTCGATTATGCACTGCTGATCACGGTGGGTAGACGAGCCGCCTGGTTGGCCGACGGAGCCAGGAAGGCCGGTTATCCGGCCGACAGGATCATACGTTGCGAGTCGGCCCAGGCGGCCGGTGAAGAACTCCAGCGGCTGGTCCAGCCGGGTTGGATATACATCTTCAAGGCCTCGCGCGGCATCGGCCTGGAAAAGGCGTTGCGGATGCTGCTGGAATCCGTGGATCCAGCCACACAGATCGAGTGACATGAAAACATTCGAAACACATTTAGAAGGTCCGTTAACTGTTATCGGCGACCTGCACGGCCAGCATGAGCTGTTGCAGGAAATCCTGGATCAACTGACCGCCCGGCCAGATTTCGACGAACGCTGGCTGATCTTTATGGGTGATTTTCTCGATCGAGGCCGCAATCCCAAGAAAGCCTTGGATCTGGTGATGGACATCTTCCAACGCCATCCCAAATCTACCGCCGTCATGGGTAATCACGATCTGGCCATCGCCGGCGCCCTGGACCTTGTGCCCGCACCGGCAAGCGCCAACTGGGCCAGCCGTTACATTTTCCACTATCACTCGCGGATGACATTTCACTCCTACGGTGTCATTCCAGGCAACCTCATTGCCCTCAAGAACGCCATCCCCCCATTGCACCAGGAATTCCTGGCCGATCTGCCTTGGTGTCTGGAGCATCCCCGTTACTTCATCGTTCATGCCGGCCTCCGCCCTGACCAACCCTTCCGTGAACAGCTGGACGTCCTGCGGCACCGCGATTTCTCCCTCAACCGGCCGGAATGGCTGTGTGAGCGGAGTCTCGCCACAGCGCCCCTGCCGCCCGATTGCCCGTATGTCGTGATTTCGGGTCATGTTCGGCAGCGGGAAGTCGTTTTCAGCAACGGCCGCATCCTGCTGGACACCTCCGGCGGCCGCGGCAAGAATCTCAGCGCCGTCCTTCTCCCCGAACAGATGGTCATTTCCGCTTGATCCGGACCGCGCCCTATCCGGACAGAACCTGTAAGGTGTAGCCACGCAGATACCACGTTTCCGGCATCTGCAGCACCACCGGATGGTCAGCGGCCTGCATGGTCCGCGCCAACAGGACGATCCGTTTTCCAAGCTCCCCCGCTACGATGCGAATAGCTTCCGTCACCAGGGCGGAATTCAGATGATACGCACAGGTCGACAAATGCAGCCGTCCGCCGGCGGGCAGCATCTGCAAGCAGGGTCGCAGCAAATCCATCAGCAGGCCCCGCCCTTTCCCCTGCTGATTCTTATACTTGATCAAGGCCGGCGGATCGAGGCCAATCAGTTGGAATCGGCGGCCTGCCGCCGCCTGTTCCGGGAGCCACTGAAAGACATCGGCTCTTTCCCGAACGACGCGTGATTCCACACCGTTCAGCCGGGCATTTTCCCCCGCCAGTGTCAAGGCTGCCTCGTCCTTGTCGACGCCGATCACCCGGGCACCCTGCCGGGCGGCGGCGACAGCAAATCCCCCGGTGTAACAAAAGGCGTCCAGAACTTCATCGCCGTCACGGACCAATCCGGCGAAATGCCGCCGGGCGTCCCGCTGGTCGGTATAGAAGCCCGTTTTTTGGCCGCTCCGGATATCCACAACAAAACGCAGACCGTTCTCCAGAACCTCCACCCGCTCCGGTGTCGTTCCGGCCAGCTGTCCTTCCACCGGCGGCAATCCTTCTTCCCGTCGCCGGTCGAGGTCACTGCGCTCATAAATGGAGGCCGGCGCCAGCAGTTCCGCAAAGAGCGAAACGATCAGGGGGCGAAGGTGATCCATGCCGGCCGTCCGGAACTGGAGCACCAGATGATCACCGAAGTGATCGGCCACCAGTCCGGGTAAGTAATCGCCTTCGGCATGGACCAGCCGCCGGGCATTCGTTTCCGCCAGCAGCGGTTGCCGCCGACAGAGCGCCTCCTGCAGACGGTCTCGCCAGAAATCGCCGTCGGGCCGGATGGCCACTCGACTGATCATCCGCAGGGCCACCCGGGCGCTCGGATGGTAGAAAGCCGTCCCCACATCCTCGCCTTGTCGCGACTGGACGGTCACTATTTCGCCCGGATAGCATCTCATGACCGGCGGTTGAAGCTCATCTCGGAAGACCCACAAATAGAAATTTCGCAATCTCTTGATAGCGCTGTCTTTGACTGTAATCCTCTTCATCACTCCACTCCCTGTCATCTTCCGACCGGTACCCAAACGCTGAGCCTCACCTGGCGTGTAACCCATCATGATGCCATTGAAAAAACGACAGCCCTGCTTTCGGTTGCGAAAAGCAGGGCTGTCGGGCGATGATCGATTCAGCGATCAGTATTCCAGTTGTCCGTCAAACACCAGGTCTTCCAACTTGAACGTGGCATCCACACCGGTTACATTCTCACCCATTTTCAGCTTTTTGGCCAATTGGAAGCGCAGGGTCTTGTCCCCGGGTGTGAGCAGCGGGGAACCGTCCTCCAGGGTTCGGGGAAAGACGAATTTGGCGCCGGTGCCGTCAGGTGTTGGCCGGATATAGTCCTTGATGAAGACCTTTTTGCCGGTATTGGTGGCCAGAAACGCCTCGTTCTGGAGGTCAGGCAGGGTCAGTTCGTTCAATTGGGCGTTCAGCTCCATCAGAGCGGAGACACCCCGCGGCTTGGAGTCGATCTGCCAGGAGATGATGATCTCATCCTCAATGGGCCGGGTGGCGAAATCGACGAATCTTTCCAGCTTGGCCTGGTCACCCTTGGCGGCGATGACGGCATACGCCTGCCGGATGGGTCGCGATGAAAACAGGCTGACCCGGACGTAGATCACATATTCGCGCTCGCTGCGGGCACCGGTAAAAACGTCATTATCCTGGACCGTGCCGCCTGGACCGCCCACATTGGCGCCGATATTACCGATGGTGCCGATGGAAAATTCATAGGTCCACGGCGAGTCCTCCAGCATCTTGAAGGCTTCTTTCTCTTTCCAATTGGTATACGGCTTCTTTTCATAGAATTTCGCCCCAAACAGAAGGCCGATCAATAGGACCCCCACCAGCAGCATGAAAAAAACAGTGCGCTTCATACCATACTCCTCTCAAGAGTTTAACTTACAGATTCAAATAAACGGTAAACCGTTCACAATAGAGAAGAATTATATCATATTCTATGATAAATGAAAATAAATCATTGCCTTGATTTTTAGGTGACGGACACTGGAAGGATCCCCGCATCCCGGCCGGTGTCCCTGTCCGAAAGCGGCCTCCCGAATGCGCAACAACGAAATACGACTACTGTCGAACAGGGATACAGATACACACCAGGTTGCAGGTGCAGATTTCACTTCTGTTTCCGATCGAACTGCGCGGTTTGGGTGTGTAACTGCTGCGCGGCCGACGGGGATAACCAGGGCTGCTGCCGGACGGATACCATTGACGTGGACCGGGCCGCTCTTTACGGATGCCGTTGGGCATGGTGATTGTCTTGTCGACCAGACCCGCCACCGAATAGCAAACGCAAGTGGCGCCAGTGGGCATCCGTATCCCCGAGGGTACGTTGGCTACCATGGTTCGTCCATTGTCCAAAACGATCCGGTACTGGGTTACTTTTTTGGTGTTTTCCATGACGCTGGGGTCAAAGCAGCATGTCAGGAGGCGTCCGGAGGGCAGCTCCCACAGGCGGATGGACATATCATCCGAGCCGGAAGCCAGCATGTCTCCACGGGGCGACCGGGCCAGACAGTTCACCGCCGCGCTGTGGCCGGACAGCTCCGTCCTTTTCTGACCCGTGGCCGGATACCATATCCGGATCGGATGGCGGCTGCCGGCGGTGGCCAGATATTTCCCGTCATACACGAAACAGAGATCCATAATCGCGTCGGGAAAGCACTTGAATTCACTGATCTTTTCCAAGGATGGGAATTTCAGGACGCACACGTACCCATCGATCAGACCGATGGCGAGACGCTGTCCGGATGCGTCAAAGGCCACCGCACCAATGGCCCGGCCGAAAGGGCGGCGGTCGCACAGCGGGATACCGTCGGGCATGCGCCACACACCCAGCGATCCATCGGCGGAAACGGAGACCAAATACTGTCCGTCGGGTGAAAAGTCCATGGCCAGGATCATGTCATCATGGGCCGCGATCTGGCCCAGGGCCTTGTCGGCGATGGTTTCCACCAGCTGGATGGTGCCTTCTTCCAGGCCGCAGGCCAACAGTGTGTCATCCGGCCTGACGGCCAGGCTCGTGGTGTTGACGGACATCCGCAGCGCCCATTCCTCCTTCTTGCTCTCGTAATCGAGGCACTGCAAATGACCGGCCGCCGTGGAGATATAAAACTTCCTCTCCCGCCGGGAAGAGGCAAGGGCCAGAATATCGTTTTCGAAGGAGTGTATTTTGGGATTTCCGGCGTTGTAGACCGCCCAGATCCTCAGGTCGGTGCCTTCTCCGCATGAGGCCAGACACTCCCCGTCCGCGGAAAAGACAACTCTCGTCACTTCTTCAGCGCCGGCCTGAATTTTGGATATGGCCGGAACACTGGTCAACGCCTGGGCCATGACCGGATGATCCGGACGCAGCCAACAACTCAACAGACCGGCCCCCAGGGCGGATGCTTTCAGGAAACCACGCCGGTCCGTATTCCATTCCAGATCGACATCATGGACCGGATAGATTTCAGGGGGGGATTCCGCCCCGTCTTCGTATTGTCGTTGCAGGATGAAGCACGATGTATTGTGTTGATTTTCACCCATCCGCGATCTCTCCTTACGTACAGGTGATGCCTGCTCCCTTTCTTTGCCGCTGAGGGGGGGGATGCCTCCGGCATTACCTCCTCAACGGGGATGCCGCCCCGTCGCCAGATCCAGCCGCCGGATTCATTGATTTTTTTTAGAATCAGATATTTGGTCAACTCCTTGTTGATCCGGCAACGGTCGGTTTCCGCCGTCGTTGAATGTTCCCACATCCGGACGCCCCGGCAATCCCCGGCACAATGCCAGCGACAGAAACAGGTGGTGCATTGGGGCGGCAGATGGGCCGTGTCAGCGGCGATGTCCCGCCAGCGGGCCAGGTCCAGATGAAATCCCGCCGCGGACTCATACGCACCCACGATGAAGTGACCCTGCCGGGGGCATTCCGGATCCAACGCTTCAAAACAGGTGGTCACGTACCCCTGGGGCGTCACCACCAGCGCCTGGAGCGGGGCCATGCAGAAGCGGTTCGTGATGGTATCGGGTCGAGCGCCGCTGTAAAAAAAACGCACGCCGGCCGCTTCGGCGATCCGGTCGGCCTGTATGAACTGTTCAATGAACAGCACCGGATCGGCAATGGCCGAGGGCAATCGTGCACCGCGACCCAGGGCGTAGACCGGTTCCACCTGGAGAGTCGACGGTCGAAACCGGTCACAGATAAACCGGACGCTCTCGGCCAGGGACGTCACGCTGTCGCGGGTCACCGTCAGGCGGATGGCGTAGTCCGCTTTCGCCTCATCCAGCGACCGGATGGTCCGGCAGACGGCCCCGGCGGTGGGGTGACCATCGCCCGCGGGACGTTGCTGATTCTGAACCATGGGCAGGCCGTCGAAGGAGATGTTCACCTGGTCCAGATGTTCCACGATGAACCGGGTCTGATCCGCGGTCCAGATCCCATTGGAGGCACAACTGAGGAAAACCTCCACATGTTGCAACCGGCTGATCCGGCGGGCATATTCAACAGTCCGCCGGAATACGTCCCAGTTTAGAACAGGCTCACCGCCACCATGAAATCCCACCAGCAGCGCGGGGTTCGGTCGGCGCCGGGCCAGCTCCAGCACGTGATCCACCGCCGCCTGGGCCATTGGCCAGCTCATATCGCATGATGGTCCATCCCCGGATCCGGCGTAACAATACACGCAGCGCAAATTGCAGCGGTTGGTGAGAAAGAGCACCACGGATTCATATTCCGGTTCGTTGCCCAATTGGGGCATGGCCGGCTCCGGATCCGCCGTGAAAAAATCGAGCTGTTCCAGAAAATCCAGCCGGGGATCCGCCGCGGCTGTCCGGCGTTGGCGATGGCCGTCTTCCCGGTCGGGCAATTCAGCATCATGGAATTGCTGCTGTCGTTGGATCGCCCGCACCAATGGCCCGTTGCCGATAAAGGCCAGACCTTTCAGCGGAGCGTAAATGAGAAACCGATCTTCGCCCACGGTGACAAAAAAACGTTGAGCCCCCGCGCTTTGCGGCGGCGATGGCAAAGAAGTTCTCACGAGGTTGCAGCCGTTGACTGCCGGTTGTTCCACTTTCATCTCCGCATCCTCGTTGCAATCGCACAAACAGGCGTCGTTGCGAGATGCATGTCGACGGGAACCGTCGTGTGTCTCGACGCGTCCGTGGCGACCCGAATTGGGTCGCCACCAATGATGGGTTGGATGATCCGCATGCAGAAATCTGCCCCCGACCGTTTTTTGGCTCGATCGACAACATCCGCACGGACGTCCCGCGGTTCCAGGTCCGTGATGGCCATGATCCATCCCATATCCGGCCCAGGACACCCCGTATCGTCAGTTATGATCCTAACAGCCGTCATCCTATAACCAACTTTTCGGAAATTCAATCTCTTTTCAAATGAAGTCGAATGTTCCGGCAAAGTAGACGGGTGGATAGGTCCCCCAGGCGATTTCCGGCGAGGACTGTATTGGATCTCATCAATGATGTATCCCTCATTTCCGTACCACCCGAAGGATCAGGCAACCGTGGGCGCCGCCTGATTCAATGGTCTCCTCGGAACCCGGCGAGGAACCCCCGGATTCCGCGCCGGACGTTCCCCGGCGCTATCCGCCTATCCTGAGGTGGGAAAGTCATCAAAAAGCAGGTTGGATTGGGGAAATCCGATTTGCTACAATGGATTCTCGCTGTTGCCGGAAGACACACACCCGATTCAGCTTTGGCAATGGGCGGCAGGAGAAGGGCATTTTCTCTTTTACGGGCAACACACGCGAGTGGATCGGCCCCTCTTCTGGCCGGCAGACGTTCGATCAGTCGAGTGGTGTTTGTCATAAACCGGCGGGGCGGTCGCGGCGGTAACAGAAATGCTTTCCGGCACAGTTAACGGCGATGGCTGCTTTCCCATCGAGTCGACGGTAATCGGTTTCCACACGATGGATATAGGATTCCGCTGTCTGCAACCGATGATCATGGAGAGCCGCTGCTTCACAGCATCACTTGCTGTTCACGGTCATCGGCGGGAATCCTCCACGGCTCTTTCACCGCATGGGATGAGACGCCGTATGGCCAGGAACGGAATTCCGTCGATACGATCTGCCCGATGAAATTCGTGGTTTATCCGCCTGAAAAGGAGTATCCCACCATGCCTCATCACCACCTGTCCTGCATGGCAGACCTGTTGGAACAATTCCGGACAAGCCCGGAACGCGCCATCCTGTACGCTCCGGGAGGACCACCGCTGACAGCCCGGCGATTGAGGGAAGTCGCCTCGCAGACAGCCATTGCGCTCAGGTCGCACGGCGTCGGCCCGGCAGACGGTTGCGCCATCGTGCTGCCCAACGGTCCGGAAATGGCGGTCGCCTTTCTGTCGGTCGCCGCGGTGACCACCGCCGCCCCCTTGAACCCCGCCTATCGTCAAGCGGAATTTCAGTATTATTTTCAGGACCTGGCGGTCAAAGCCGTCCTGCTGCAGCCGGGCGCCACTCCGGCGGCCGAAGCCGCCGCCCGGACCACCGGGAGATCCATCATCGCCATCCAGCCGGAGCGGGCCGCAGGAGCCGGCTATTTCACCCTGTCGCCCGGTCCGGCTGAAGACCCAACGGAGACCCCCTCCGTCCGACCCGAACAAGTGGCCCTTGTCCTCCACACCTCGGGCACCACTTCCCATCCCAAGATCGTGCCGCTCACCCACGGCCGCATCTTCCGTTCGGCGGCCAACGTGGCTCACAGCTTGCAACTGGGCCCCGTCGACCGCTGCCTGAACGTCATGCCGCTCTTCCATATTCACGGACTCATCGCCGCGCTGCTGGCCTCGCTGGTTTCTGGCGGTGGCGTGATCTGCACATCCGGGTTCGCTGCGGAACACTTCCCCGGTTGGCTGGACGATTTCGCCCCGACCTGGTACACAGCCGTACCCACCATTCACCAGAGTGTCTTACAGGTTCTGGCCGACCGGCCGGCGCCGATCCGCTCCACCCTGCGCCTGGCCCGCTCCTCTTCAGCGGCATTGCCCCCTTCCCTCCTGGCCGATCTGGAGCAGCGACTGGGTGTGCCGGTGATCGAGGCGTACGGTATGACGGAGGCCGCCCACCAGATCGCCAGCAATCCGCTGCCGCCCCGCCTGCGCAAACCGGGCTCGGTGGGCCCGGCCGCCGGTCCGGAGATCGCCATCAGCAGCGAAGACGGCCGCCTGCTGCCGCCGGACACAACGGGTGAAATCGTCGTCCGGGGACCGAACATTATCGGTGCCTATGCCGGTCAGACCGAGGCCAACCGCTCCGCCTTCTTCGACGGCTGGTTCCGCACCGGCGACCAGGGCTACCTGGACTCCGACGGCTATTTGTTCATCACCGGCCGGCTCAAGGAACTGATCAACCGGGGCGGGCAGAAGATCTCGCCACGAGAGATCGACGAAGCCCTGGTGGCGCATCCCGCCGTCCGGCAGGCGGTGGTGTTTGCCGTGCCGCATCCCCGGCTGGGTGAAGGGATTGCCGCGGCGGTGGTGACCGAACCGGGACCGAAGCCGGCCGAGTCCGAGCTGCGCCGCTATCTGGCCCGCAAACTGGCGCCCTACAAGGTACCGCAGCAAATCGTCTTTGTGGATTCTATTCCCAAGGGACCATCCGGCAAGCTGCAGCGCGTCGGCCTGGCGGACAAGCTGGCCGGAATCCTGCAGCAACCCTATGAACCGCCCGCGGGTGACCGGGAGATCCGGGTGGCGGCCGTCTGGAGGGACGTACTGGCCCACGAAGACGCCATCGGCCGCCAGGACAATTTCTTCGCCCTGGGCGGTGATTCCCTGCTGGCGGCCCGCATCGCCGTCCGCCTCAGTCGTGAGCTGGGCATCCGGGTGGAGAGCGCAGATATCTTTGAGAATCCTACATTGTCACGTTTGGCGGCCCGATTGGGCGACCAGCCTCCAGCCGACGAACTGGTGGATCTGTTGGGTGAGATCGAGAATATGTCCGAGGATGACGTCCGGCAGTTGCTGAAAGACGCCGACGGCGAAATCGACGCGAACCGCTAGGCTGCATCGGTTGGGCCGCCGCCGATCGCCAGGAATGAATCAACCGTGATGAACCAATCTGACTGGCAGCATCGATGGAATAATCTCTCGCCGGACAAGCGGCGGCTGATGGAGATAAAATGGGGCCGTCGCCTTGGAACGCCCACTGCCGTCATGCCGGAGATACCCGCCCGGGAGGAAGGTGCGGGGATCCCTCTGTCCTTCGCGCAACAGCGCTTCTGGTTGCTGGATCAGCTAGCCGCCGCCGGCGCCTATCGAAATCCCTTTCTCATCCACATCCGGGGACCCCTGCGGGCGGACATCCTGCCGGCGGCTTTGCAGCGTTTGCACCAACGGCACGAAATCCTGCGCACCACCGTTTTCTTCACGGATAAAGGAGCCCGGCAGATCGTTCAGCCGGAGTCACAACCTCGGCTACAGGTCATGGAAGAGCCTGGACTCTCTTTCACTCCACCGGATGCCTCGACAGTGGAGCTGCTCCGCCGGTTGAGCCGGATGCCTTTGGATTTCGAAAAGGGACCGTTGACCCGATATGTTCTGCTGCGGGTCCGACAGGATGAACATGCGCTGCTGGTCCTGACCCACCACCTGATTTTCGACGGTTGGTCCAAACTTCTGTTTCGACGTGAGCTGGCCGCCGCCTGTGAGGATATCCTCCACAACCGACCCGCGGATGCCGCGCCCGGCTTGCAGTTCGGCGACTTCGCCTGCTGGGAGCAGCGACAAGCCGCCGTGGCGGATGTCCAACCCGCCTTGGATTACTGGCGCGGCAAGCTGCATTCCTGTCCTCCCCTCCAACTGCCCACGGATTATCCCCGACCCGCGATGGAATCATTCCGCGGCGCGTGGTGCCCGGTGACGCTGGACGCGGAACTGATGTCGGCCATGCGGGAATTCGGTCACGAGAACAGGCTTACTCCGTTTATGATCCTGCTGGCCGGCTGGGCCATCCTGTTGCAACGGTATGCCTCCCAGGACGATTTCGCCATCGGCATCCCCGTGGCCGGCCGCCCTCACCCGGCATTGGAAAACATGATCGGCTGCCTGATGAACAGCCAGGTGTATCGGGCTGATCTGGCCGCCGATCCCACCGCCCGGCAGCTACTGGCCGCCATCCGTCAGGATATACTGGCGATGGGCCAATACCAGGATTTATCCTTTGCGCGGGTTGTGGAGGAGCTGCAACCGCCGCGGGATCTCAGCCGGTCCCCGCTCTTCCAAATGATGTTCAACTTTCGAAATTTCCCTGTGCCTCCACCGCCGGCCGGAGACCTCATCCTGGAACTGGTGCCGGTGGATTTCGGCATCGCCCGATTCGAGCTGACGCTGGATATGGAGCCGATCGGCGATCTTCTGCGTGGCCACATCGAATACAACACCGACCTGTTCGCGGCGGAGACGATTCGGCGAATGATCCGGCATTATGAGCACGTGATGCAACAACTGCTGTCCCGCCCTGATGAACCGGTGTCGCGCATCGATCTGATGACGGAACAGGAGCGGAGCAGCCTTCTGGTTTTGTCCAGCGGCCCGTTGCAACCCTCGACCCCCATCCCCCTGATGACTCGCATCGAACAGCAGGCCACCCAAGGACCGGACCGGCCGGCCCTGGTTTTTGACGAAACTGTCGTCACCTATGGCGAGCTGATAACCCTCACCCGCCGGGCGGCCCGCCGCCTGGCCGCTCAAGGTATGGGCCCCGGCCGTCGGGTGGGCATCCTTCTGCCGCGGTCATCGGAACTCGTGCTGGCCGTGCTCGCCGTCCTGCGCTGCGGCGCGGCTTTCGTGCCTCTTGCCCCGGAGGATCCGCGTGACCGCCGCCGCTTCATCCTTGAGGACGCCGCGCCGGACCTGCTCATCACCCGATCTCCGGACGAGGATTTCTGGGGAATAACTGTACCGATACAGTCCTGGCCCACGCTGAGCGTTCCTGCGGAGCCGGTCGGGAGTGATCCGTCCCTGCTGCCGGTGAGCAACTCCGCGGATGAGGCGTATCTCATCTACACCTCCGGTTCCACCGGCCGCCCCAAGGGTGTGGCCGTCCGCCGCCAGGCACTGGACAACTGCATCGGCTGGCTGGCCGATTTCCTCCGGGTCACTCCGCGGGATGTCCTGTTGCACCAGGCGAATTTTTCTTTCGACTTCGCTTTCTCGGAAATATTTACGGCACTCATCGCCGGAGCCGGCCTGGTGGTTGCGTCGCCCGACGGATCGCGGGATTCTGCGTACCTGGTGGACTTGATCCGGCGTCATGGTATCACCCTGCTGCAAGGCGTCCCCGGCTGGTTGCGCCTGCTGGCCGACCACGGCGGTATTTTCCATTGTCCGTCTGTGACCCGCATCGTCGCCGGAGGCGAGATCTGTCCGCCCGATCTGGCCCGAGCATTCATGCGAAAGGGAGTCGCGGTCTACAACGGGTACGGTCCCACGGAAACATGCATCTTCGCCACCATGTGGCCGTGTACAAAGGATTATGAAGCCGCCACTCTGCCTATCGGCCGCCCGATCCGCGACTGTTGGGTCTACATCCTGGACCGGCACCAACGGCCCGTCCCGCCGGGAGTGGCCGGCGAAATATACATCGGCGGGATCAACGTGGCCCAGGGCTACCACCGGCGTCCCGAACTGACCGCCGAATGCTTTTTGCCCGATCCTTTCCGCCCGGGTGGCACGGAAAGGATGTTCCGCAGCGGCGACTGGGGGCGATATCTGGCCGACGGGAACATCGAATTCATGGGTCGCCGCGACCGGCAGATCAAGCTGCGCGGCTTCCGCATCGAACCGGGCGAGATCGAAAACAGCCTGCGGTCCCATCCCCAGGTCGGTCAGGCAGCCGTCATCCTGCAGCCAAGCAAATCATCGGGCGATCAGCTGGCGGCTTACGTTGCCCCCATAGCCGGACATTCCACCATATCGATTCCGCAACTCCGGCGCTTCCTTGCGCGCAAGCTGCCGTATTATATGATTCCGGCGCGGATGGAGTGCGTGACCGAATTGCCGGTCCTCCCCAGCGGCAAAGTCGACTATGGGCGGTTGCCCACATGTTCCGTCCCGAGTGTCATGGACGACGACCCGTCCCCGCCCCGGACCGTTCAGGAAAAGCACCTGGCCGACATCTGGCGGGAAATCCTTGAACTGGAAAGCATCTCCCGCCGGCAGCATTTCTTCCACTCGGGCGGACATTCGCTGCTAGCCACCCGGCTGGTGGTGCGGCTGGAGAAGGCGCTGGGCCTGGCGGTTCCGCTAAGGGTAGTGTTCGACCGGCCCAGGCTGGATGAGCTGGCCGAGTGGATCGACAGACAATTGTCCATCCCGGAGCCCGAAGTGGAGTCCTTGGTGGATGAAATCATGGAATCCCGGCGGCCGGACCAATCAGCCTGAGCCGGCCGGACATGGACGCATGGAGTACGAATGACTGATTACAGTGAAGACTACGATCCGTACGTAAACGGCTACCCGCCGGATGGAACCAGTGATTCCACCGCCGTCCCGCTCTCCGATCTGCCACCGGACCTGGCCCGAAAGGTCGCCGGCCTGTCGCCCGCCCAGCTGGCGCTGCTGCGATCCCGTCTCGGTCAGCGTCTGGCCGGAGAAACTGCCGGTGACCTTATCCCACAGCCGCGGCCGGCGCAGATACCCCTTTCCTTTGCCCAGCAGCGGCTCTGGTTCCTGGACCAGCTGGATAGAGACAGCCCGGCGTATATCATCTCCCGGGCCTTCCGGCTCTTGGGACCTCTCGACATCGCCGCCCTCCAAGGAGCCCTGGACGGTCTTGTCCAGCGTCACGAGGTTTTACGAACCGTCTATGCCCTCGGCGAAACCAGGCCCTACCAGCAGGTTCGCCCGGCCAGCCCGGTGGTGCTGACGGAGATCGACCTGCAGCTGCTGCCCGCCACCGGCCGCCTGGCTGCCGCCAGGGAACGGTTGCGGGAGGAGAGCCGGCGTTCCTTCGATCTGGGGCGGGACGTTATGCTGCGTGCCGCCCTGGCCCGGTTGGCGCCGCAGGATCACCTGTTGTTGCTGATCACCCATCATATCGCTTCCGATGGTTGGTCACTGGGCATCCTCTACAACGAATTATCCCTTCTCTATGCGGCCCATCGATCGAACAACACACCGGCCTTGCCGGATCTGCCCGTGCAATATGCCGATTTCGCCATCTGGCAGCGGGAGCGGCTGCAGGGTCCGATTCTGGAACAGCAGTTGTCGTACTGGCGGGAACACTTCCGATCCCTTCCTGAGCCGCTGGAATTGCCGGTGGCCCGCCCGCGGCAGGCCGTCCAGACCTCGGCCGGGGCCGTCGAATACCTGACGTTGCCGGCAGCGCTGACAGCGGAATTGACGGCCCTCAGCCGCCGCGAGGGGGCGACCCTGTTCATGACCCTGCTGGCGGCTTTCCAGAGCCTGCTGTTTCGGTATACCGGCCAGGCCGACATCACCATCGGGACTCCCGTGGCCAATCGCACCCGGCGAGAGATCGAGCCCCTCATCGGCTTTTTCGTCAATACCCTGATGTTGCGGAGTCATCTCCGGGCGGACAAGTCCTTCCTGGATTTCCTGGGTGCGGTTCGGGAGGTGGCGTTGGACGCCTACGATCATCAGGAAATCCCCTTCGAGAAACTGGTGCGCGAGCTGCAGCCCGCCCGGGACCTCAGCCGCAATCCTCTATTCCAGATGATGTTCGCTTTGCTGAATACATCGTCACAGCCTCTGCGCCTGATGGGCCTGGACGTGACGCCCCAATGGCTCCACCGCGGCACAGCTCTCTTCGACCTGTCCTGTTTTCTGGAGACTCGTGGCGAGGAGATCACCGGCTTCCTGGAGTACAACACCGACCTTTTCACTCCAGCGACCGCGCGCCGTCTCCGCGATCACTACTTGTTGCTGCTGCAGGGGATTGCGGCCGACCCGGCGCAATCTATCGGCCGGCTGCCCCTGCTCTCGCCGGCGGAGCGCCGGCAGGTTCTGGTCGAGTGGAATGATACGCGAACGGAGTCGCCGCCCGGCGGTGACATCACCCGATTCGTCACCGAAACCGCCGGCCGGATTCCCCATCATCCGGCCGTCATCTCGGCGGATGGTGGATTGACCTACGCCCAGCTGCTGGCGGCGGCGGATGACCTGGTCACCCGGCTGAGACGGGAGGGTGTCGAGCCGGGCGACCGGGTGGGACTCTGCCTTCACCGGGGCTGGCGCCTGCCCGTGTCTGTCCTGGGTGTATTGCGGGCCGGTGCGACCTGTGTGCCCCTGGATCCGGAATATCCATCCCAGCGGCTGGACTTTATGGCCGCCCAGGCCCGGCTGCGGCTGATCCTCGTCGGACGCGGCGAGGCTTCGCCATTCCACCCGTCGACGGCGCCGTGCCCGCTACTCATCATGGAAGATCAGCCGACGGCGGCGGCAACCGCACCACCTGACTTGCCACCTCCGGACCCCGACCCGGAGCGCCTGGCCTATATTCTATTCACCTCGGGATCGACAGGCATCCCCAAGGGTGTGGCCATGCCGCACCGCCCCCTGCTCAATCTTATCCGTTGGCAGATCGGGCAACCCGCATTTGACTCCGGCCGGCGCACCTTGCAGTTCGCCTCGCCCAGTTTCGATGTCTCCTTTCAGGAGCTTTTCACCACCTGGGCCTCCGGCGGCGCCTTGGTCATGCCCACTGATGCTGAACGGCGCGATCCCGAACGACTGCTGGCGTTCCTCGTTGCGCAAGAGATTCATCGAATTTTCCTGCCCTATGTGATGTTGCATCACCTGGCCGACTCCGCGGTTCACCGGGCGGTTTTTCCGTCAAGCTTGTCGGAAGTGATCACGGCCGGCGAGCAGTTGCGGATCACCCCGGCCATTCGGGATTTTTTCCTCCGCCTGCCCGGATGCCGGCTGGAAAACCAGTATGGCCCCACCGAAACCCACGTGGTGTCGTCGTACCCACTGACCGGTGCGCCGGACAACTGGCCGGCGCTGCCGGCCATCGGACGCCCCATTGCCAACGCCCGCCTGTACGTTCTCGATCCGCTTCTCCAGCCTGTGCCCATTGGCGTCCCGGGCGAATTGGCCATTGGCGGCCAGCCAGTGGCGCAAGGGTATTACGGCCGGCCCGATCTGACCCGCGCGGCGTTCGTGCCGGATCCCTTCGCCGGCACACCCGGCGCCGTAATGTATCGCACCGGCGATGTGGCCGTCTGGCGCGAAGACGGCGTCATTGAATTCCGGGGCCGGACCGACCGTCAGGTCAAGATTCGCGGCTTCCGCGTCGAACCCCGGGAAATCGAGGCGCGCCTGGGCGAGCACCCCGCCGTCGGCGATTGTGCCGTCGTTTCCGTAACCGATGAAGGCGGCCATACCAGCCTGGCGGCCTACCTGGTGGGCGGCGCCGATGATGAACCGTCACCGCCCGACTTGCGGGAATGGCTGGCGGCGGCCCTGCCCGATTACATGATCCCCGGGTCATTCCAGCTCCTAACCCGAATGCCACGGACTGCCAGCGGAAAAGTGGACCGGCGGGCACTGGTGAAGACACCGGGCCGGCCGCTGCCGGCCGCTCCGCCCCTCTCCGAATCCCTGTCACCCATGGAACACACCATCGCCGAAATCTGGGCGGACGTGCTGGGCTCGCCCGTTGACTCGGCCGATCAAAATTTCTTCGACCTGGGTGGCCATTCCCTGCTGGCCGTGGTGCTCATCCGACACCTGGAGAAACGGCTGGGTCTGGATCTGCCTGTCTCCATGCTCTTCGAAGCCCCGACCATCGCCCGCCAGGCCCGGTACCTGGAAAATCGGTCGAGCCGGCCCGCCGGGCGATCGGTCCTGGTGGCGATCAAACCGGAAGGCTCCCGGCCGCCTCTCTTCTGCGTTCACAGCTACGGCGGCTATGTCATCAACTACCGCCGCCTGGCGGAGCTGCTGCCGCCGGAGCAGCCGGTCTGGGGTGTCCGGCCCCCCCAGTCGGGTGAGGGTTTTGTTCATTTCGGCACCCTGGAAGAGTTGGCCGGATTCTATATTGACGAGCTGTGCCGTCACTTCTCGGAAGGGCCGTACCTGCTGGCCGGCTATTCCTCGGGCGGCATCATTGCCTTCGAAATGGCGCGGCAGCTGATCACCCGGGGTAAGACCGTCCCTTTCATCGGCCTGCTGGATACCTGCATGCTGCGGCCGGACCTGCGGCCGAACCGTCTGCTTACGCCCAACATGTGGTGGAACTTCGTCAAGAGTATCCCGTTCTGGATACTGGATCTGCTGCGGCAATCCCCGAAGGAGGGCCAGGATACGAAACCACCGGTGCGTGACCGGGTCCGTCGGGTCATGGGCCACGACCGGTATGACTGGATGCGCGATGTGCGGGATGAGCGCAAGGAATTCGCCTTCCGTCACCTGGAGGTCCTGCAGCGGTATACCCCCCCGCGGGGCGACCTGCACGTGCATGTGTTCCGCTCCCGCTCCCGCGGCCTGCTGCATCCGCAGACCACGGACCTCGGCTGGGGAAGATTCGCCCGCCGCGGGGTGACGGTCCATCACATCCAGGGCCGTCATGCCGCCGTCCTTCAGGAACCGGCCGTCAGCGACCTGGCCCGCCGACTGCCCGCCGCCCTGGAACAGTCCCTGACGACCGTCACGGAGACCTGATGCGCCTTTTCGTTCATGTTTGCTCCGGGATATGAGCGAGCCGTATCAAGGCCGATCCTCGGTGCAATACGAAAAAGGGCGGCTTCCGGCCGCCCTCTCGTTCCATTCATTCCCTTGACTGGTTATGTCAGGTAGCGCCGGACCACTTCCACCACATCCGGGAAGGCCATACCGATCTTTTCCAGATGCTCCACGGTCGGTACGCCCTCCGGCGTCCAGCCCTTGCGCTTGTAGACGGCGTCCAACAGATATTCGTACTGCTGTTCCCGATACGTGCGAAGTGTCTGAAGCTTTTGGGAGGTGTCCATGCCGTTCGGATCCACTCCCAATTTCTCCCGGAGCTGGGCATCGTACCGATCCTGGCGGGACTCGTACTCCTCCACGGTGACGGGACCGACCATCCGGTAGGGTGGCTTGTCCCCCTCCCGGCTGCCCTTGCCCAGGCGCAGGGAGAACACTTTCTGGAAATTGTAAACCCGCTCGGATTGCCGGATCAGTTCGTGCTTGTCGAACGGCTCCCCCGTTACCGCCTTGTACATGTCCACGTAATTCTGAACATGCTCGGGCACCTTGGCCGGTTCGTCGGTTTCGGCGTTGTCGGGCGGCTCGATGTCGTTCCAGGGCAGCTTGCACAAACCCTGCAGGCCGAACCAGGTCCGGAACAAGGGGAAGTAATAGAGTGCTTCGGCCTTGTCTTCGAACGTGGGGATCTGGTTGTTGACCATGTCCATGAAGATCAGCCAGGCCTCATCGTGCTGCGGCCCCTTGAGCGCCATGCTGTAGCCGCCCTGCTGGGCCAGGGATTCCTTGGACACATACTGGGAGTACTCCAGACCCTTGCATTCGCAACCAATATCATGCAGGAAGGCCGGATCAGCCCCGTAGTGCTCGGCAAAGTAGGTTTTCATCTGCCGCACGCCCCTGCCGGCGATCAGGCCGAAACCTTCGCCGCGGGCCATCTGGTGAATCAATTCCAGGGCACTCTGCCAATTGCCCCAAGTAAAGTCCAATCCACCGGTCCGTTCCTTGTTCAGGATGCCGTTTTCCCAGCATTCCATGATGAATGCCACCAGGGTACCAAAAGAGATGGTGTCGATTCCGTACGTATCGCAGTAAAAGTTAATCTCGATGACGGCGGCGGGATCGAAGATGGCGCAGTTGGACCCGCACCCGCCCACGGTTTCGTATTCCGGCCCGTCCACTGAAACCTGATGGCCCTGGTAGGGGCCGGTGCGGAGGGTGAAGCCGTCGGCCACCTTGGCACAGGCCATGGTGCAACCGAACCAGCAACCATCGGGCAATCCCTGGGTGATGAATTTCACCAGACTATGCGAATCGATCTTGGGCGTATCCTCATGTCGGCCGTACTTGAAATTCTTGGTGGGCAGGAGATCGTATTCGTCCATGATTTCAACGAGATGGGCGGTGCCGATCTCGCGCATCCGGCACTGGCTGGCATCGTGGGCGATGATCTCTTTGTGCAGCTTCAGACCGGTTTTCTGGATTGTTTCCAGGTCCGCGGGATTGTTGGACTTGCCGGTAAGCCCGGAAAATTTCACCACCAGCGCCTTGATCTTCTTGTCGCGCAGGACGGTGCCGATGCCGCCACGGCCGGCCTGCTTGAGGCGGGCCACCTTGCGGCGGACATCCCAGAAAGAGAAGTTCAGGCAACCGATATAGGTGTGATCGGAGCCGCGACCGGCCGAAACGGTGGCCACGTGGCGCCGGCCGGCCTCACTGTCGGCGAACATCTCGATAAGTTGCTCGGCCAGCACATGGCTGTCGATGGCCTCGGCAGGAGCTGTCAGGATCTGGACCGTGCCCTTATCGCCGTCGATATAAACAATGGTCTCCTCGGATGCCTTACCCTGGACCTCCAGCGCATCGAACCCGGAGAATTTCAGGTACGGCCCGAAATACCCGCCGACATTACTGTCAATGGGGATACCGGTCAACGGCGAGATGCTGACGACCAGCGATTTGCCGGATCCGGGATAATTGGTGTTGCCGCCGATGGGACCGATGCCGATGTTGATCTCGTTTTCAGGATCATTCCAGGCGGTGTTGTCCTGGATGGCCTCCCACAGCAACTTAAGTCCGAAACCCTTGCCACCGGTAAATTTCTTTCGCATTTCCTCGCTGACGGGTTTTTCGCGAATTTCGCCGGTGCCCACATTCACGTAGAGGGTGCGATGGTTGTATCCCTTCTCCACGGGCCGCAATTCGTATGTGTATTCCGCCACCAGCCGATGTTGGGCCTTCATCTCGGCCGGGGTCGGGTGAATGTGATCGTTCATGCTGATTCCTCCTGGACAATTTCTAGAGCCTGGGTGGGACACTCTTTCACACAGGCGCCGCAAGCGACGCATTTGAAAGGGTACAGTCCGCCCGGAAAATGCATCATGGCGTTGATGGGACAGGCCGCTACACAGCTCAGGCAGTTGATGCAGAGTTTTTTGTTGATGAGAACGACGCCGAGCTTGTTGATGGAAATCGCCTGAGTTGGGCATTCGGCCACGCAATTTCGATAGCTTTGGTTGCAAACGATCAACTGGTAACCGCCCTCTTCCTTGGGCCTGACCTGGATCGCCGATTTCGCGAAATTGTCTTCCTTGAAAAAGGTCATGGAACAAACGCTCATGCAGCGGTTGCAGCCGATGCATTTCTCGTCATGGGTTTTCAGGTACTTCATGGGGCGGCAGGACCTCCTCGGTTATAGTAAAACTGCATTTTATCCGCCCGGGTAAAATTTGTCAAACTGATTTGGCTGACGGAAAGGCAGGAACGAAGAACGCTTGACAAGACTGCGCGG
>JAFGRT010000069.1 GCA_016935015.1 Acidobacteriota bacterium | reverse complement strand
CCGTGTGCTCATCACGGGCCACGTCGGCGGCGATCCCTACGGCCGGGTGCCCGACGCCCTGGCCCGCCTGGGCGTGGTGGACGACGGCCGGCCCGTGGCCCGCCGCGAGCCCACCCGCTGGGCGCCCGACGGGGGGGAGGAGGTCCGCCGCTGGGTCCATTTCGACCAGGGCCAGGCCGAGTTCCTGCGGGCCAGCCGGGCCAGCGACCTGCGGGCGTTGGAAGGACGTGTCTGGCATGAGCCGCTGCCGCTGGAACTGGGCCGCGAGGATGAGCCCTTGGTGACCCTGTACCGCGCCGCCCTGGCGGCGGCCGGCGTGCCGTACCACCCGTCGGACGTCCCCCTGGCCGCCCGGGTGCTGGCCACGCCGGCCCTGGCGCTGGTGTCCGTCATCAACGAATCGTCGGCCGACGCCACCCGCGTGCTGCGGGTGGACGGGCACGAAATGGCCGTGGCGGTCCCGGCCGGCCGGGCCGAGCTGCTGCTGGTGGACCGCCGCACGGGCGAAATCCGCCTGCGCCTGTCGGACCAGTGATCGCGGGGGAAGATGGCACACGGATTGAACGGATCAAACGGATGGGAACGGATCGGACACCAGGATTGAACCAGAATTGACGCGGTTCGAAGTGGATCAGTAAAGGAGAAAAAATATATACAGATATAGACAGGTGGTCTGTTTTCTGCAGCCCGCAGGGCTGAAATTGGATAGCGAAGGGCAAGGAAGACCGCCGGAGGGAAGAATATATGGTAAAAATGGCGACAATAAGTATTTTGCTGATATTGTTCTGTTTAGACGTGGGGTATGCGGGAGAAAAACCAACTTCGGCCGAAATTTGTCAATATTGGATGTCCATCGTTGACCCCTCCATCCAGAGGCCAGATCTTCATTTGAGTTGGCAGGACGAAGGGAATATCTTGTTCGCCATCGAGTGTCTGTTTGAACTGAAAGGGAGAACGGGACCGGCAAACTTTTCGGGAGCTACCCACCCTGCTGTCTCTGATATCTTTGATCACGCCACTGTGGAAGTTGCGGCATTGTATTTCATGACCTATCTGTACTATCAAACACCTGATTACGTTAACGCTGTTGTGCTGGTAGATAAAAACAACGAATTCAGTACTGAAGCGGCAATTGAGAAGGCATACGACCTTTACAGAAAATGGTATCAAGAAATAGAAAAACTGGGTATTTCAAAAGCCAGGGAGCAGGGATTGGATCCATTGCAGGATTCGGACGTCAGGTGGTACTAGGAACTCTTTGGGCGGTGAGTGACACAATATCTTTCCAAAGAATAGATAGTCCATTGGAACAAGCGATTTAGTGAAAATCCCAATGGAACTCCTTAAAAGAATGAGGATATCCTTCATGACAGAAGGAGGCCCGCAGGGCCGTCCCGATGGTAGCCGTGGGCGAGCGCAGCGAGCCCACGGAAGAGTGTATTAAACGATGGGAGGCCCGGAGGGCCGGCCAGAACATCACTCCAGATATTTTTCATCATACGGGATTCCATGTTTTTCCAGCAACCGGATCATCTCCAGCCGGCTGTCCAGTTTCAGAGGATGATGCGCCTGTCGTTCAATGTACCGGGACAGTTGCGGTTCGATGGACGGGGACACGGTGAACGCCGCGTAGCCATCCTGCCAGCCGAACAGTTTCAGATCCGGGAATGTCCGGTGAATCCAGCCGCTGGAAAAGGATTTCAATGAGCCGATGAAATCGGAAACCGTGCGGGTGGGTGGTACGGTGATGAGGAGATGCACATGATCCGGCATGCCGCCACCCAGATGCAGGATGCCGCCGTGGTTACGGGCAATGCCGCCGATGTATTGGACCGTTCTGGGGAGTGTGTCTCCATAGAGGAATCTGGCTCGTCCCTTGGTGGCGAAAACCACGTGATAGCGCAAATACGTGAAAGACATAGAATACTCCGCTATGGAATGAGAACGACGATTATATAAGATTCGAAGAGGAAAACAGATCTAGTAAAAAATGGTGGATGTAAAATATCTTTCCTGATGATTCTCTCGCCGGCCCTGCGGGCCTCTGGCAACTCTATGCATCTCTTCCGTGGGCTCGCTGCGCTCACCCACGGCTACCATCGGGGCGGCCCTGTCGGGCCTTGATTATGGCGCGTTTGGGGTTGATTCTATATGAATAGTGGCTGTATCTGTCAATGATCTTCTCCGGACCCTTGATGGGTTTCTCAGGTCTTCCACCATGCACGCAGGCATCCGGTCTCCTGGAATTCGCTGATTTTGCGGATATCATATGGCGGCCAGGGATTCCTTGCCGCGCAGGCACCCCGGGAACCGACATCGCGGGGGGTGATTGCTGACGGAGTTGACCCGGGTGGCTGTTCAAGGGGAAACACAAGTACGAGATGGTGAGGATTTTAACCAACGGTTTGCTCTTCGGGCATCCTGCTATCCCGCCTGAGCATAACCTCAATTTTGTGAATAATCAAAACGGAGATTCTTTCTTGTGTGATTGCAATCACAGAGGGATAACAATTCTTCTCATTGTAATATTACAAAATCATGGTAGGGTCTTTACAGGCGGTCCTGATCGGCCCGAAAATCCGTGATCAGGTCCAGGGAGAGAATTTGATGAGACGTTACCGGTTTGTTTTACTGTTCATTCTGATGGTCCTGCTGGGAACCATCGCCCTCCATGGTCAGTCCAAGACATATTACGGCGCGCACATCACCAGCCAGGCCCCGTGGATCAACAGGGTGGTGGTTTACAACAACGGCGACAGCGAGGCCGGCTTTCAGGTCACCGTGTGGGACGGCGGCGGCCAGGTAGCGCTGCAGGAGGATTACACGGCCCCGGCCAACGGGTCGCGGGTGCTGGTCATGTCCAACTTCGCGGGCTATGTGCCCGGTCCCGATGAAGTGGCGCTGACCCCGGTGGAGGGAACCCTGACCATCGGCACGGACAGCCCCAAGATCCGGCCCAAGCTCTCGTTCCGCTATGGCGATGAAGAATCCCTGACGGAATTCTTCATGCCGGACACCCGGGCCTGGGAGTATATCCTGCCCAACTCCGTCGAGGCCCATTTCTCGTGGACGGGCATCGCCCTCATGAATCCGTACGATACCCCGCTGACCGTGACCCTGACGGCCTACCGGGACGGCACACTGCAGGACCAGCACGAGGAGGCCGTACCGGCCAACGGCAAGTACGTGCGCCTGTCGGACGGGATCTGGCCCGGCCTGCTCTATCCCGACGTCGACCAGGTCCGGATCAGCACCATGGACCGGGCGTTTCCACCGCCCATGTCCATCACCGGCAACGACGCCCAGGACCGTCACGTCTTTTTCAACGCCGCCGTCACGGCCGCCACCAAGCCCCTGGCGGCCGGCGAGCTGTACGCCACGGACTCCATCGTGGGCGACCTCTACTACGTGCCGGCCGGCACCTTCGTCCAGGGTTCGCCGGCGGACGAACCCTGCCGGGACGAGGACATCTGGGAAGGTCAGTTCACCCACACCCTCACCCGGAACCTGGCGGTGATGGAAACGGAGGTCACCCGCCAGATGTGGGCCGACCTGCAGGCGGTCCAACCCACGCTGGTCAACGACCCCAACGATCCCGCGTACGGCGACGGCATGACCAACCCGGTCCAGAACCTGAACTGGTACGAGGCGCTCCTCTTCGCCAACCTGCTCTCCGTGCAGCAGGGACTCACGCCCTGCTACTTCGCCGACGAAGCCATGACCGTCCCCATCGACGCCACCAACTACGACGACGAAAGCGGCGACATCAACGTGGAATACTATTGCGATTTCACGGCCGATGGCTATCGCCTGCCCACCGAAGGCGAGTGGGAGTATTTCTGCCGGGCCGGGACGACGGGCCCGTTTTTTGTGGACGTGCCCAATTACGACGCCGGCACCTGTGATATCAACGGCTGTTTCCAGGATCTGATGCCCGAACTGGAAGCGGTGGCCTGGTACTGCGACAACCTGTATGACGACCTCGGATCCTACATGACCAAACCGGTAGGCCTGATGGAGGCCAATCCGTGGAACCTGAAGGACACCCACGGCAACGTGGCCGAGTTGTGCTGGGACTGGCTCGATTTCTATCCCGCCGGCCCCGTCACCGACTACGCCGGACCGACCACCATCTGGGGCCGGCGGATCGTGCGTGGCGGCGCGTTCAAGTACGCGTCCTATAAACTGCGCTGCGCCGCGCGCGACAATAACAACCGGCCGGCCAGCCGGGCCTGGGATACAGGCTTTCGCCTGATCCGGACGGTGGAGTAGGCGGGCAGGTCCAGTAATGATTGAATGATTGAGGTCGGACCAGGGCAATCATTTGTAAAATAATATTTTAGATCATTTTTTATGGGGATTTTTAGCCTTAGAGGCTGCTATTTGGGGTGAAAATGGGGATGACCAACGCAAGTCCACAATCGGTAGTCATGTGCGATTGGGGTCAGACCAAGAGAATCCATTGTATTTACGTATTTTAAGCGAGATTTCCACAGAATTTTTAGCCTTAGAGGCCATTTTTTTGGGCCAAAAAGTTGGTTTCGGGCTGACGTGGATTATTGTCGGCTATTCTCTGGCCGGCCTTCCAGGCCTCGGGCGTTCCAAGGGGGCCTTTTCCGTGGGCTCACGGTGCTCGTCCACGGCTACAATCGGCACGGCCCTCAGGGCCTCTTTTTTCCCCCCTGCCCCTCTTCCATGGGCTCACTCCGTTCGCCCACGGCAACAAGACGGGCCGGGCTTCTTTTCGCCGACGGTGACAATTCACCCGGCCATGACGGCCTGCCGGATCCGGGAAATAACGGTTGATCAGTCCGTGACCTTTCCTTCCCGGATCAGGTCCAGGGCGAATTCCAGTTCCCTGTCGGTCCCGCGCAGGATGTCTTCGATACCGGTTTCGACAGCATGATCGGGCAGGACGCCCCGATCGGTGTGGGGGTAATCCGCCACCGCCAGGACGGAGCTGCGGATGGGAATCCTGAACCGTATCCCGGTGTGCGGCAGGGTCAGATTCAAGTAGTCCCCTGAATTGTTGCCAAAGTACCCGCCGCCGGTCTCCTCGCCGATAAAGACCGCGCGCCCATGCGCATGCAGCAACGCCGCCACGTCGGCACTGGCCGAAATGCTGATCCCGTTCATCAACACATAAACATGTCCTTGAAAGTTATAAGGTTTCGGGTCATACGTCCGACCCCAGTTCCCTCTAAGGCGATAGCGACCGTCGGCATTTCTCGTCCAGAGACGAGGGTGGAGATAATTGAAAAAAAGACCTTTGTCCGTGTATTCCAGAAACGAGTACCGGATGTTGGGGGTGTCCACTCGCTCCAGAAACCGGAACGGCTTGTCCAGCAGGCAGGCCAGCAGGTGGGTGCAATAACGGGATTCGCCGCCGTCATTCCCGCGCAAATCGAGTATGAGGTTCCGGACATTCCGCTTGCGGAGCTCGGTGAAAGAGGATGCCAGGAAATCATCAAAATCGTATCCGAATTGTTGGATGATGCGGGGTACAAAGGTCCGGATGGTCAGGAGAGCGGTCGCCGCATCGTCCATGATCTCCAGCTTCAGGCCCTCCCGGTACAAATCATCATAGGACGGCCGTTGATCCCGAATGGCCTTCAACGGCACGCCGGTCATCGTAACGAGGGTGCTCTCTTCCTGGTCGGGGAGTCGACAGGTGATCTTAAAAGAAGATGGCTGATGGATGTACAGGAAGTACTTTTCGGGAAACGAACGCTCCAGGAGGCGATACTGGTAGGTGACGGTATGACCGTCGGCGGGGAGCATCTGCAGCAGCCGGGAGATCAGTATTTCCAGCGGCTGCCCGTTGATGGCCAGGATTTCCGAACCCGGCGGGAGGGGGTTGTCGGGATGAGCGCACCGGGTGACATACGTCCGACCGGCCCGCAAGGCAACATCGAATGGCAGATATTCACCTCGATCACTGCACGCCTGCTCATAGGACGCCGACGGCCGCATCTCCGTATGCACACATCCGATCCGGCCGATCACCGGTGCCAGCAGCCGGAAAAACTCAATTTCCGTCATCTCCCCATCGATTTTCACAAACAGCTCGCGAAACAGGGCGTCGAATTCCGGGGCCGGTGTATAGCGGTACAGGCCGGCATGGGCCTGTTCCAGGGCCCGTTGCAGCAGGTCAAAATCCTCCTGTAATTGCGGGGTGGTAAACCTGCGCCTGATATCAAACGGGGTGGATGGCTGGACCGCCTGAGCGAAATAGAATGGCCAGATCTCGTCGCTGACCGGCGCCGAGGCGTGCTGCTGGACGATCACCCAGCGATCGTTCACTTTTTCCAGCAGTCCGGTTTCGCGTATACCCTGCAGGCGGAATGGCAGGGCGTTGCTGACAAAACTCGCCTCGTTGGTGCGTACGTAACGGGCACTGTTGCCCGAGGGGTCGATGGTGATGAACAAGTCTTTCGAAGAGATGGACAGCTGCTCCAGGATTCGGAATTGCTGCTGTTGCATCTGGGCCAGGGCTTCCCAGCCAATCACCCTCTCCCTGAAATCGGGGCCGATGATGACCAGATCGCGGTCATGGGCAAAAACTTCCGCCAGGAGCTCCAGGTTTTCGGTTTGCAGCGCCGTGTCCAGTTTGACCAGCACATCCCGGATGCGTTCTTTCTCCGCCTCTTGCCCAACCGGATCATGAGCCGGATCGACTGCCGCACGACCTGTCGGGTCGAAGCCAACACTCAAAAGAATCAGTGACACCATCACGAAGCACCAGTATTTCATGTCTCATCCCCCAGTTTGGTTGGTAAAGGAAGGTTATCCCACCGGAAATTCAATCGATAAAGCCGTCTCCTGTCCAATCCGCGCGGTGCCGGTTCAGCTGAGCGTCAGGGGATAGTTGGCCAGAAACGCCAGCGGCGGCTCTCCCCCGCCGATTCCAGATGTGTCCCATTCAGAACGGCGGCGCGGGCTGTCATCCATTGCCCCCGCGAGACACCCGTTGATCGGCCAGAGGCGACCCCTCCAGCCAGTGTCAAGGAGTCTCCCCCGGAATGCCTTGTCACGGCCAAACCCGGAAGAAATTTTTCGTATTATATAACAACTACGTACACCCTGGTACATGAAAAATAGTCATCGGCAAAAAGTATGACCCGGGGAAAAGGGTCGATCCAGATTCGCCCCATAAGGGCGACCATTCCCCATATCTACTCCGGGTCTTTTCCATGGCCGGCCTTGTAGATGTCTTAGGTTCTTCAGGGGGGGTCTTGCCGCGCTCGTCCGCAGCGGCAAATGTGATCGTCCCGGGGACCTCAAGAAAGGTTCGGGTGACGACACAAAATGGGGTTGAGCCAGGATAATAATTTTTGAATAACGTTTAGCATTAAACTGGTTGGGGGGGCATGTATTCGCCTGTGGATATCGCATTTTTCTGATCTCCCCTGATCCTCGTTCACCGGTCCGGAGGTGCGAAATATCCCTCCACCACAGCCCGGGGCGGCGATCTACCCATATCGTCCTTGTCCGGGGACCGCGCCTCCGGCGCCGCCCCCCGCTACATTCCGTCCACCCCTGCCCGGGGTGGCGGAAGAATGCCGAGCAAGATGAATTTGATGAATGAATGTGGGCGATGTTGCGGCCTTTCACCGGCTATCCCATACCGGGTGGTGGATCTCTTGCCTTTATCCTTCAGCCTTCTTCCAGATCCGCGACCATCCGCTCCCGGATCTGCGGCAATCCGCGCGTTTAAACCCAAGCGGTGTCCCCCCGCAGCAATCCAGCACAACTGCCCAGGGCGGCGGGCTTACCATCCCAATCCTTGATCGGGGCCCACCCTCAGCCGGATTCGTCATCGGGCCGGGCGCCGCTTCGCTGCCGCACAATTACCTTGACAATCCGTGGTGCTTCT
>JAFGRT010000068.1 GCA_016935015.1 Acidobacteriota bacterium | reverse complement strand
GCCACATGCAGTGGAAATTCATCCACCGCTTCACGGTGACCGGTGGACAGGTTATCCACTACGGCCACGTCATAGCCCTGTTCCGCCAGCAAACGCACCGTGTGGCTGCCGATATAGCCGGCCCCACCGGTGACCAGCACCCGTTTCATCAGATTTCTCCCTGCCCGGCCAGCAATTCGCGAAAGTAGCCGATGGTGTGGCGCAGGCCCTCCTCCAGCGGAACTTTCGGCTCCCAACCCAGGGTCTGCCGGGCCAGAGTGATGTCGGGGCGGCGGCGTACCGGGTCGTCGGCGGGCAGATCTTCGTGAACGAGGGGGGAGGGGCTGCCCGTCAAGGCGATGATCTTTTCGGCCAGCTCCCGGATGGTGAACTCGTCCGGATTGCCCATGTTCACCGGTCCGATACAGCCGGTTTCGTTGTCCATCAGGCGCACCAGACCGTCGAGCAGGTCGGTGACGTAGCAGAAAGAGCGTGTTTGGGTACCGTCGCCGTAAATGGTCAGCGGTTGGTTGCGCAGGGCCTGGACAATGAAATTGCTGACCACCCGGCCGTCGTCCACATGCATGTGGGGGCCGTAGGTATTGAATATGCGCACGATCCGGATATCCACCCCGTTCTGGCGGTGGTAATCCATCATCAGCGTTTCGGCCAGCCGTTTTCCCTCGTCGTAGCAGCTGCGCAGGCCGATGGGGTTGACATGGCCCCAGTACGATTCTCGCTGGGGGTGTTCCCGTGGATCGCCGTACACCTCGCTGGTGGAGGCCTGCAGGATGCGCGCCTTGACCCGCTTGGCCAGTCCCAGCATGTTGATGGTGCCCATGACGTTCGTCTTGACGGTTTTCACCGGATTTAACTGATAGTGGATAGGGGAAGCGGGACAAGCCAGGTTGTAGATCTGATCCACTTCCAGCAGAATGGGTTCCACCAGGTCGTGCCGGACCAGTTCGAAGCAGGGGTGACCCAACAAGGGCAGGATGTTGCGTTTTTGACCGGTAAAGAAATTGTCCAGGCAGAGCACGTCGTCGCCGCGTTCAAGCAGCAACCGGCACAGATGGGAACCGATAAAACCGGCGCCGCCGGTAACCAGGATGCGTTTCACGGATCACCTCCCGCTGTGGACGCCAGTATAGCACAGCCCGTCCCCGGGGCAAGAGAAGTATGCCGGGGATGATCGGGTATGCTGTAGCCGCCGGCGGTTTTTCCAGCAGCGGCAGCCTGCCTCCGCCTCTGCCGGCGGGGAATTCGGAGAAACAAACATCGCCAGTGGCCGTAAGAATGAACACCTGTTTGTGCGAACGTCGATATTCAGGAATGGGGAGAAACCGTGAAACATTGGTCAAGCCGAAAGGGTTTGATGGTGGGGATGATTCTCGTGTTTACGCTCACCTGCCCGGCGGAGGGTGAGCCACCGGTACCTGACTATCTCGGACAAACGCCGCCGGGGAATCTGCCCCGCCTGTTCGCCCCGCAGGTGGTGTCGTCGGCCGCGGTGGAATTCGGCCCGGCCTTTTCGCCCGATGGCACGGAGATGTACTTCACGAGGCTGGATCCACAATTCCGGGGAACGATCCTGGTCATGCGTCGGACGACTGCCGGCTGGACCGATCCAGCACCGGCGTCCTTCTCCGGTCAGTTTTCCGACGCCGGGCCGGCGTTTACGGTGGATGGGCGGCGACTGTTTTTTCAGTCAAAACGTCCGGCCAGGGGGACGACAGCCCCCCGGGTCGACTGGCAGATCTGGTATGTCCAACGGACGGAGAACGGCTGGTCGGAGGCGGTGGATCTTGAACTGTCGGTGGTATCCGCTGCCGGGGAATGGAATCCGTGCCTGGTTCAAGCGGATACTTTGTATTTCAACGCTGACTATCCTGTCTTTGGCGGGGCCGGCATCTACCGCTGCCGCCTGGAAGACGGGCATTACGGCACACCCGAGCACCTGGGCCCGGCTGTGAACAGGCCAGGTACCGTGGTCGTGGAACCCTGCCTGCCGCCGGATGAACGATTCATCGTGTTTTATTCCGCCGCCGGCGCCGACAATATGAGCCCGGGAGAGCGGACAGGTGACCTGTATGTCAGTTTTCGCCGGGAGAACGGTGATTGGACTCCCGGCCGGAATCTGGGTGGGACGGTGAATTCCCCCGCTGAAGAAAACTGGCCCAAGCTCAGCCCGGACGGCCAATACCTCTTTTTTTGCAGCAACCGGGCGGTTGCCGATCATCACCCCGCCATTTACTGGATTTCCGCCGATGTCATCCCTAGTCCCGAGGACAGCGGTAAACGAGAATGAGGGGACCTCGACCGGGCGGTTGCGGCATTCCTATCAGGGGCGATCAGGCAAAAGGGCCAGCGGGGGTATAAACCTGGCCGATGATGGGCAAAGAAAAGAAAAATCTGGAAATTCTTCCGTAAATCCAGCTACAATAACGCCACAGGGAGTTTATTATGATGAAGATCGTCAGTTTGCTGATTCTGGGTACCATTCTGCTGGTCGGATTTTCCCGGGGCGAGAAAAGACCGCCGATCCGGATCACCATCTTGTATGACAATTATGTTTACACACCGGGGACGCAAGCCGACTGGGGCTTCGCCTGCAAGATCGAGGGCACGCCCCGCACCATCTTGTTCGATACGGGAACGCGGCCGGATATCCTGTTCGGGAACATGGACAAGCTGGGGGTGAAAGGGGAGGATGTGGACCTGGTCGTCCTTTCCCACAACCACGGTGACCATACGGGCGGATTGTTCCCTTTTCTGGCCAAGAAGGCGAAGGTGACGGTTTATCTGCCGGAGTCGTTCCCGGCGGAATTTTGCACCCGGGTGATCAACGCCGGAGCCCGCCTGGAGCGGGTGGGCGAGCCGATCCAGATCTGCCCCGGTGTCTGGTCGACGGGCGACATGGGGACGGCCATCCATGAACAGTCGCTGATTCTGGATACCCCGCCGGGCCTGGTGGTCATCACGGGTTGTTCCCATCCGGGGATCGTGGACATTGTCAAACGAGCCCGGGAAGTCCTGAAACGGGATGTGTATATGGTGTTCGGCGGTTTCCACCTGATGCAGCATTCACCCCAGCAACTGCAGGACATCACAGCTGTATTTCGGCAACTGGGCGTTCGAAAATGCGGGCCTACCCATTGTACCGGGGACAAGGCCATCGCCGCATTCCGCGAAGCCTACGGCGACGATTATGTGACCATGGGTGTGGGGCGGGTGGTGACTATTCCCGTAGATTGAGCCCCGGGAAACCAGCCACTTTGCCGACCAGATATATGGTTAAAGAGACTCACGGGGAAGGCTGATGATGCGCAAGCTGAATACGGAAGTTGAACTGATTGATGCCTTGATCGACGTCCGCCGCAAGGTCGTGGTGGATGTAGGCTGTGGCTCTGGCGACCTGGTCAGCTGGCTGGCTCGGGAAGGCGGTCTGGCGTTCGGCATCGACAGCCTGGACATCCTGAGCCGCAACGAACTTTCGCTCGACGGGACACGCGCCCTCTTCGTGGCCAGCCGGGGCGAGTGCCTCCCCTTCCGCAGCCGGGCCGTGGACGTGGTCATTTTTTTCGCCAGCCTGCATCATGTGCCCACGATGAAACAGTTCGCCGCCCTGGCCGAGGGGTACCGGATTCTGAAACACGCGGGGATCATCATCATTGTGGAGCCCGTTGCCGAAGAGGAATCCTACTATGAGCTGGTGCGCCTGGTGGCCGATGAATCGGAGTTGCAGCGCCACGCCTACACGGTAATCCGCAAGGCCGCCGGTTTGGGTCTGCAGCCGGTGCTGGAAGAATACTGCTATATCGAACGGTCCCTCACCGATTTCGCCAAACTCCTGGACCGGCATGTGCCGGATGCCGAACAGCGATCGGAGATCTGGCTGCAGGCCAAAGTGCGGGCGCTGGAGATGTTTTCCGTGGACACTCGCCGCCAGCATGAGCCGATCTTCCCTTCCATCTGCCGGGTGAACGTCTTCGCCAAGGATCGCTGAGACGACGGCCGACGCATCGGAATCCACTTTCACTGCCGGTGTATTTCTGGCCGGGTGCGGCACGTCGTTGCCGGCCGTTTCAACCGCCTGGCGCAGGCGGGACACCGGATATTGCATGACATGAATCCCATTGATCACCGAGACGATTTTCCTCCGTGGTTTCCGGTACCGGTGGACCGTGCCTTGTACATTCTGGAAAACTCCGTCCGGCGATGCGGCAGAATCTGCCTTTTCCAGCGGGCGATTGGTTGTAGATGTCTTGTTGACATGGGGTCTTTAGCGGAAGGATTGTGGGTTGATGAATCATCGCGGCCATCCCAGGCTGAACCTGGTATCACAACGGTGTGACGGAGGGATTTCCACATGCGGAGCGGTTCTGATTCGGCTTTGCCAGCACCGGGTTGAGACCCGGTTATTGCATCCGCTGGAATACGGGCATCCGGGCCGCAGAATTTCGGCGTGAAAGATTTCCAGCCAGTTCCATGCGGCATCGGCGGTGGCGCGGCGAGAAGCCGGGAACTCGCCGTCGCCCTCAGGGCCACGGGCGGAATCTTCCGCCGGCAGTGCCGGAATGCGGCTATCGGCGGGTGGATGGCCAAACAATATCAATTCGGTGAAAATATTCATCAAGAAACCACGAGGTCAGCCATGAACCATCAGGAAACGGATGGGATGACAATCTGCCCAGCCCCATCGGGCCTCACTTTCCGTCGGGCCGCCCGGAAGCTGACCCTGGCCAGCTTGTTTTTCGGCGGCATCCTGTTTGCAGCCGCCGGCCGGCTTGACTGGACCATGGGCTGGATTTTCTGGGGGACCCTCACCGCTTGCATGATCTCCACCACCCTGATGCTGGCGAAACGGTACCCGGAGCTGTTGGCTGAACGGTTGTCCATTCGTCCGGGGATCAAGAAATGGGATCTATACCTGGCATCGGCCACGGCTGTTTGGATTCCCCTGACGACGATTGCCGTCGGTGCCCTGGACTTTCGATGGGGCTGGACACAACCCTATTCCGGCGCTGTCCAGGCCGCCGGTTTGCTGTTTCTGTTGTCCGGTGATCTCATTGTACTCTGGGCCATGTATCGCAATCCCTTCTTCTCGGCGGTGGTGCGGATCCAAACGGACCGGAATCATCATGTCGTCACTGGCGGACCCTACCGCTGGATTCGACATCCCGGGTATTTGGGTGCCATGCTCTATGTGATTTCTATCCCGCTCATCCTCAATTCGCTGTGGGCCTGGATACCCGTTGCCGTTATCGAGATTCTGACTCTGGTGCGCACCGTCTTGGAGGACCGGACACTACAGCGTGAACTGCCGGGTTATGCGCAATATGCCCGCGAGGTGCCCTATCGCCTGTTGCCGTCCGTATGGTGAGGGTTTGCCCCCTCGGCGCAAATGGCGTCGCCGACTCCGGGAGTGTTTTTCTGCATCGCCTCCAGGCATCCAACATCAAAGCCATGAAAGACGAACCTCGGTTCAACCTCGTTTCTGCATACGGGCACGACACCTGATCCATTCCATCAGACAGGCCCCTGGAGGTACAATCGTGAATCAACCCCAAACATTTAGCGGATTAAAGACCATCGGCCAGATTGCGGTGAACACCCGCAAACTGGACCAGGCCGTGGCGTATTATCGGGACAAGCTGGGGATGACTCTTCTGTTTCAGGTCCCCAAGATGGCCTTTTTCGATTGCGGCGAGGTGCGACTCATGCTGGCGGTGCCGGAAAAACCGGAGTTTGACCATCCTTCTTCATTGATCTATTTTCAGGTCAAGGATATCAATGAAGCCTGCCGGGTGCTGAGCGACAGGGGCGTCGAATTTTTCAGCGTGCCGCAATGTGTCGCCAAGCTTTCGGATCATGAGCTCTGGATGGCTTTTTTCTCCGACCTGGACGGCAATACCCTGGCCCTGATGAGCGAAGTGCCGTACGAATAAACTGGCGGCAAGTCATGATTATGCTTGACTGCGACCGATGACCGGACTACAGTGCCCTCGAATTCGACGATTCGAACCGGGTGACGGCACGGCAGTTCAGGTTATATTCCGGATGGCCAATAACCACAAACCGAAAAACATCCACACGCCTGATATTCACCTGAATCTCAATGTGCGGGGTTTGTCGCGATCGGCTACCCTTGCCGTCAATGAATTGAGCAACGATCTCCTGCGGGACGGGCGGCCGATCTACAAGATGGGCCTGGGGCAATCCCCCTTTCCGGTGCCGGAACCCGTCGTGGAAGAATTGCGTGCCCACGCCCACCAGAAGGACTACCTGCCGGTCATGGGTCTGCCGGCCCTGCAACGGGCAGTAGCCGATTACTACATGCGGCGGCAGGGGGTGAGTTTTTCGCCGGCAAGCATCATGATCGGCCCCGGTTCCAAGGAGCTGATGTTCCTGCTACAACTCGTGTTTTACGGCGACCTGGTGATTCCGACACCCAGTTGGGTTTCGTATGCCCCCCAGGCGCACATCATCGGCCGGCACATTCAATGGGTGTCCACTTCGGCTGAGGATGGCTGGCGAATTACCCCTGAACAGCTGCATGACCTATGCCGTCGGGATCCCGGGCGACCGCGGCTGGTGATCCTCAACTACCCGGCCAATCCCCATGGTGGAACCTATGTGCTGGAAGAGCTCAAGGAGCTGGCCCGCGTGGCCCGCCGCTACCGGGTGCTGTTGCTGTCCGATGAGATTTACGGGGAGCTTCATTTCAACGGCCAGCACGTGTCCATCGCCCGGTTTTACCCGGAAGGGACCATCATCAGCGGCGGATTGAGCAAGTGGTGCGGTGCCGGCGGCTGGCGCCTGGGCACTTTCGCCTTTCCGGCGCTGCTGGACTGGCTGCGTGAGGCCATGGCCGCCGTGGCCAGTGAGACATATACCTCGGTTTCGGCGCCTATCCAGTTTGCGGCGGTGCGGGCATTCCTTGGCGGCCCGCGCATTGAGCGCTATCTGACTCAGGCCCGGCGGGTGCTGCGGACCCTCGGCCGCGAGCTGCACCGGCGCTTGATTGTGTTCGGAGTGCCGGTGGCGGAGCCACGCGGAGCCTTCTACCTGTTTCCTGATTTTGCCAATTTCCGGGATGAACTGGCCCGCCGCGGGATCAGGACCAGTGAGGATCTGTGCACCAGGCTGCTGGAGGAGACGGGAGTGGCAGTATTGCCCGGCATGGCCTTCGGCCGTCCGCCGGAAGAACTGACTGTTCGTATGGCATTCGTGAATTTTGATGGCGCCTGTGCCCTGGCCAAAGCCGAGGAAGTTCCCAAGGACAAGCCCCTACCCCGGTCATTCCTCGAAAATTGTTGTCTGAATTGTTTGGAAGGTGTGGAGCGCATCGGTAGCTGGCTGCGCGGTTGACCCCTGTTCCCCTTTTCCGGAAACGCAAGACGGACATTTACGCCGACATGCATTCCACCGCGGCTGTTTCACCTGGCGATGACCTGTGGTGAAAATGACCGCCGGTGGGAGGTCGTGCCCATGCCGGGAACCGAGCCGCCGGCGGTGACCCCTCGGGGCTGGGCGGTCGCCCGGAACGCGCGCCGCGGTGGGAGGGCGCACGAATGGAACCGGTGTCGAACGATGGCTACCGGCCGGTATATGGCCGGGATTCTGTGCCGAAATCCCGCCCGTCGCCCTACAATTCGCCGTTTTTGTGACCTGGCGCACATTTATAGTAAAGTATTATTGAAGTTAGGGCTCTCGGTTCCTATAATTGGTGACGATCGGCCACGTCGAGCCCATCATCCAGGCATCCGTCCATCCGAAGGAACAATGGCATGGAACGAAACGGCAGATATGATACCAGCAAGATTCGTGTGGCGGTGGTGTTGCTCGTCGCGGCGTTTGCCCTCCTCATATTGGTCAGTCAGTGGTGGTGGCATCAGAAGAATGTCAGCCATGTGGTGGGCATGATCATCAGCCTGGATGACCTGAAAGTCGAAGCCCTGGCCCCGGACCTTCCGGCCGCAGAGGGGGGGATCCGGGTCGGTGACGTCATTTTGGCTCTCAACGGACAAGCCGTTCACAATGGGAAAGAATATGATGCAATCGCTGTCGGCTTCGAACCCGGCGAGCCGGCCACGTTTTTGGTCCGGCGGGGGGAAGGGACTCGCGAGCTGGTCATTCGTCCCGGCGCCCCATTCCCCTGGGTCCGTTTCGGCGGGAACATCTTCATCGTCCTGGCCTATATGGGGATCGGCATTATCGCCCTCCTTCAGCCTCTGCCTGATATCCGCAAATGGCTGTTGTTCATTTTTACGGCCGCCATCGCCCTGGAATTTGCCTTGCCGCCGGTAGACATTATTGGCAGGCCGCTGGTGAGCGATGTGGCTTTTATGATCTACCTCCTGCTAAGCGGGATTCAGTTCGGTGTGGAGGTCCACCTGGCCAGTTCCATCCCGGAACGGCATCCCGTGGTTAAACGACATCCCTGGCTGGTGCGCACCTTTTACATGGTGGGGCTCGCGGTGGCGGGCTATTTCGGCCTGGCCTATCTGAACGTCAACCTGCAATGGTCGCTCCCCTATTGCGAACTGATTTACGGGAGATTTTTGTTTGACTTCGTCTTTTTTCCCCTCTGGGCGATGCTGCTGCTTTACTTTCTCGGCAGCCAGGCGTTATGGTTTCCCGATCCGCTGGGGCGGCATCAGTCCGGGCTGGTTTTGCTGGGCATTTTCCCCTGGCTGATCTATGCCTTCGGTATCACCATTCTCAATCTGCGCGGCTTGGATGAGCCGTTCTGGCTGAACGATATTTTCGCCCTGATCCTTTTTCCGTTTCCGGTGGCGGTGTTTGTGGCCATGTATCGCTATCAGCTGTTTGACATCCAACTTGTCGTCCGGCGTGGATTGGTCTATTCGGCCCTGACCGGCGCGATGGTGCTGATTTTCTACGCCTCCATCGGCGCCGGCAGTTTCCTGCTGTCGCAGCTGTTCGGGGGCGGGCAGGCCTCATCCATATGGCTCTTCGCCGGTACGGCCCTGTTGTTGGGGCTGCTTTTCCAGCCATTGCGGTCGTCCTTTCAGAATTTCATCGATGTCCGCTTTTTTCCCGAGCAGCATGCCTTCCGTAAACGAATGATGGATCTGGCCAGCCGCCTGCCGGCCCATGGCAAGGTACCCCGCATGGGGCGGCATCTGGTGGCGCAGCTGCAGAAAATCTTCGACCTGGAGACGGCGGCGCTTTACCTGCGGGAGCCGGTCACCAATCTGCTGTCACCGCTGGCGGCCGTCGGTCCTTCCGAATCCGCCGCCCCAGAGACGGAGTTATGGCTGTTGCCGGCCGGAGACCCGGAGGATAATTACCTGACCCGTATTCAAAAACCCCTGAAAGCGGAGCGGCTTCGCGTCAGAATACCGGAGCTGGCCGAGCTGCTGGAACGCCACCGCGCCCAATATGTGGTGTCATTGGTCGGGTCCAGCGCGCTGATCGGTCTGCTGTTTATCGGCCCCAAAACGACCGGCGAGCGTTTTCGGGCCGATGAAGTGGAAATGCTGGATTATCTGGCCCGGCACATCTCCTTCGTATTCGAGAATGCACGCTTGTACGAATCGGCCACGTATGACAGTTTGACGGGAATTCTGCGCCGGGAAGCGGCTTTTGAACGACTGGAAGCGGAACTTCGTCGCTCCGTCCGCTATGATCGCCCCCTGACCGTCGGCATGGCTGACCTGGACAATTTCAAGCAGGTGAATGATCGCTACGGCCACCCGGTGGGGGACATCACCCTGAGACGAGTCGCCACGGCCATCGCCGCCGATCTTCGATCTTCCGATATCATGGGCCGCTATGGCGGTGAGGAATTCCTGCTGATCTTTCCAGAGACAAATCTCCAAGATGCCGTGGACGTCTCCGACCGGTTTCGCAGCCGCATCGAGGAAATCGAATTTCGTGGTTCCGACGAGAATCCCTATCATATTACCATTTCCGTCGGCCTGGCTTCCCTCGCTGTGGACGAGAAACTGGATTCGGCGGCGGTGGAGATACTTGTCCGTCGAGCCGACGAGGCGCTGCTGAAGGCCAAGGCCGATGGCCGCAATTGTATACGCACTTATCCGCTTGTCTGAGCAGACGACTCCATGGACATATGAAGCAGCGGTCATTCGACGGGGGCATTCCCGTCGGGGGTGAACGGGCCTATCTCACCAGGCAGGCGGCCACGTGGGGAGCGGCCAGGGCGGCCAGTCTTTCCGGGGATGGACTGTCCAGGGGTGTCTGGCAGCGGAAGTGGGGATCCAGTGTCCGTTCAGGGACGAACCGCTGGATCACATAGCGGGCCGCGCCGTGAACTTCCTGCATCATGGCGTCCAGGTCGTCCGTGGACAGCAGGCATGGTACCCAGGTGGTCCGAAACTCGTAGTCCACGCCGGATGCCATAATGAGACGGACACTTTCGCGGATGGCCTCCGTGGCGACCGGTGTTCCCACCACTTCGGCGTACCGGGCGAGGGGCGCCTTGAGATCCATGGCGATGAAATCCAGCAATCCTTTGGAAATCAGCTCCGATAGAACTTCAGGGCGGCTGCCGTTGGTGTCGAGTTTGACGGCAAAGGCCAGTGCCTTGACGCGGCGGACAAAAGAGACCAGACCGGGTTGCAGCGTCGGTTCACCGCCGGAAATGGTGACAGCATCCAGCTTGCCGCGGCGGCGGCGCAGGAATTCGAAGATTCGCTCCTGCTGCAGCGGATCCGTGAACAGTTCGGGCGCCACCAGTTGCGGGTTATGACAGTATGGACAGCGGAAATTGCACCCCTGGGCGAACAGGATGGTGCAAATCTTACCCGGGTAATCAATGAGAGAACAGGTATGCATCCCGCCGATTTTCATGGCTCACCCACGACCTGAAATGTACGCCGCATGCTGAATTCTTCGGCCTTGCCCTCGTTCCACTGAGTAACGGGTCGGAGATAACCGACCACGCGGGAATAAACCTCGCAGACCGCGCCGCATTGGCAGGTTTCCTGTTTGCCGGACAAGTAACCGTGTTGCGGGCAAATGCTGAATGTCGGCGTGATGGTGAAATAGGGCAGGTGATATTGTTCGCAGATCCGGCGAACCAGCACCTTCACCGTGGTCGGATCGGGGATCTCCTCGCCGACGAAAAGATGCAACACCGTGCCGCCGGTATACTGGGTTTGGATGCCGTCCTGCAGGTCCAGGGCCTCGAAAACATCATCCGTGAAATTGACCGGCAGTTGTGACGAATTGGTGTAAAAGGGGGATGCGCCCTGGCGATAGTGTTCCTCGTTGGCACAGATGATGTCCGGATAGCGAGCCTTGTCCAGGCGGGCCAGCCGATAGGATGTGCCCTCAGCGGGAGTCGCTTCCAGATTGTAACTGTTACCGGTCTGTTCCTGAAAATCCACCAGGCGTTCCCGCATGAAGTTCAGCACCTGCTGGGCGAATTCAATGCCGGCGGCGGAAGTGATATCGCACCCCAGCAGATTGAGGCAGGCTTCGTTCATCCCCACCAGGCCGATGGTGGAAAAATGGTTTTTCCAATACTGACCGAAGCGTTGGGCCACACTGCTCAGATAGAACCGGCTGTACGGATACAGGTTTTTTTCAGTAAAATGCTCCAGGATTTTCCGTTTGATTTCAAGACTTTTACGCGCCAGGAGCATCTGCTGTTCCAGGAGCTGGAAGAATTCCTCCGGTGACTGGGACCGGTAGCCCAGGCGCGGCAAATTCATGGTCACCACTCCGATGGAACCGGTCAGGGGGATGGCACCGAACAGGCCGCCGCCTTTGCGTTCGAGGTGGCGAAGATCCAGCCGCAGGCGGCAGCACATGGAGCGGGCGTCCTCGGGAGACATGCCGGAATTGATAAAATTCGAGAAATAGGGGATGCCGTATTTGGCCGTCGTCTTCCAAAGGATGTCCAGGTTGGGATCGTCCCAGTCAAAATCCGCGGCGATATTGTAGGTGGGAATGGGAAATGTGAACACACGCCCTTTGGAATCGCCCTCCACCATGACCTCCAGAAAGGCCCGGTTGATAAGATTCATCTCTTCCTGAAACTCGCCGTACGTAAAGCCGTCCAGATATTCACCGGCGAAAATGACGGGTTTTTCCCGATACATTTGCGGCACTTTCAGGTCCAGGGTCAGGTTGGTGAAGGGGGTCTGAAAACCGACCCGTGTCGGCACGTTGATGTTGAAGATGAATTCCTGCAGGGCCTGCTTGACGTCGGTGAAGTCCAACCGATCGAAGCGGACAAAGGGCGCCAGCAGGGTATCAAAATTGGAGAACGCCTGGGCGCCGGCCGCCTCTCCCTGCAATGTATAGAAAAAATTGACGATCTGACCGAGGGCCGAGCGCAAATGCCGGGCCGGGCCGCTTTCCACTTTGCCCACCGCGCCCTGGAAACCGCGCAGCAGCAGATCCTGCAGGTCCCAGCCGACACAATACACCGACAGCATGCCCAGGTCGTGGATGTGGCAATCGCCGGCCAGGTGCGCCTGGCGGATTTCCGGCGGATAGATCTTGTTCAGCCAGTATATCTTGCTGATCTCCGACGAGACGTAATTGTTGAGCCCCTGCAAGGAATAGGACATGTTGCTGTTTTCCTTCACCTGCCAGTCCAGTTTCTCCAGGTACTGGTCGATGAGGTCGACATCGGCGCGGGAAACGATCTCGCGGATGCGGGCATGCTGATCACGATAGATGATATAAGCCTTGGCCGTTCTTTTGTAGGGAGAAGCGACCAGAACCTCCTCGACGATGTCCTGGATGTCTTCCACCGAGGCCACATCGCCTTCCAGCAACCCTTGGGCCAGGGTCAGCACCCGGACCGTCAGCTTGCGGGCTTCGGCCGCTCCGAATTCACCGGTAGCTTCGCCGGCGCGCCGGATGGCCTGGACAATTTTCTGGGAATCGAACGAAACAATCTCCCCGTTTCTTTTCTTGATCTTCTGGAACATGGAAATGCCTCCCAAACTTCAGACCGCGGAACAGCCCCCCCAGCCGCATCAGGATTACGAGCCGACTGCAGTATAAACGGAATGAATATCTGTAATTCATCCTCCAAATACAATATATTGTGGAATAATACGATGATAGGCTAACATATTGTATGCCGGCTGTCAACCTTGATTTACCGTTTCTTTATCACTTGGTTCACATGGCCGCGTAATATTTCCCTTGAATCAGAGGGATGGATTTGCTGTAATGAGATTGTACTCCAGACCACAACCAAGCCACAGACGGAAGCAAACGTACAGGAAATATGCAATTTGGACAGGAGCCCCGACGGCAGCCGCTGTGGTGACACCGGCCACCGCCACGATGATGCTTTACGGAGGAGGAGAAACATGCCTGCAGCTTCGGTCCGGCGTATGACCGCCGGCAAAATATTCCTGATCGGATGCGGTGTGGTGGTGGTCATCGGTGGCGCCATCATGGCCGGGTTTCTGGTCTGGTTGTTCACCCTCCCCGAGGGTGGCGTCAAGCTCGCCAATGAAATGGATGAATATGCGCTGGCCTATTTACAGGAACATCATCTTCTGAATTCCGGTGAGTTGTTGGTGGCATATTACGACGCCACTCTCTCCATGGATGGGTCTGAAGCCATCATCCTCACCAACCAGCGGGTCCTGCATCATCGGGCCCCGCGCACCACTGCCGTGGAACTTCGAAATGTGGAAGATATCCGGCACCGCAACGAGACGTTGAGCGGCGATATTTTCGAGATCATCAGCCAAGCGGATCTGCCGATGAAACTGGAGATCGCTCCGCTCAACGGCGGTGAAACTTTTCACCAGGTGCTGCTGGATTCCTGGCGAAAGGCCAGGGAACACACGCCTGTCGAAGTGGGGGTTCAGTAACCTTGGCCGAGGCATTGGTGGCGGCCCGAGAATGGATGCGGCGGGGGTCGCGGGACCGCCCGTGCCTTCGGGCCCCACGCGATAGGGCGACCCCGAATGAACATAATCCTTCGACCCGCATCTATCCCTAGCATGGACGTCGCCGGAGGCGCGACCAATGCGAGTAAGGGAGTCGTACCGTGGGTCTGCAGCGACAGTTGGGAGTGTTTACGGCCACCATGGTAGTGGTGGCCAGCATGATCGGAACAGGTATCTTTCTGACGACGGGGATCGTCCTGGAGATGGCGCACAACGCCCTGCTGGTTATGATCCTCTGGGTGGTGGCCGGCCTGGTGGCCCTGACGGGCGCCCTGAGTTATGCCGAATTGGCCACCATGTGGCCCGAGGCCGGCGGCGAATATGTTTACCTCAAGAAGACGTTCGGGTATCTGCCGTCGTTTCTGACGGGCTGGATTTCCCTGATGGTAGGCTTTTCCGCGCCGGTGGCCCTGAGCGCCATCGCATTTGTGGAATATATCAACCGTTTCTGGCAGAACGTGATGGTGGCCGAAGGAAGCGCCATGCCGCTGCTGCCGGACCTGTGGTGGCAGAAGGGGGTGGCGACGGTCATTGTGGTGTTGCTGGGCCTGCTGCACATCTGGGGGGTCCGGATCGGCGGAAACGTGCAGAACGTCTTGACGGTCATCAAAATCGGTATTGTGGTCGCTTTCATTGGTTGGGGAGTCCTCATGGCCGATTGGAGTAGCTCCGGCCGGCTAATCGCCGAGTATGCCGCCGCCGACGGTTCGGCCCGGGTGGACATTCCGCTGACCGGGTTGGCCTTGCTGGTCATCATGTTCTCCTTTTCCGGCTGGAACGGGGCCACCTATATCGCCGGCGAGATCCGCGATCCGGAGCGCAATCTTCCCCGCGCCCTGTTCTGGGGAACCCTGTTGACCACGCTGCTGTACCTGGGTCTGAATGTGGTGTTTCTGATATCGGTTCCCGGCCAGAACCTCATCGGGCAGGAACCGGTCGGTGCCATTGCCGCTCGCAGTCTGTTCGGCCTTGAAGCGTCCCACTTTTTCACCCTGGGAATCGCCCTTATTCTGCTGTCATCCATTTCGGCGCAACTCATGGTGGGGCCCCGGGTGTATTATGCCATGGCCGTGGACCGGCAGATGTTCGGACCCCTGGCCAAGATCCATCCCCGTCTGGGCACACCGTACATCGCCATCTACGTCCAGATGTTTCTGGCGGTGGTCTATGTGTTGCTCGGCAGTGCCCAGACCCTGCTGGAATATATAGGTTTTGCCCTGGTGGTCTTCCCGTTGTTGACGGTTATCGGCCTGATGTATCTGCGCCGCCGGCATCCCGAGTTGCGGCGTCCCTATCGGGTACCGGCATACCCCTGGATGCCTCTGGTCTACATTGTTCTATCGGCGGGAATGATGGTGGCCGGTTTGCTGACCTGGGCCACGACATCCCTTTTTGCCCTGGGGGTGATTCTGGCCGGTGTGCCGGTCTACTATCTGTGGCGTCGCTTCTCCCCACACGATCCAGACGCCAGGACCCAGCCCTGAAGTCCGTCCTCCCCCGGCACGGCGTCGGAAAAACACCCCACACCCCAGTCCGGCGCCGCCACCGGGGAATCCGGCTTGCCCTTTTTCCCCGTTGGAAGTATACTGGGCATATCCTTTTTTTCAGGAACGACTCGGATGTCGGGTGCATACCAAAAGAAGCGATTGATTCCACTGCTGCTCATCGGGATCGTTGCGGCCGGCGCCTGTGCCGTCCACCCGCGCGCGGTCGCACCGGGGGGCCGTGCGGCGGAGGTGCTTTTGGAAACCGTTTATCAGAGCAGTCATTCCGGGCTGAGGGAGGAAGTTACCCGTGTGATCCACGACGAGGCCGAGGCCGCCCCATTCTTCCGGCAGCTGATGGCCCATCGTCCGGAGGCGACGGATTTTCCGGCGGTGGATTTCGATCGCTGGATGTTGCTGGCCGTGGGTCTGGGCAGCCGGCGGAATGGTGGATACACCGTGGAAATCACGCGGGTGGTACAGGAAGGTGACGGGCTGGTGGCGTATTATGTAGAGAAGGAACCGGGTCCGAATTGCATCGTCGCGCAGGTCATCAGCCATCCGGTGCATGTAGTGAAAATTCCCGTTCGGACAGGGACGGTTCACTTCCACGGCGAAAAAGTGGTGGATGATTGCCGCTGAACATGGCCGGCCGTCATGACCGCAGCGACGGTCGCCGAGCCATGAGAGACTGTGCTGCGCCGACGGATCATCCGCCGATTTTGTTGCCGCCAGGGCGGCCTGGCCGGTGCCGTCACGCTGACGGGATGGCTGACCGGTTGCCGCGGTGGTTCGTCCAGGACCGGGGCGGTGTCACCACCGGGCGCTGTGCCCGGGAGACCGGCCTGACCCGGATAAATCGGCAAGCCTGTCCACCCGCCTGAGCGATTCGGCGTTTACGACTCCCGGGCCATGATGGAGCGTTCCATCGCGCGCCATCCTTGGGAGTCCCCCTGTGAATCCCGCTTGTCATCATTCACAGCGCTTGAGGGAAGGGGGCACCTTCGCTCCGTGGGGCTCGTCCATGCCGGCGATCCAATCCGGACGACCGGAGGGTGTCGAATACGGATCCAGTTGCCGCCGCCCGGAGCGAAGGTTCATCCGCTTCCAGGTATCGACCCGTTCCTGGGGCCAGGTGGTCGGACGATACGGCGGTTCTCCGGACCAGAATGTCCTGCCGGTTTCTTCCGGCCGTCGGTTACTTGTTTACTGTCTTCGGGGTGTTCCGGTGTGCTGGAAGGGGAAGCGGCTTATTCCACGATCGTTGCCGTGTGGTCGTTAATTTCCTCGCGCTCGATCTTTCCGTCAAGGAGATGGATGACCCGCTGGGCGTGACCGGCGATATCGCGTTCATGGGTGACCAGGATGATGGTGTTGCCGCGGTGGTGCAGGTCGTCGAACAGGGACAGGATCTCCGCTCCGGTTTTCGAATCGAGATTGCCGGTGGGTTCATCGGCCAGCAGAATGGACGGCTCGTTGACCAGGGCCCGGGCGATGGCGACGCGCTGGCGCTGGCCACCCGAAAGTTCGTTGGGCTTGTGGCCCATGCGATCGCTCAATTCGACGCTGACGAGAGCTTTTTTCGCCATTTCCCGCCGTTCCCGGGCCGGAATGCCGCTGTATATCAAGGGCAACTCCGTGTTCTGGAGGGCCGTGGACCGGGGTAGCAGGTTGAAGGTCTGAAAAACGAATCCGATCTCCCGGTTGCGGATGGACGCCAGATCGTTGTCGTCCAGTTCGCTGACGAGCTGCTTGTTGATCCAGTATTTGCCCTTGGTGGGCGTGTCCAGGCACCCGATCAGGTTCATGAGGGTGGATTTGCCCGAACCCGACGGCCCCATGATGGCCAGGTATTCGTTCTTCTTGACCTGGAGGTTCACCCCGCGCAGGGCGTGAATCAGTTCCGTTCCCATCCGGTATGTTTTCCAGAGATCTTCCGTCTGGATAATGACGTTGTTTTCCGTCATGCTGATTCTCCTGTTCTTCCCCGAAATCTGAATCTTATGAGGTTGATTCGGCTTTTTTCTTCAGGATGAATTCGCCGTCTTTCAACGCCCGCAACGTCCTGAAACTACCGATGACAATCTCGTCTTCCTTTTCGAGTCCTTCGAGAATTTCGATATGGGTTTCGCCGGTAATGCCGGTCTCCACCGGGGTGAAAACCGCCCGGTTCTCCTTGGTGACGACAAACACGCCCTGTTTTTCAACTTTTTCCGCTTCTTTGTCTTTGTCACTCTTCCGCCGGCCGGCCGACGCGCCGTTGCCATTTTCCCATTCCCGGACGATGTCGCCGGCCTCATCCAGTTCCACCTCCCGCATCACCAAGGCCTGCAGCGGGATGGCCAGGACGCTGTCCTTGCGGGCGGTGATGATTTCCGCCGTGGCCGAGAGTCCGGGGCGCAGGATGACGGGCGGATTGTCCAGCTGGATCACTACTTTGAAATCCTTGGCCTCTTCGGAGCCGCCCACCGTCAAACCGGCGTTAATGGCGCTGTTGCCGATCTCCGTGACATGACCGTCCAGCGGCTGATCGGGCAAAGCGTCCACCTTGACGACGGATGGCTGGCGAAGCTTGACATTGATGATATCCGTCTCGTCCACCTTGATCTCCGTCTCGATGATAGACAGATCGGCAATGGTCATCAGGGTGGCGGTCGGATTGAACATCATGCCCGGCACGGCCCGCTCGCCCCGCTCCACTTCGAGTTTGGTAATGACGCCCGTAAGGGGAGAGTAGAGCACGGTTTTCTTCAACAGATCCTCCGCCCGGTCCAGATTGGCCTGCAGCTGCTTGACGCGATACTGGGCGGAAAGGTAATTGCTCTCCATCCGTTGGATATTGAGTTGGGAGACATCCAGCTGGGTCTGCAACTGGCTGACCATGGCTTCGGCCGCATCCACCCGGCTGGCGGAGACTTTGAATGTGGCCCTGGCCTGATCATAATCCTGCTGGGAAATCAGGTTCTGTTCGTGGAGTTGCTGGAGTCTCTTGAAGGAGAGTTCGTCGCGGTTCAGGTTGGCCTTGGCCTGTTCCAGATCGGCCAGGGTGCTTTTCAGATTGGCCTCGGTGATGAGCAGTTGCAGTTTGGACTCCGCGATCTGGTTTTGGATATTGCGCGCGTCCTCTTCGGCGGAATTGACCTGCATACGTGCCGCCCGTGTTTCCGCTTCGGTCTGCACCGGATCGATCTTGAGCAGGATGTCGCCTTTCTTGACGTAATCACCCTCCTTGACGTAGATCTCGGTAATGACGCCGGTGATTTCCGACTGGAGATCGACGTACTCCCTGGGCATGATCTCTCCGGAAGCGGTGACGATTTGGACCAGTTCATCCATCCGTTGAACCTTTTCCACCTCCACCACTGTCCGGGAATCACTGCTCATGGCCAGGACCAAAATGACGATGAGAATGATGACGGCGCCGGACCCGATGGCGATCCACTGGATCATGCGCTTCTGCTTCTTTTTCATGAATCCTCCACCTCTGCGGTCAAGTCAGGATAAGAATACGGTTGTCCCAACCCAAAAGTTTCATCGGCCCGAAATCCATAACACTTAAATTTCAGCCACGAAGGGAGTGCGCAGGGGGCGACGCAGGCGGAGGGTTCGTTGGAGGGCGGCCGGCAGAAAGCGTTTCAATCCCAGCAGCGACGGGATCGCCAAATATTCCATCACCACGCGGGCGCTGTAACGGGAGTCCTTGTCCACCTCGACGATGAGTACCCTGTAACCGCCGAGTTGGTATTGCCGGCCCTTGTCCACGGGCGCGCGGACAACGTTGCGGGAGGGAATGTTGATCAGGACCCGGTATTCCGATAATTCCTCCATCAGGTCGGGGGCCATGGAAAGATAGACTTTCGCGTGCAACAGATCCAGTGCGCCTACCTTGGACCGGTCCTGCTCCCGAGCCTGGATGATGGAGCGGATCTGGTCCATGGACAGGTTGGAGCAGTAATAGCGCAAATCCGTGGCCACGATGATTTCCTCATCGCGCCCCTCCCGCTCCATTTCGTTGAGACGAATCGCCACGCGCTGCAAATCTTCTTCCAGCAAGGATCTCTGAATGGGGGTGAGTTTGTCCAGGTCTTTGCAGCCGCGGCTGGAGAAGTCGAGTTTGCGCTGCTGGTAACTCAGGCTGGCCAGGGCGCTGGTGGTGGACGTGACGTACTGGAAGCCGCGCTTCCGGCTGAAATGCGCCGGGTTGGCGATGACAGAAGGATTTTTGACCTCGGCGCCCACCAGCACCGTGACGCCCTCCACCAGTTCGATGATTTCCTGGTCACCGACGGCCGGGAAACTGCGGAAATACAGGACCACGGCCACCAGTCCGGCGATTATCAGGCCGATGAACAGGAAATTCTCGAAATAGGGCGTATCATCGGTGGTGATGGTTCGCACGATCTCCTTCATCTCTTCGATCCCCGCCTCCGGTTCATGTTTGAAAATGAACTGCTTAAGGAGAAGTCCGTCGTTGCCCAGGAATTCGGCCGCTTTTTCCATCAGCGGGTTGGCCCGGGCGAAACCGTTGGCGGTGATGGATATCTGCTCCATGATGGCCAGCTCGTAGCGCTCACCCAAAAGAATGATGTACGTTTCCACCGGATTTTCTTCGAGAAGTTTGAGCGTCTGGTCCAGGGAATATTCCATGGCCTGCACTTTCCGCGAGAGCCCCTCATTGGGATAATCGGTGACAAACGCGTCCAGCAGCCCATCGGTGATGAGGATGATTTTGACCGGACAATCGGGCGGATATTCGTTCCGGATGCCAACGGCGGCCTGAAAGGCAAAGAAAAAATCCGTATGCATCCCGTCATTGATGAAGCGGGATGGCTCATCGATGACGACTTCTCCCCGGCCGCCGAACAGAATCAGGCGATTTTCGAAGTTTTCCAGCAGGGCCTCGATGGCGTCCAGCACTTCACTCCGTTCCATCCGGGGATCCAGGGGGGGGACGGATCGGGAGTTGTCCACCAGCAGAATGTTGACACCTTGGATGTTCCGGCAATCACGGGCCGCCTGGCCGGCAGACGCGAACACGAGAATCCCGGCTATCAGCATGAGTAAACGGTTCAAACGGTTGGCATTCATCATCACCTCTACCTGCGCGAAAGCCCATTATAACGTAAACGATTTCCCATTTTGGCAAGAAATTTCATATTCCTTTACATGCCCGGCATAATTCGCTATATTCAAGCCCGCACGTCCGTGTCGCGGGCGGCCCGAAGCCAGGCGAAATCGCGACAGTTGCCGGTCAGGAGGCCGTGTGATCGAGGTCAGCCATCTTTCCAAGCTGTATGGCAATTTTCCGGCCGTACGCGACCTTTCCTTCCGGGTGCGGCCCGGGGAAATCCTTGGATTCCTGGGGCCCAACGGGGCCGGCAAGACAACGACCATGCGAATCCTGGCCGGGTACATGCCCCCTTCCGGTGGCACGTGCCGTATCGGTGGTAAGGATGTCATGGACCATCCCCTGACCGTCAAACGGCGGATCGGCTATCTGCCCGAGCAGGTGCCGCTTTACCCGGAATTGACGGTCGAGGAGTATCTGGGGTTCATCGCCCGGGTCCGTGCCATCCCGGCGGGTGAGCGCGGCGGGGCCCTGGACCGGATCGCCGTACGTTGCGGGCTGAAGGATGTGCGGAAGAAGCTGATCGGCCGGTTGTCCAAGGGCTATCGCCAGCGGGTGGGCATCGCCCAGGCCCTGATCCATTCCCCGGACGTGATCATCCTGGATGAACCGACCATCGGTCTCGACCCGGCCCAGATCCGGGAAGTCCGTGAACTGATCCGGAGTCTGGGCGAAGATCATACCATCATCCTGAGTACGCACATCCTGCCGGAGGTCAGCCAGATCTGCCAGCGGGTGCTTATCATCAACCACGGGCGTATCATTGCCGAGGATACGCCGGAGAATCTGACCGGTCGAATCACCAAACGGTTGGTCTGTGACAGCCTGGTCCAGGGGGACAGGGACCGCCTGGCCGAGGTGCTGGCGGCGGCGGAAAACCTGCCGGAGTGGGAGATCACCGCCGCGGAAGAACCTGGCATGTGGCACTGTACCCTCGTGTTGTCCGATGGGGAGCAGCGGCCCCGCCTGCTGGCCGCTCTGCAAAACGGCGGCCTGGCGGTCTACGAATTCCACCGCCGGCGCGTCAGCTTGGAAGATGTATTCCTCCAGCTGATCATGGAGGAGAACGACGGGTTGGCGGCAGGGGCTTCCGGCGCAGAGATGTACGCGGCGGATGCGCCGGATCTGGTGGCTGATCACGGGGATGGGCCATGATAAAGAATGTCTGGCATGTTATGGGCAAGGAGCTGAAGAGCTACTTCTATTCACCGGTGGCGTATGTGGTGCTGACCCTTTTCATTCTGCTGGTGGGCTGGCGCTACAGCGTGCTGCTGGTGAACGCCGCGCTGCAGACGGCAGCGGGGACGCCATATGCCCCCTTTGACGGACCACAGTATGTCATCCTCAATCATTTCGCCGTGATCAGCACGGTCCTGCTGTTCCTGCTGCCCCTCATCACCATGGGCGTCTACGCCGAAGAGAAGAAAAAGGGGACCATGGAGCTTCTCTTCACCCTGCCGCTGAGCAACGGGCAGATCATCCTCGGCAAGTTTTTGGCCAATTTCCTGTTCTGCCTGCTCTTGTTTTGCGGCTCGGCCGTCCCGCTGATCACCTTGTTTCGCTTCGCCGCCGCGCCGCCGGCCATTATCCCCATTCTCGTGGGGTATCTTGGCATCGTACTTCTGACGGCGGCGGTACTGAGCCTGGGGCATTTTCTGTCGACGCTGACGGAAAACCAGATCGTGGCGGCGGCCCTGACCTTCGTGCTGGTCATCGTTCTCTATTTTTTCAATGAATTCGGCCAGGCTGGCAACGAGGGGTTGGCGGCAGTTCTGCGCTATCTGTCGCCATTGAGTCACTTGGAGAGTTTTCTGGTGGGTACGCTGGACGTTTCCCATCTGATCTATTTTATCAGTGTCTGGGTTTTCGGTATCTTCCTGACATACCGCACCCTCGAATCCCTGCGCTGGAGGTGAGGCGGTGGTACGGCTGGCCCGGTATGCCTCCCTGGCGGGGCTCTTCATCATGCTGGCGGCGTTGCTGCATTTCGGTGTCGTAAACCGCTGGAATTACGGACACTGGCTGGCCCTGACCATGGGCGGTGTCCTCGTCGGGGTCGGCGTGGCCCTGAACCTGGCCGTGTGGCGCCAGGCATTGCGCCGGCGGCAGGCAGCGGAAGGAATTCATTTTTTCGTGACCGGCGTCCTGCTGCTGGTGGTGCTGCTGCTCCTGAATCTCCTGGCGGTGCGCCACAACTGGCGGTGGGATTCCACGCCGAATCAACAATATTCCCTTTCTGCCTACACGGTGCAGGTGCTGCAGAATCTGGAGCATGATGTCCACCTCCGGGTCTTTCTGGCTCCGGTGGATCAGCCCGAGGCGATTCAGTTTCGGGAATCCCTGCGGTCACTGCTGCGGGAGTACAGCGCCCGTTCGCCGCATATCCACTGGCAGATGATCGATCCTGACCGGCAGCGGGAGCAGGCTCGTCGCTACAACATCCAGTATTACAATACCATTGTGGTGGAATGCCCGCCCCGGGTGGAGCTGGTGGAACAACCCGACGAAAGCGTGTTGACCGGGGCCATTCTCAAGGTGGTCAGCGACGAAACCAAGCGCGTTTTCTTCAGCACCGGCCACGGTGAACGCTCCCCGGCCAATCCTTCGGGCTACGGTTTCAGTCTGGCGAGTGCCGCATTGCAGAATCGCAATTATGAACTGGGCCAGATCAACCTGCTCCAGGAGAAGCTGACGGTGGAGGAATGCCGCTTGCTGATCATTGCCGGCCCCAAAAAGGAATGGGCGCTGGGTGAAATCGAGGCGGTGGAGGAATATGTCCGTGCCGGCGGCGCGTTGCTGGTGATGGTGGACCCCCCGCCCGACGCGGCGCTGGCGACGCTGCTGAAAACATGGGGCGTGCAGCCGCGATTGGACCGGATATACGACGACAGTCAGGCCGGTCGGGTTCTGGGCACGGAGGTCGGGGCTCCGCTGGTGACGCGGTATCCGGATCATCCCATCACCCGCGGGATGCCGGTCATGACGATTTTCCCGTCCGCCCGCTCCCTGGAACGCGTTTCACCATGGCCGGAGGGAATCACCCTGCAGTACCTGCTGCGCACCAATCCGGGCAGCTGGTCCGAAAGGGACTCGCCGATTCCTCCGCCCGCTGAACCGCAGTTCAATCCCGGCACGGATCTGATCGGGCCGCTGGATATCGGTTTTGCCGTGGAGCGGGTGGTCGGCCAGGCCGCCGAGGCCGGCGATACGTCGCCACCGGCGGCCCGTCTGGTAGTGGTGGGCGACAGTGATTTTGTCACCAATGCCTATTTCAACCAGTTCTCCAACGGCGATCTGTTCCTGAATATGGTGAACTGGCTGACGGCGGAAGAGGATCTCATCGCCATTCAACCACGGGATCCGGCCAATGTGCCGATCCTCCTGACCGAGGTCGAGCGCCGGAGCGTATATTACCTGACGGTGATCATTTTGCCGTTGGTGCCCCTGCTGGCTGGTATCGCGGTCCTTTTCTTCCGGAGAAGACGCCGATGAGGGGTGTGCGGGAGATACTCGCGTTGGCTGCTCTGGCTGTTATCCTGCTGGTCCTGCTGCTGGTGCTGGAAAGGCCGTCGGCCGAGACACCGCCCGACCGGTATTTGTTTCATCTTCAGGGGAAAATGATCGAGCGAATCCTGATCACCGGGCGGGACGAAGCGGTGGCGGCCGTCCGGACTGACGACGGCTGGATGCTGGAGACGCCCTGGCGGATGCGCGGCGATTTCGCGCGCTGGGACGAACTGGCCGAGACTCTCGCCGGACTGCGCTACCACCGGGTGCTCCTGGAGGAGGCCGCAGATCTTCCCGCCTACGGCCTGGAGCCGCCCCAGACGGTGGTCACGTTTTTTGACCGGGAGGCCAACGCACGCAAGGTGGAATTTGGAGTGCCCAATCCCACTGGCGATTATGTGTACGCCCGTCGCGGGCAAGACCCGCGGATATATTTGCTGGATCGAGCTCTGGGTGAGCCGTTCGCGGCGCCGGCCGCCGCGCTGCGCGAAAACCGGGCCTTCCCTTTTGATTTCCGCGCAGTGAGCGGTTTCAAGGTGGAGCAGCCCGGCGGCCGGTTCGAGTTCCGCCGCGACGACGGGGAATGGCGGCTCCGGCTGCCCTTCGCCGCGCCCGGCGCCTCGGCCGCCATCCAGGACTGGCTGTTTCGGATCTCGCGCTGGCCGGTGGCGGAGCATCTCCATCATTGGGATCTGTCCCGGGCCCGGGATTTGTTTGGCGAACCGCGTTGCCGCCTGGTGATCGAGCTGGCGGGTGGGTGGACCCGGACGCTGGAGATCGGCACACCGGCCCGGGCATGGGGTAAGCCGGATACAGTGCCGGCTTTTCTGCCTGGACCTGACGTGTACTTTCTCGTTGCTGCCGAACGCGCGGCGGAACTGGACATTGCATACGGACAACTGTTGCAGCCGACCCTGCTGGCGGTCGATCCCACGGAGATCAAAGGCATTTCCGTCGATTCCCCGGCGGAGCACTGGTCGTTCTTCCGGACAGCGCAGGGTGAATGGCGCTGGGTGCGCCAACAGCTCAGTGTCACTCTTTCGGCCAGCCGAATCACCGAATATATCGAGCAACTCGCCCGTTTGCCCGTGGTTCGCTATCTGCCGCCGGCCTCCGATCCGAAAGTGTACGGTCTGGAGGAATCGCCGCGGCGCATCTTTCTGGATCAGGAACATGGCCTCGGAACAGAGTTCGCTTTCGGTCAGGAAGGCGAGGGGATCATCTATGTTCGCCGCAACGATTACCCCTGCATTCTTGCGGTGGATCTCAACCGCTGGCGGGCAGTGAACTTCGAGCCGCGGGACTGGATCCTGCCAGCGAAGTGACCGCGGCCGCCGGTGCCGTTTCGTGCCCGTCCAGGTCGCTGTCCCACGGAAAGCAAGGAGTCTCGGTTGCCGTGTGTCCTGCTCGTAAATCCCTGGATCGATGACTTCGCCGCCTATGACCTGTGGGCGCGGCCGCTCGGTTTGCTGACCGTGGGCGCCTGGCTGGAACGGGCGGGCGCCGACGTACAGTTGCTGGATTGCCTGGCCCGCGAAGTGTGGGGGGGTACCCACCGCCGTTTCGGGACGGGGAAATATGTGGCCGCACCCATCCCCCCGCCACCGGCCCTGGGTGGAGTGCCTCGCCGATACCGGCGCTACGGCGCACCCGAGGCGGCCATCATCGAGTTTCTCGACCGGCTCCATCCGCCCGATTATATCCTGATCACCTGCCTGATGACGTACTGGTATCCGGGGGCCTTCGCCGCCGCCCGGTTGTTGCGGCGCCGGTATCCGAAAGCCGTGATCATCCTGGGCGGAGTGTACGCTTTCCTTTGCCCGGAACACGCCCGGGCCGCCGGGCTCTTTGATCACATCCTGCCTCACAAGGACCCGGACGCGCTGGCCCGGCGACTGGGGGCCATTACCCGGCTGCCCCTGACCGCCAACCCGGGCAGAGCGGTGTACCATTTGTACGGCACTCCCTTGCGGCATGCGGCGTGGCTGACCGGTGTCGGCTGTCCATACCGGTGCGATTACTGCGCCACGCCGCTGATGTATCCGGGTCTGATCCGAAAATCTCCGGCCGATCTGGTGGCCGAACTCGATGAAATCACGATGGTTACCGGCGCACGTGACATTGCCTTCTACGACGATGCCCTGCTGGCGGACAGTGAAAAACATTTCCAGCCCTTTCTGGAAAGCTGGCTGGCCAGGGGTCGCTTTGTCCGATTTCACCTGCCCAACGCCGTCCATGCCCGCTGGCTGACGCCGGACCTGTGCGCCCTGATGCGACGGACCGGCTTTACCACCATCCGCCTTGGCATGGAGAGCCTGGCGCAGGATCTCCAAAGTCGCTCCGGTTTCAAGGTTTCAGCCGATGAAATGGAGCGCGGGGTGGCGGCCCTGCGCGGCGCCGGATTCACCGCCGCGGAAATGGGGGCCTACATTCTGTTCGGTGCGCCGGAACAGACCCTGGCTCAAACGTTGGCCGACCTCGAGTACGCCCACCGTCTGGGACTCCAGGTATCCCTGGCTGCCTATTCCCCCATCCCGGGCACCCCGGATTTCACGCGCAGCCTTGTGGATTGGCCCCAACTGGCGGATGAACCATTGCTGCAAAACAACACCCTGACCATCGTCCGTCGGGCCGTGGATTACCAGGTGGCCCGGCGGCGCATGCTGGCGTTGAACCGGCGCCGGCTGGCCTAGCGAACCGAAACCGTCCACCATGGCGCGCCGGGACTGTGAAAAAAACGGAGCTGCACCGGATCCGCGAATGATTGACAGAGGTCGCTGAATAGTTTTGGTCAGAAGCGTGACGTCAAGGCTTTGGATTCGATGGCATACGGAACTCCCAGGCTCTCCAGCAGCGATTCGGGATCGCCGGTCTTCCCGGCTTTGGCCCTTCCAGGCCGTCGATGAGCGCCGTGGCCACAAACGGAATGTACACCTTGTCGGTGACGGGTGCATGGACCACCAGGCTGTTCAGGTTGAAGACGACGTCCATGCCGATGAAACCAGTGTAGCGCAAGGAGTTTTTGCTGATGGGCAGACCGGCGTCCCCGATCCGGAGCACCGGATTGGCCGGATCCGGTTTGTCCACATTGTAGTGAGGGTGCCGCTGACCGACTTTGATGAAGAGGCGCTCGTTGAGCAGATCCATGTCGATGCCGAAATTTTCGGCCCCAATCAGGGCCATTTCCGTGTTGTCGAAACTACCGGTGGGGGTGGAAGTCTTTGATCCACAGGGGGGCGTCTTCGCCCGTGTGGTAAGGGTGATGGGGCTGGCGGCGATCAGTCCGGTGTTCTGGCCGATTCGCCTGGCTTTTTCCAGGAAATTGGTCGGGGGCTCGTCCTGGATTTCCGGGGAAGTACGGGAAGGCTCAATGGCACATCTTCCACCCGCGGACAGAAGCTCAGGCGGCGGTTCGGGCTTCGGCCCGGCCAGCAGGGGCTCGCTGCCCAGCGCCAGGACCAGCAACACCACCAGGGCGATCCGGGCAAATCGAGGGTTGGGAGTCGTTGAATGGAACGTTGGCATCATGTTCAATCCCCTGCGACAAGGTTTTTTTAGCGACAATCCTGCCCGGGTTTGGTAGGATATCTTGTCCAGGAAAGTCCAAGGATGTACCGGCGCCGTTAAGCCTTCGCGATGACGGGGTGATTTTGCGGTCACGTTTCAGCGAGCAACGCATCAACGGGCGAAGAGGATGCAACGATCAGCCCAAACGCTCCGAATGATTCGGCCGGCGGCCTGATCCGGTTGGCTATGAATGGTTATTTATTGAAAATGATACACTTGGATTGTCACTGCCCGTAGTGGAACGGCGCAGTGACGCCCGGTAGCCGGCGATAGTCCACGCCGCCGTTCAGGTGATCTGCAGGACGGTGGTAACAATCGACGGTTTTGCGCATCTACTGTCACAAGATACACAAGGCCCGGCCGGGGAACTTCGGTGAGCGGATCCCGGCAAATTGTTCCGCTGCGGCCGGGGAGAGGAGAAGAGCGATGAAAATGGTGTGGACGGTTCTTGGAGTTGTTGCCTGGATGTTGGTGGCTGCCGGCACCCTGCTGGCCGGGGAAGCGGTCATCGAAGCCGAAGCGGACGGCTCCGATTTTCTGCTCATCCGCGGCAATGAGGTGCGGGTGGAGCATCGCAATTTCAATCCGTTGAGCAATTTGCGTTTCGAGTTCTATCCCCCGCAAGGGATCCCTCGCGAGAACGTCACTGTGCGGCTGACGAAGCTGGAGGGTTCCGGTCCAGTGGACCTCGTGGAGCAACCCTCCGTCACCAACGACTACACCCTCAAGATCCTTGTCAACAATGATCAGGAGGAGATCTATCCCCAGCGTTACCGTTTTCGCCTCGAGTGGGATGAATACGCCGCCGGCAGCGGCGGGTATTTCGACCGGACCCGGTCCGATTTCCTGCACTGGCAGGGTCGGGTGGATGGCACCGATTTCATCCGCGTGAGCGGGCGCACGGTGCAGCTTGAGCACATCCGCGCCCGGCCCATCACGGACCAGACCTACAATTTTTCCGCGCCCCTGCCGTCCCGCGACGTCCAGGTGTCTATCGCTGTAGAGCAGGCACGCGGCGGTGTGGAAATCGTCCAGAAACCTGAATACAGCAACGGCTACACGGCCATTGTCCGAGTGGATGACGGCCGGCACCGGGGTGCGGCGCTCTATGATTTTTACCTGTACTGGGAAAGGCAATACCAGGAATCGTATCAGACCGTTACCGAGGCCGATCTGGATTTCCTCTGGGAAGGCCGGGTGGACGGTATCGATGATTTGCTCATCCGGGAACGATCGGTCAAGGTGGAGCATCTCCGCTCGAAACCTTTGGAGAAGGTCAAATATGACTTTCGCAGCTATCTGCCACGGCGCGCCCAGGACGTGACGCTCTACAAGCTGGATGGCCGCGGCAAGGTGGAGATTGTGGAGCAGCCCGGTTCCTGGAACAACTACACCCTGCGCGTCCGGCTGGACGACTCCGACAAGGGCGGGGTCGACAACTACCGCTTCGGTCTGAAATGGGAAGGCGGCGGCGCTCTGGAGCCCGCATCGGCCCAGCGTCCGCTGGAGGGGGGCGTCATCCGCTGGCGCGGGCGGGTGGACGGTCGCGATCAGCTGATCATCCGCGGCGACAAGATTGATATTCGCCACCTCGATGCGAAACCGATTATGGGCATGACACATACGTTCTCCGCCCCCCTGCCGCGCCGGGCCCTCACCGTGGGGCTGAACCTCATCGAAGGGCGCGGATCGGTCACCATCGTCGAGCAGCCGTCCCGCAGCAACAATTATGCAGTGGTGATCGACATCCACGATCCCAAGGGGGGCGCCGACAACTACGAATTCGAGATCTATTGGTAGGGGAGCGGAATGTCCGTCAGGGTCCTGGCCTATGCCAAAATCAATCTTCATTTGAAGGTGCTTTTCCCGCGCCCGGACGGCTATCATGAGATTCGTACCGTTTTCCAGACCATCGGCCTGGCCGACGAGCTTTTTTTGCGGCGCCGTCCGGACGGGGTGGTGAGGCTGGAGTGTGATGATCCCGCGCTGCCGGTGGACGAGTCCAATCTGTGCCTGCAGGCGGTTCGACGGCTCCAGGAACGCCACCCCGCGGTGGCCGGACTGGATATCCGCCTGCAAAAGCGGATTCCCGCCCAGGCTGGTCTCGGCGGCGGCAGCGCCGATGCAGCGGCGGTTCTGGCCGGCGTCCATCACTTGTGGGCAGGCGGAATTCCGGCCGGCGACCTGGTGGATATCGCCACCGCTCTTGGCGCCGATGTCTCCTTTTTTCTTCACGGCGGCACGGCGGCCGGCGTCGGCCGGGGCGAGGAGCTGATCCTGCTGCCGGATCTCCCGCCACGGCCCGTACTGATCGTCTGTCCGGCCCAGTCTGTCAGCACTTCCTGGGCCTACGGACGCCTGAATTTTATATTGACAAAAGCGGGCTATAATACTAAAATTCCACCCTCGTTCAGGGGCCTGTCATCGGCGGAAGTGTTTCTAGACGATGGCGAAAATGACTTCGAATCGGTTGTCTTCTCTGAATTCCCTGGTCTGAAGACGATCAAACACGCTCTCCTGGAGGTCGGCGCATCCCGGGCGATGTTGAGTGGAAGCGGGTCGGCGGTTTTCGGTCTCTTCACGGATGAAGACCATTGCCAACAGGCTGCAAAACACTTGCAGGGCCGCCTGAGTTTGGTGCGGATCTTTCGAACGAATCTTTTCCCCAGACGGGAGTACCACCAGCGACTCCGGCCATGGGTTTTCTGATGTTTTGCTGGGGAGTCGTCAAGCGGCAAGACACAGGTCTTTGGAACCTGCATTCGGAGGTTCGAATCCTCCCTCCCCAGCCATTTTTATGACGGGTCGGACGTGTGCGCCCTGGCGACAGAGGATGTACGTTTTCCGGCCAATACCTGTTTCCGTTCACGCTGAGAGGGTTGGATGGATGCGATAGTCTCCTGAAAGGTCGTGTGCGGGATGGAGGAGGTCACTTCAATGAAAGGCGATTTGGTCATCTTTGCTGGTTCATCCAACCGGGCCCTGGCGGAGGAGATCTGCCGGTATCTGAAGATTCCGGTCGGCGAGGCCCGCCTGACCACATTTTCCGATGGTGAACTCTATTTCCAGAGTCTGGAGAACGTTCGGGGGCGGGATGTGTTCATCATCCAGTCCACTTCCACTCCGGTCAACACGCACTTGATGGAATTGCTCATCATGATCGATGCGTGCAAACGGGCGTCCGCCTCGCGCATCACCGCCGTCGTACCCTACTACGGCTATGCCCGACAGGATCGCAAGGACAAACCCCGAGTCCCCATTTCCTCCAAGCTGGTGGCGGACCTGCTGACGGCGGCCGGTACGCACCGGGTTCTGACCATGGATCTGCATGCCGCCCAGATCCAGGGCTTTTTCGATATTCCCGTGGATCATCTGTTCTCGGCGCCGGTCATCTTGGAATACATTTCCGCCCAGAATTTCGAGGATGTGACCATCCTGTCACCGGACACCGGCGGCGCCGAGCGGGCGAGGGCCTACGCCAAACGGCTGAACGCCGGCTTGGCCATCGGTGATAAGCGACGCGTCCAGACCAATGTGGCCGAAGTCATGCACATCATCGGCGAGGTGGAAGACAAAACCGTCATCATCATCGATGACATGATCGATACGGCCGGCACGATGGTGGAAATCGTCAGCGCCATCCAGATGCGGGGCGCCCGGCGGATTCTGGCCGGCTCCACCCACGCGGTTCTCAGTGGACCGGCGATGAGCCGGCTGCGGGATTCGGCGCTGGAAGAGGTAATCGTCACCAACACCATCGCCCTGCCCGAGGCAAAGCAATTCGACAAATTGAAGGTCTTGTCGGTGGCCCCGCTGTTCGGGGAGGCCATCCGGTCCATTCATTACGAGACCTCCATCAGCAATCTGTTCGTGTAATCGGTGAAATAATTTGAGGAGCATATAGAGATGGAAAAAGTAATCATTGAAGCCAAGCGCAGGTGGGACCTGGGAAAGAACGGCGCCCGACGGTTGCGGAATGAAGGGATGATCCCGGCCATTCTTTATGGTGTGGACGAAGAACCGGTGCCGTTGGCCATCGATCGGAAGCTGATGGATCAATACCTGCATAGCGAGGGCGGCCGCAACAGGGTGTACATGCTGAAAATGGATGAAAGCAATCAGAAAGAGGTCCTGATTCGGGACTACCAGCTGGACCCGGTCCGGGATGAATTGATCCATGTGGATTTTCTCAAGATCAGCCATGAGCGCCCCGTGGAGGTCAGCGTGCCCATCGTCACCGAGGGTGTGCCGATCGGAGTCAAGAACGCCGGTGGTGTGCTGGTCATTTTACGCCGGGACCTGCCGGTCCGATGTCTGCCGCAGGACGTCCCGGTGCAGCTGATCGCCGATGTCTCCGATCTGGATCTGCATCAGCGCATGAAAATCAAGGACCTGAAGGTGGCCCAAAACGTCAAGATCTTGGCGGATGGTGAAATCAACATCGCGGTTGTGGAGAGCACCCGGACAACCGAGGCCGGCTTGCGACTGCCCGCCGAGGGAGGAGCCCTTGCCGGGATGACGGAGGAGGCCGGCGGAGCTGAAGCAAGCGAAGCGTCCGAAAAAGCTGAAGATTAGTCATGGCGGATGAGGCGCGGCCGGATGCTATTTTTGGACTCGGCAATCCGGGGTTGGCTTACCGTGAAACGAGGCACAACGCTGGATTTCTTTTTTTGGACTATCTGATTCGACGTCGTCGGGTCCCTGTCCGGACCAAGAAACGCAGATACCAGGCCGTCATTCAGGAAGCGTATCTGTTCGGGCAGGACGTGCATCTGATCAAGCCACAGACGTTTATGAACCTGAGCGGTGTAGCGTATCAACTGGTGCTGGCGGCCTGGCACCTCTCCCCTGGGCAGACGATGGTGGTGTACGATGATCTCGATCTGCCGCTGGGTCATTTTAGAATCCGTACCCGCGGTTCGTCGGGCGGCCATCGCGGCATGGCCAACATCATCGAGCGGTCCGGAACGCAGGATATCCCACGTATTCGTATTGGCATTCGCCCGGAAGACGAAGAGTACGGCGACGCGGCGGAATATGTGCTGCATCCCCTGACGGTGAAGGAGCGACAAATCCTCGATGGGCTGTTCGAGCGAATGTATGAAGCCCTGGAACTGATCTATCGATCCGGCTATGAAAGGGCAATGGCCATTTACAACAATCCTGGAGGTCAGTAACCGATGTCAACACTTCTGATTCTGATCCTGTGCACGGGTGCTCTCGCTTTGCTGTATGCCATCTGGAAATCGGCATGGATTAATCGCCAGGACGCGGGCACGGAAGCCATGGGACGGATCGCCGGATATATCAGGCGGGGTGCCATGGCCTTTCTGTCCCGGGAATATCGTGTCTTGGCGATTTTTGTCTTCGTGGTCGCCGTCCTGCTCGTGTTCAGCAATATGGGCCGCACCGATTCCCATGCCCTGGTCGCCCTCTCGTTCGTGCTGGGCGCCGTGTGTTCCGCCACGGCCGGTTACGTCGGGATGCGGGTCGCCACGTCGGCCAACGTCCGCACCACCGCCGCCGCGCGCAGCAGCATGGTCAAAGCGCTAAAGGTGGCGTTCGCCGGCGGTTCCGTCATGGGCATGTGCGTGGTGGGACTCGGCGTGCTGGGACTGACCGGACTCTTTTGGGTGTACAACAATCTGGCGCAGTTCCGAGGGGACTGGGCCATGATCACCACCGTCATCAGCGGATTCAGCCTGGGCGCCAGTTCCATCGCCCTTTTCGCCCGGGTAGGCGGAGGAATCTTCACCAAGGCCGCGGACGTGGGCGCCGACCTCGTGGGCAAGGTGGAAGCCGGCATCCCGGAAGACGACCCGCGCAACCCGGCGGTGATCGCCGATAACGTCGGTGACAATGTCGGTGATGTGGCCGGTATGGGCGCCGATCTTTTCGAGTCTTACGTGGGATCCATCGTAGGCTCGATGGTGCTGGGCGCCATTATCATCCCCCGCGGCGCAGATCTCTCCTTGTATCAGCTGGCTCCCGTCCTCATTCCCCTGGTCCTGGCCGGGCTGGGCATCCTCTGCTCCATTCTCGGGACGTTCCTCGTCCGTACCCGGGAAGGGGGGAATCCCCAGAACGCTTTGAATATCGGCACGTTCAGCGCCGCCGGCCTGATGATCGTGGCTTCCTATTTCGTCATTCAACTCTTTTTTCCCGAGCCGGTGGAAGTTACCCGCGGATCCCTCGGCACGGCGACCATTTCGGCGCTGGATATCTTTGTCGCCATTGTCGCCGGCCTCATCGCCGGCATCATGGTCGGCCTCATCACGGAATATTATACTTCGGAGAACCGTAAGCCGGCCCGGGGCATTGCCTACGATTCCACCTCCGGCACGGCCACCAACATCATTGCCGGCCTGGCGGTGGGGATGCAGAGTACCGCCTTGCCGATGCTGGTCATCGCCGGTTCCATCCTGGCGGCCTACCACTTTGCCGGCCTGTATGGTATCGCCATCGCCGCTCTGGGCATGCTGTCCACCACCGGCATCCAGCTTTCCGTGGACGCTTACGGCCCGATTTCGGACAATGCCGGCGGCATCGCCGAGATGTCCCATCTGGAGAAGGAAGTGCGCCAGCGCACCGATAAACTGGACTCAGTGGGCAACACCACCGCCGCCATCGGCAAGGGTTTTGCCATCGGCTCGGCGGCCTTGACCTCCCTGGCGCTGTTCAGCGCATTCATGCAGCAGGCGGAGGTAAAATCACTGGATATCGCCAATCCCCGGGTCATGGCCGGACTGCTGGTCGGCGGCATGTTGCCGTTCCTCTTTTCCTCCATGGCCATGAAAGCCGTGGGCAAGGCGGCCTTCAAAATGATCGAAGAGGTCCGTCGGCAGTTCAGGACAATCAAGGGCTTGATGGAGGGTACGGCCGAGGCCGAGTACGCCACATGCGTGGATATTTCGACGGCCGCCGCCATCCGCGAAATGATTTTGCCCGGCCTGATGGCCATCGGGGTGCCGGCCCTGGTCGGTTTCTGGGACAAGGAATCCCTGGGCGGACTGTTGGCGGGAGTGCTGGTCTCGGGTGTGGTGATGGCCATTTTCATGGCCAATGCCGGCGGGGCATGGGACAATGCCAAGAAATACATCGAGGGCGGCCATTTTGGCGGCAAGGGTTCCGATGCCCACAAGGCGGCGGTGGTGGGCGATACGGTCGGCGACCCGTTCAAGGATACGGCCGGACCTTCCTTGAATATTCTGATCAAGTTGATGTCGGTGGTCTCGTTGGTGATCGCGCCGCTGATCAAATAGGCCGAACCGGCTGGATCTCGTCCCGGGCTGGGCGGATCCCCCCAAGATTTTTTCCGCCGGGATCTGCACAAAAAAGTTGAATTTTTATTTTTTTTAAGTATAATCTCACCTTTCCATGTGAAAGGGCCTTGCTTCGCCACCGGGGCCCACAGGAGCAATTTCCTGTAACAAACCTAAGATTGGAAAAGGAGAAGAATCGTGCAGAAGCATAAGTACGAGCTGGTTTTTCTTGTCGCTCCTGACTTGCCGGAAGAAGCGCAGCAAGAGCTCACGGACCGGATGAAAGGCTACATCGAGCAATTCGGTGGCCACGATGTCACCTGTGAGCTCTGGGAAAAGCGGACGCTGGCCTATGAAATCAAAAAATTCAAGGAAGCGTTCTACTACATCCTTCGCTTCGAAGGGGACGGCCGGGCCGTCGACGAAGTGGAGCGCCGGATGCGGGTGGCCGACGAAATTATCCGGTTCCTCACCATCCGCAAGGATGAGGAAGAGAAGGTGGCGGAAAAACGGAAACAGTATTACGACGCCCAACGGCGCAGCCTGGAGAAGCGTCGCCGCCGTGGGGAAGGCCCCGGTTCCCGCGAGGGCCGGGATCATCGGGAACGGCGCGATTACCGGGATCGGTCACGCGGCGATAAAGATGGAGGTAGATAATCATGGAAGCCAATGGAAAGGGATCGGGACGTCGTTTTTTCTATCGTCGTAAAAAGGTTTGCCGCTTTTGCGAAGAGAAGATTGTGACCGTTGATTATAAGGATGTGGATCTGCTGAAGCAGTTTGTCCCCGAACGCGGCCGCGTCATGCCCCGCCGGATTTCGGGCACCTGCTCGTTCCATCAGCGCCGGCTGCGACGCGCCGTCAAGCGGGCACGCGTGCTGGCGTTGCTGCCGTTCGTGTCCGACGAATTCTAGGTATTCCGGCCGCCTGCGCCGGTACATTGATGAGCATGGAGATTGCCATATGAAAATCATACTGATCGAAGATGTCGAAAACCTGGGACGCCGCGGCAATGTAGTCAAAGTGGCGGATGGCTATGCCCGCAACTATCTGATACCTCAAAGGTTCGCCATGCAGGCCACACCGGGTAACCTCAAATACGTGGAAAACCAGAAACTGGTCTGGGTCAAGCAGGAAGCGAAACTGAAGGAAGAAGCCGAGATCCTGGCCCAGGCGCTGGGTGAGGTGCGTGTTCACATCGAAAAGAAGGTGGGTGAGGGCGACAACCTGTACGGTTCCGTCACCACCATGGACATCGCGCACCAGCTGGAGGAAAAGGGATTCCAGATCGACCGGCGAAAAATACGTCTCGATCATCCCATCAAGACGCTGGGTGAGTATACCATCCCCATCCGGCTGCATCGTGATGTGACGGCCGAGATCAAGGTCCTGGTCGCGAAGGAAGGCGGAGAGACGGCACTGGCAGCCGAAGTATCGGCCCCGGTAGGGGCACCGGGAGCGGAAAACCGGGCGGAAGAATCCGTTCCGGCGGAATTGAGCCCTCCTCTGTCTCCGCCCGAGGAGCCGGAAGCCGGCGGCGACGCCGAAGAAGAAAAATCGTAAAATCCCGGAATTCAAGTCTTTCAATGGAAGGACAAAGCCGGTACGACTTTGTCCTTTTTTTTTGCTCGGCGACAGGCTACAATCATTTCATCCAAAGATCAGGTTGCCTTCATGGCTGAAATCAATCTCAACCGCAGCAATATGACGCTGGCCGAAGCGTACGACCGGCCGTTACCCCATGACATCGACGCCGAGCGGGCCGTTCTCGGCGCCATCCTGGTCAACAACAGTCTCATCGTGCAAATCGGCGACCAGCTGCAGGAGGATGATTTTTTTCTGCCGAAGCATCAGAAGGTCTATTCCCGGATGATCTACCTCTTCCACAAATTCAGCGATGTCCGGGACGAATCCATCGACGAACTCACCCTCAAGGACGCCCTGGACAGTCTCGGCCTGCTGGAGCCGATCAGCCTGACGTATCTGAGTACCCTCCGCGACGGCGTACCTCGCTTGACCAACATCGCCAACTACGTCGACATCATCCGCAACAAATCGCTGCTTCGCAAGCTCATCTCCGCCTCCCAGGACATCATTGAACAAAGTCACCTTCCCAAGCACGGCATCCAGGAGATTCTCAAGAGCGCCGAAACCCGCATCTTCGATATTTCCCAACGATTCATCAAGAAGAATTACATCCCCCTCACCGACGCCCTGGTGGAGGCGTATCGCCATCTGGAGTACCTTTACAAGAACAAACAGATTCTGACGGGCATCCCCACCGGTTTCCGGCGGCTGGACATGCTGACGTGTGGGCTACAGAAGGAGGATCTCATCATCCTGGCGGCGCGTCCGTCCATGGGCAAGACCAGTTTCGCCATGAACATCGCCATGCACGCGGCCCTGGAAGAAAACTGCACCGTGGCCATTTTTTCCCTGGAGATGTCAGCGCGGCAGCTGGCCCTGCGGCTGTTGTCCTCGGAGTCCATGATCGACGCCCAGAAAATCCGCAGCGGTTTTTTGTCACCCGACGACTGGGCCAAAATCGGCGAAACCGTCAGCCGGCTGGATCAGGCCAAGCTGTTCATCGACGAGACCGCCAATCTCTCGGTGCTGGAGTTGCAGACCAAGGCGCGGCGCCTCAAGCGGGAGCATGGGCTGGATTTGATCGTGGTCGATTACCTGCAGCTCATCAGCCCGGACCGGCGCTACGAAAACCGGGTCCAGGAAATCGCCGCCATCTCCCGCACCCTCAAGGCCCTGGCCAAGGATCTGGAGGTGCCGGTGCTGGCCCTCTCCCAGCTCAGCCGGGCGCCGGAGGCCCGCAAGGGGGACCACCGACCGCATTTGTCTGATTTGCGGGAATCCGGATCGCTGGAGCAGGACGCCGACGTGGTTATGTTCATCTTCCGGGAAGAGAGGTACAACCCGGACGATCCGGAGCTTCAGGGTTTGGCGGAGATGATCGTTGAAAAACAGCGCAACGGCCCCACGGGTATGGTGCGCTTATCCTTCCAGAAACAATTCACCCGTTTTTTCGACCTGGCGGCTGATCTCGATGAGCCTACCGAAAGGTAAACACCAGGGTCTCCCAGACTTTCACCCGCACATTGTCCTTGGTGGCCGGTGTGTATTTCCGTTTTTTTGCCGCGGTGACGGCCGCCTCGCCGAACCCCAGATTGGTGGGATTTTCATTGACCACCTTGGCGTCGATGACGTTGCCGCTCTCGTCGATGAGGATCCGCAGGATCACCCGGCCGGAGCGACGCAGGCGGGTGGCGATGGCCGGTTTCTCCGGCGTGACGTCCTGTTTCAGAACGGGACGGATGACATCACCGGTCAACGGCACGAGATCGCCCGTTTTTACAGCGGACTTCTGGGTTTGACTCTTCAGATCGAATCCCTGCTGGATGGAAGCCGACGGCGTGGCAGCCGGCGTGGCCGGGGTAGCGGACGAACCGGAGGTGGATTCGGCGCCAGTTCCGCCGGCGGGCGGCGGAGGCTCTGTCTTGGGGCTGCTTGTGGCGGCGGGTTGGGTGGGCGTCGGTTCGCTGGCTGCCGATCTGGATGGCTCCACCGGTTTCTCGGCGGTGGAGCGTGACGGTGTTTCTCGAACCGCCGCCGGCGCGGGCTGGCTGGTTGCGGTGGTTTCCGGCCGGCCGGTGTCCGGGGTTGACTCCACAGTGCCGCTGTCGGCTGACCGGGAACGACGCTCCGTCGGTGTCGGTGTCGCACGCTCCGCATCCCGGGCCACAGGCACGGGCCGTCCTTCGACGATGGTGGCGTTGATGGAATCCGATCCCGAAGGATTGATGTCCGTGCTGCCGGAGCTGAGGATAGACTCCCCGGGCAGTACGAACATGAAGACCAGCACCAGGACGACCACCGCCACGGCGGCGCCGATCATCACGAACAACCATGTATTGCTTTTTTTCTTTTCGGTCTTATCCTGCGCCAGGTCCGCCATACGTCCCGTGAGTGGCGCCGTGGTGGCGTTGTCCGAATCGGGCCGGGCGACGTCCTTTTTCAAAAGTCGCTGTGTGGTGGAAGTTTCCGATTCATGGAAATCGGGTCCTTGTTGTTGGGAATTATCAACCATCCAATCAACCTCCATAAATATCTGTCCTCATGACAACATGATTATACCTGAATTTATATGGGCCGTCACGCCCAAGCTTGCGAAAATGTGATGTCGGACACAATCTCTGCGCTGTTGGATGATCTTCGGCGTCGGATGGCGAGTGTGAATGGAGGCGGATGAACGGCTGTCGCTCGGCTCAGAGCATATGTTCCGGGGACAGATGGCCGGGGAGCCGGATGGTGAAGGTGCTTCCCCGGCCGGGCGTACTGGTCACATCGACGCTGCCGTTATGGGCCTGGGCGATGTGCTTGACGATGGCCAGCCCCAGGCCGGTGCCGCCCATTTTCCGGCTGCGGGCCTTGTCTATCCTGTAAAAACGTTCGAATATGCGGCTGATGTGTTCGCCGGGGATGCCGCAACCCTCGTCGATAATGTGGATGGCGATGCCGGAATTTTCAGACTCCGCGACCACCTGCACCCGGCTGCCGGGCTCACTGTACTTGATGGCGTTATCCACCAGGTTGACCACCGCCTCCTCGATGAGGGCGGCGTTGATCTTGCCATTCAGATTCTCGTCGCAATGGAGTTCGATGTGGATGTCCTTTTCCTCCGCCTGTCGGCGGCACGTCTCCACGGCCGCAATGAGCGGGTCGCGAACACGGTCAATACTACGGTGAACATTGGATCTTTCCTGAATCTGCTCCAGGCGGGCCAGTTCCAGCAAGTCTTCGATGATGGCGTTGAGGCGATCCACCTGCTTGGCGATGATGGTGATGAAGCGTTCCGCCTGCTGACGGTCTTCCAGGGTGCCGTCCAGCAAAGTTTCGACAAATCCCTTGATGGAAGTGATGGGTGTCTTCAGCTCATGCGAGACATTGGCCACGAAATCACGCCGGATGTTTTCCAACCGCTTCAGGGGGGTGATGTCATGAATGACGATGATGGCGCCGATAATGGCGCCCTCGGCCTGGCGCAACGGGGTGCTGTGGGCCTGAAAGTAACGCTCGCCGGCTCCGTGCAGGGAAAAATGAATCTCTTCGATGGCCCCGCGGCTCAGGACGCGACGGATGAGTTGCTGCAGATTGTTATTGCGGACGACTTCCTGGATGGTCCGTCCACGGGCCCATTCCATTTCCACTCCCACCATCTGGGCGGCCGAGGCATTGATGATGAGGAGATGTTCATCGGCATCCACGGCCAGTACACCTTCCACCATGCTGGACAGGATAGCCTCCCGCTCGTTGCGCTGGCGGGTGACGGTGCGCAGTTTGTCGTCCAGTTCCTGGGCCATCGTGTTTAAGGACCGTCCCAGTTCATCGATTTCGCTGATGCCGGTCATTTTGATGCGATAATTGAGATCCCCTTCGGCAAAATGGTTGGCCGCCTCCAGGGTGATACGCAGTTTCCGGCTGAGGCTGCGCGAAAAGAAAAAACTGACGACGGCGAAACTGAGCAACACGAAGAGTCCGCCCCAGAATATACGCATGTACAGGACGGTCAGCGAGTCCTGGATCGTGTCCACCGCCACCGAAGTGCGAACGATCCACGCTGGTTTGCCCTCAGCCGAATGCAGGTGGGCGCGGTACATCATGTTCTGTTGCAGGGTGCTGCTGAAACGGATGGCCTGGCCCACACCTTCGGCCAGGCTTTGCACGACTTCGGGACGATCGTAATGATCCTCCATGTCGGCAGCCTTCTCACGCGAATCGCCGATCACTTCGCCGGACGCCAGAATCAGGGTAATCCGGACATCAGTGCCGCTGGCGAATGAGCGGCAAAACTCGTCAAAAACCGGCGGATGCTGGGGTTCGATGGGTGTGTCCGCCAGTTCGTTCTCGACCATCCGGGCCACGGTGTCCAGCTGCTGAGTGGTCCGGTCCAGATAACTATCCCGGAACGATCGCGAGGCAAACCAGGCCAGAACGAACAGCGCCAGGGCGGTGATGATCAGGAAGGCCGGGAAGATACGCCAGAAAAAACGATAATCGTTCATGTTCAGTCCTTGAAACGATAGCCGATACCGCGGACCGTTTCGATGTAGTCGCCGTAAGCCCCCATCTTGCGGCGAAGGGAGACGACCTGGACATCTACGGAACGTTCGGTGACAGCATAATTCATGCCGCGGACGGCATCCACGATTTGATACCGGGTGAACACCCATCCGGCCTTGCTGGCCAGGAAATGTAAAATTTTGAATTCGGTGAAAGTGAGATCAATCTTTTCGCCGGCCACGGATACCTCATGCCGACCGGGATGGATGACCAGTTCATGGATGGCGATGGGTGTTTCGGTGTTGACGGTTTGCCGCCCCTTGCGGCGCATTACCGCCCGGACCCGGGCAATGAGAACCTTTGGGCTGAACGGTTTGGTGATGTAGTCGTCGGCACCCAGCTCAAGGCCGGTAATGATATCCGATTCCTCACCTTTGGCGGTGACCATGACGATGGGGATATGCTGGGTCATCTGATTGTTCTTGAGCACCTTACAGACCTCGAGTCCGTCAAGGCCGGGCAACATCAGGTCCAGCAGAATCAGGTCGGGTGACTGGCTACGGGCCTTTTTCAAGGCTTCCTCACCGGTGGTCACCGGAACCACCTGGTAACCTTCCTTGGTAAGGTTGTACTGGATTAATTCCAGTATATCCTCTTCGTCATCCACGGCCAGAATCTTTTCTTTGCCCATGCTCGTCCCTTCCTCCCCTGATGTAGATAAGAGTTCATAAATCATTTTATTATAAACATAATCATTAGATTCTGGTTAAGAGATTTTAATAATTTGATGCAGATCGAATGCGGTCGACGGCGGAAATAGCCGGAACGAAGAATTGCTTTTGCCGGCGGATTCATTGTATAAAAGGCGCATGATATCCCAACGGGAGCCGCCCATGGAACGGGTCCGAAATGTTTTGCAATCTCTGAGCGAGGTGAACAAGGCGCCGGAAATATACTTTGAGCGGTTTCTGGCGGTGAACTGGTCCGGAGTGGTGGGGCCGCGCCTGGGCGGGCAGACAAGGTCGGGACCCCTGCATTCGGGCTGCCTGACGGTGTACGTCCGCAGTAGCGTGTGGTGCAGGCAGCTGCGGGGTCTGGAGGGTGAATTCGTCTCCAGAATTCGGAGTGAACTGGGTCGTCCGGTGGTGCAGGAAGTGAAGCTGCTGGCCGCGCCGGAAAGATTTCGCCGTCCGGGGAATGACCACCGGTCAAAACCCGAACCGCCCGCCGGGGATGAATCATCCGTCGCGGAAGGCCCGGCCATTCGGAATGATGGCCTGCGACGGCAGTTTGTCCGCACCCGGCTGGAGCACCATCGTTTGTGGCAACGATGGCAAAAATGAACCTGCCGCTGGCCGGGCACGTCAAGATATAGACTTAGATGTGGAAATGTGTCTTCGATGGTGATACAATACGCTGCTTTGAATCGAGAGAATTGGGGAGGTCACATGCGGTTCGGAAATCTGAAGGGCATCGGGATGCTGGCCCTGCTATTCGTCGTTGCCACGAATCCCGGTTTTGCCCAAAACATACTCTACAGCATCAATCCCAATTCCGAGGATGCTCCGCCGGAAATCCGGGCATTGGAGCTCTCTTTTCGAATGAACCAGGCGAACATCACAGCGCCATATATCCTGGTGACCGCCGACGGGCAGCGGGGATTCGTGAACTACATCGGCTCCGGCGGCGGGGTGGAGCAAGGCTATATCCTGGTGATCCGGCCGCTGGCCGAAGATCCGGGCGATCGCATCGAATCGGCTCTGCCGGTGGGTTCCCTCCCCGTTTTCATGACATTCAACCCGACGGAAACCCAGTTGTGGCTGGTGAATCTGGGATCATTCAGCGCCCAGCCCCATGACCTCAGTCACATTCAGATCATCGATGTGGAGACATTGGCGACGGTGGCCGATATCAACATCCCCGGCGGAGGACTCGGTTTCGGCAGCAATATCGTCTTTTCGCCGGGCGGCGCCAAGGCCTATATCTCCTCCACCTTCACCGATGAAGTCATCAAGATCGACGCGGTGGATTACCAGATCGAAAACCGGGCGACCCTGGAAGTGCCTGACCCTTATTATTATACGTCTGTGGGACCCGCCTGGCTGACCTTGAGTCATGACGGCACCTTCTTGTGTAGCACCAATACGACCAGTGATGCCGTTTCCATCATCGACGCTGATTCCCTGGCCGAGATCCACCAGGTGATCCTGACCCGGGAGGACGCGGGCAGTAACGACCATACGCCCAATCTGAGTTATCGGAACAATGTGCTGCTGAGTGAAGATGATTCCATTGGGCTGGTCGCCTCCATCGGTATCGCCACCCAGTTTTTTGCCGGAGATCGGGTCTACCTGTTCAATCCCCAGACCGGCCAGAAACTGACCAACGACGACGGCTCAGATAAAACCCTGATCGTGGCCGACAGCCCCTCCATCATCCGGTTCGATCCGACGGGTCAATATCTGGTGGTGCAGGTCAGTTCGTATGATCAGATTGATACCAGCGGGTTAGGCGGCTATGGGTTTCCTCAGATCTCCATTTTTCGGTGGCCGACGCTCGAGCTTTACAAAACGTTGCAGTATCGCCGACCGCCCTACAACATGTCCCGGACTACTGAGATCGCGTTCATTGAAAATGCCGACGCTACCTTCGATATCCTGTTCCCTTCCTTCAGCAGCTATGACCAGGTCATGTCCAACTATTTTTATGAAACCATCGTGCGGGTGCCCATCCAGGAGTACGAACCCTGCTCCATCGTGCAGATCGTCAACGAATCCGAGGAACGGGAAGTTCCTGTGACCACTGCGACGATTCCGGGTTCCGACCGCTGTCTGGTCGCCAAATTTCTGACGTCGGCGTTGGATGTGATCCGACCACAACCCAATGATGTTTTATCTACGGCCCACAGTGTCTTTCTCGAGGAGGATCGCTTCTCCTCCGTGGCCTTCCTCAATCTGGAGGAGGATCCGGTGACCTTCCGCATGCAGGCCATCCAGTCCGACGACTCGTTTATTGAGGAGGACAATCCCGATGCCGGCTTGCCGTTCTATTACATTAATGACGAGGACGAAGCCGTCACCATCGACGCCATCGACCTGACGCTGGAGCCCGGGCAGCAGCTGGTTCGCATGTTTGAGGGCCTGGTACCCGATTATGATAAGGTGGAAAGCCAACATGGCTTCCTGAAAGCCGTTAATCAGGAATATCCGTTGCGCGGCCTCGTGTACAACGGGGTCTTCGGGGAGGACGGGCAGATCATCCGGGGCGATTACCTGCGCATCGACCAGCCGGTTTTCCAGGATGCAGTATTCCCGTTCATGTCTTCGGGCGGCAATTTGCAGAACGTGCTGCATTTCAGCAATCCCTACTTCAATCAGTACGATATCATCCAGTCCTATTATGACGCTGACGGCGAATTGATCAACAGCCAGCAGGGAACCATCACCAACACCTACGGCCGTGATCAGCGCCTCGATCTGCCATTCCGGGGGTATATGCGCGTTTTCAACCTCGCCAACCTCAAGACCAGCGTCTATATGACATACGAGAGCAAGTTCGAGAACAACCTGTACCTGTTCGCTTGCCCGCCCCTGTTTCCCGGGGTGCAGTCCCTGACCCAGGCCTATCACCTGCCCTATTACGTGGTGGGCGACGGTTACGATACGTCGGTGATTCTGATCAGTTTCAACGAGAAATGGCTGCTGGACGAAAACGGGGAATACGTTCTGGATGAAAATGAGGAACCCATTCCCCTGTTGACCCATGCCCGGTTTGATTTTTACGACAACGACGGCAACCTGGTGGTGACCAAGGAAACTGATTTTCAGAATACGGTACGTTATGAGGTGTATATGTCCAGCCTCCTCACCGAGGAGGAGAAGAGCCGCTTCAACAAACAGGCCCAGACCGGTTCTGTTGTCATCCAGGTAGACCGCAATTTTGTGGTAGGCGCCTATACCTACACGGAGTGGGCCCTCATCGAGGACCCCGACGAACCGGGCACATTCAATGCCAAGATCCAGAACATGACGGTGGACGAACTGCCGCAGACGGAAGACGTTGTCGGCCGGTTGGTTTTCCCCTACACCATCAGCATTGCGCCATACAACACGTCCTATGTGCTGCACAATCCAGGAGATGTGACGGTGCGCGCCCGACTCGAGGTCTTTGATTCCGACGGAAATCAGGTGGCGGTGTCCCTGTCGGACCAGGAGATCCCCCCCTACGGCAACAAGATCTTTTTCCTGGGCGATCCCGACATTTTCGGACCGGGGGCCGTGCCCGAGAATTTCGTCGGCTACATGCGGATCCAGAGCACCAATGGCCGTCCGTTCCTGGGCAAGTCCATCCAGTTTTCGCCCGATATGCTGGCGCTGATTCCGACGCTCTGATCGCCCCCAAGTGGCTTGACTGAAGCGAACAGCGGGGGGGGGTATTCCTTGTACCTGCAGCATGTTCCAACCACATGTTTCGCGGTGGAGCGCCGTTCATTTTTTCATAAAATGGATTGTAAATTTTCAAAATTTGGATAGAATGATCTGTTTGAGAGCCAACGTAGCTCAGCTGGTAGAGCAGACGATTCGTAATCGTCAGGTCAAGGGTTCGAGTCCCTTCGTTGGCTCCATTTTTCTTGGGGAAGATCTCCGACTATTCCTGTCTGAATCATCTCATCATCCCTGCCGTACGATCCTTGGCGGGACGGATGACGTCCGCTGGTGGCGGACCCGCCGCGGTCGCTGCATCTCCGCCGCTTTTTTCCTGCTATGGTTGCTGACGGGCGCGGCCATATCGGCCGCCGTCATCCCGGATGCCGAGGTGCTCACGGAGACCGTGACGGTGACGATCGCTCCGGATGGCACGTGGCAGCAGGATTTTCGTCGCCGGGTGCGTGTGCTGTCCGCAGCCGGAGTGGAAAAGTACCGGCAGGAACGGTTTCACTACCGATTGGGACAATCCGGCGTGGAGCTTCGGACCCTCAAGGTGTATCAACCCGACGGGTCGGTGCGGGGGATGGATACGGTGGCCGTCCGAGATGAACCGTGGCGTCCGGGAGAGGACGTGCCCACCATTTTTGAAAAATTTCGCCGCAAGGTGATCACCATTTCCGTCCTGAACGTGCAGGATATCGTGGAACTCGAGGTGCATTACGACGGCCGCAGCGACCCCTGCCCGCATTACGCCGACGTGTTTTTATTCCAGTACACGGATCCGGTGGCGGAGAAGAGCCTGGAGATCCGGACCCCGGCCGGTATGCCGCTCCGCTGGGCTGTGCAGGGTGGTGAGCTTGAATATTCTTCGGAGCAGGCAGGGGACGTCGTCCGGCACCGCTGGCAGGGGCGGCAGCTGCCCGGGCTGGCAATGGAAGCGCTGATGCTCGATGCCGCTTACCGCTCGCGGCGGGTGGTGGTCAGCACGTTTGCCTCACCGGCCGAATTGTCGCGCGCCGCATGGGAGCTGGCCCGCGGCAAATTGAGTCCCGATATATCGGTGGACGAGGTGGTCCGACAGACCAGCGCCGGCAAGACGGAGCTTCCATCGCGGATCATGGCGGCGTACCGTTTTGTCTCCGGCGAAATCGAATATCTGCCGGGTTCATTTCCCATCGCGCCACTCCAGGAACCGGCGTCCGCCGCCGACGTGCTGGATCGCCGGGCCGGCACCGGCCGCGATCTGAACATACTGCTCATCGCCATGCTGCAACGGCTGGGCCTGGAATGCGAAGAGGCGTTCCTGACCTTTGATCCGTCTCCATCCGGCCAGGTGCCGGCGTTGGCGTTCGACCGGGCTGTGACCTGTGTCCGGCTGCCGGACGGCGGTGAGATTTTTCTCGATCCCACCCTGGGTCTGGGCTCCTCGTTTGGTGACAGCTATGTCGGCGGGCGCCATATCCTGCGTCTGCGGCCGGAGGGCGCCGGACTCGAGTCGGTGCCGTCACAGCCGGCGTCGCGCAGCACCGGGCACATTCAGGCCCTCTCCCGGCTGGCTGACGACGGTACGTTGCTTACGGACGCGACCATCCAAGGGAATGGTCATTACGACGTCATGCTGCGCCGCATGGCCCGGGAGTTTCCCGATCTTGAGTCGGCCGGCTGGTGGTTGCAAACGGCGCGAACATTTTGCTCCGTGGCGCAGCCGGGCCCGATCAAGATGGGGGATTGGCGCGACCTGGCCATCCCTTTCCGGCAGGATGTTTCATTCACTTTTCCGAACTATGCCATTGGTGCCGGGGACTATCTGCTGTTCCATATCCCACAGGCCGACGGTTTTCTGGACATCTTCCAGTCACTGTTTGGAGCGCTGGATTGCGACCGTGAAGAACCATATCCCCTGTTTTTGGAAGCGGGGATGACCAGCCGGCGCACGGAGCGGATCCGGCTTCCCGACGGCGCGGCCGTCGTGGCCCTGCCCGACGATGTTGCGTTCCGCCGCGGGCCGCTGGAATTGCAACTGGCTGCCCGTGTAGCCGAAGGTAACCTCTTGTTTGAAGGTTTTTTTCGATGCGAAGGACCGGTGGTCGCCGCCGAATTTTATGACGACGTCTGTGCCCTGGGCGACGCGGCGGATCGGTTCGCCCATTCGTATGTCGTGCTGCGCCGGCCGTCACCGACCGGGAGTGACCGATGAAGACGTGGCGATATGTGTGGTTGTGGCTGCTCATGCCCATGATGGTCGCGTATGGGGTCGGCCGGGCCGCGACGCCCCCCGACGCCGGCGGCGTTTTCGTCTTTTCCCACAAGCAGTTCTGGTGGGCGACTGACGGCCGTCTGGTGGAGGACATTCATCACCTGTACACCCCGCTGGCACTCAAAAATGTAAATAAATTCAGTGATTACCGTCTTGCCTTCCGGCCGGCCGATCAACGGATCGGTGTATTGCGCGCCGGGATCCATGGGGCGGAGGGTGCATTCACGGCCCGGGAAACCGCGCCGGCGGCCACTGATTTCCAGCCGGCGGACGGTTGCCGCACCGGGCGTGACGCCCGTCTCTGGCAACGGGTGTTGAGCCTGCCGGTCAAGGTCGGCGAGTCGGTGGAGGTCCGCTGGCAGAGGATGACCAGCGGCGTGAAGGACGGTTTCAGCGGGGTGGAGTATCTCCAGACCGAGGATCCGCTCCAGCATCGCAAACTGGTTTTTTACGTACCGGCGACGTCGCCGTTCCGGTATGAAACCATTCACGGTGAAGCCCCACTGGTGGCGGTCTCACGCCTGGAGGAGCAGGATGTGTACGCGTTCCGCTTCCGTGATCTGCCCGCCCTGCCCCGCGAGCCTGCCATGCCCCCGCCCGAGTGGCTCGCCGCCCGCCTGATCTATTCCGCCTTCCCTGATTGGGACGCGGCGGCGCGGGAATTTCGGGAAAGCTACTGGTCCCAGGTGCGGAACGCCCCGCAGACGGCGGCTTTTGTCCGGGATCTGACCGACGGACTTCCGGACCGGCCGGCGGTGCGGCAACAGATCCTCGGTTTTGTGCATCACCGGATCCGTACAGACGATATCGCTCTCTGGGCGACCGGTCGCTGCCCTCTCCCCCCCGATGCGGTGTTGGCCGCCAAATGCGGCGATCCCAAGGACAAGGCCATGCTCCTGGGCGCCATGCTGACGGCGGCGGGGATACCCGCGGTCCCGGTGTTCATCCAGCGCTCCCTCGTGCCAGTGTATGCGTCCGTCCCCGCTGTGGAGCAGTTCAATGGCCTGTGTCTGCGAGTGACGACAGAGACGGGCGAGCCGGTCTGGCTGGATCCCCTCGATCCATTGGCGCCGCCGGGATGGATTCCCCAGGGACCGGAGGCTCGGGGGCTGGTGGTTCGCGAGGATGCCGCCGTCATGGAAACCTTGCCGTCCATGGGCAATGAGACCCACATCAATGTGGTCGTGGATGTGGCGGCCGACGGAGATGCCCGATTTACGGTGCGTGGGGTGTTGCGCGGATTTTCCGCCCGGCAGGCCCGGCAGCTTCTGGCTGGCGCCGATGAGGCCGCTGTGACGGATCTGTTTCGGCGGGCCGCCCTGAGTCATTTTCCGCGGGCCCGGCAGCTTCAGGCGGAATGCTCCGGCGGACGGGAATTCAGTCCGGAACTCAAGTTCACCCATGAATTCCGCGTCGCCGGCGCCGCCGCGCAACAGGCCGGCACGTTGGTGTTGGTGCTGCCTCAGGAGGTCAGTCCATTCGGGGACAGTTACCCCGAGTGGCCGGAGGAAGCGCGGCGGACACCGGTGTTCCTGGGGCCGCCGTCGATGGAGAGGGTGCGGGTCGAGATCCGACTTCCGTGGGGAGAGGAAGTCCTGTATACTCCTCCCGACGAGGAGATCGGCACCGGTACTTTTTCATTGAAACGAACCTGCCGCGTGACGGCGGCAAACGCCGTGGTTTGGCTGGAATGGGAAATCCGGACCGCGGGAACGTTCATTCCGCTGACAGAGTGCCCGGCAGTTCAACAGCGCCTGCAGGATTTCCGTGCCGAGCGGAACCGGCTGTTCATGGTGCGCCGACCGGTGTCCGCGACGGAACCGGCCAGTGACCAGGGAAAGGGACGGGTCGAAATACCATGAGCGACCGAGTTGTGTGGATCCGCATCGCCAAAAGCGCCGGTTTCTGCTTTGGGGTAAAACGAGCCATCGATATTGCCCTGCAGGCGGCCGAAGAAAACGAAAATGTCTTCATGTTGGGAGACATCGTGCACAATGAATTCGTCGTGGAGCAGATTCGTCAGGCCGGCATCCGCATCGTGGAGGATATCGATGAAATCGGGGACGGAGTGCTGTTGCTGCGGGCCCACGGGACGGTTCCGGAGATCTATCGCAAGGCTGAGGAACGGGGGCTGCGCATCGTCGATGCCACCTGCCCCATGGTGATCGAGATCCACCGCATCGTCCGCAAACTGGCCGATGAAGGGTATACCATCGTCATCATCGGCGACCGCAACCACGACGAGGTGCGCGGAATCGCCGCCCAGGTGAGCCATGCCCTGGTGATTTCAACGGAAGAGGATCTGCGAGAGTGGCGGCGGGCTTATCGGAAGATCGGCGTGGTGGTGCAGTCCACCCAGAACATCGAAAAGGTGCAGCAAATTCTGAACCGGCTGATCCCCTTTTGTCGGGAATTGCGGTTCATGAACACCATCTGCAAGCCCACCACCGACCATCAGAACGAGATCCGGCAGATGCCGCGGGAGAACGACGTGATGATCATCGTCGGCTCCTTCACCAGCGCCAACACCCGTCGCCTGACGGAACTGAGCGCCGCCATCAATCCCCGGACGTACCAAGTGCCCAGCGCCGCTGAGCTGCGGGCCGACTGGTTCGAGGGCTGTGCGACCATCGGCATCTCGGCCGGCGCTTCCACGCCCGACGAGCTCATCCGGGACGTGGTGCATACCATCTGCCACCTGGTAGCCGGAGCGGAAGTCGAAGCGGCGCCGGAAAAACCGGCCGGGAACGAGCCGGATCGGAAATGACCGGGTCCGGTTCTGGCGGTTGTCCGGCGGGGCGGTTGCGGGCCCGACCCTTTCACGGGCGGATAGTGCAAAGGATGAAACGATGGAAGTGATTCTGGCGGGAATGAACCTGGACATGGAGACGCTGCGCGAGATGCGCCGCCTGCTGACGGATCTGCGCCGTCAGGCCGGGGAGAGCGCCCTGGAAAAAACAGCGGCCTTGCTGGCCGCCGTGGATGAATTCACCGCCAGCGACAACCTGACGCCCGAGACCCTGTCGGCGGCCTATGCCCGCATCAGCCGGGATCCTCGGCCGGTGAACGAGCTGCGCCGGGTGGCCCGTGCCGAGGTGGATCGGGCCCGTAAATCCAACGAGACCATTATCTTCGGCCTGGGGCACGCCTCGGTGGCCGAGCATGCCGTCTTCAACCTGGACATCCTCGGCGTCAGCCGCCTGGCGCTGGAGTTCATCGAGCATTTCCGGCTTTGTTCCTACACCGAAAAATCGCAACGCTACATCACCCTGGACGGTGATTTCGTGACCCCGGTGGAAGTGCTGGGCACGGTGGTGGAGGAGGAATTTCGGGCCATGGTGGAGCGTCAGAACCGGACCTATTTCCGGTTCTACGAGCGGCTGCAGACGTATTTTTTCGATTCCGATCCGGAGATGGCTGGGCAGAAGGCGGGGCGCCGCACCCTGGACGGCTGGGCCAAGGAGGACGCCCGCTATTGCCTGTGCCTGGCTACCGAGGCCCAGCTGGGCATGACGGCCAACGCCCGCAACCTGGAGCGTATCATCCAGAAGGCCGCCGCCCATCCCCTGGGTGAAGTGAAGGAGTTCGGCGCCCGTCTTTACCGGGAGTTGCGTGATATCGTGCCCTCCCTCATCAAGCATACCGCGCCCGAGCCCTACCACCTGGCCGGCCTGCCGGCTTTCCGTGAGGGCGTCCGGCGGGCGTGTGCGACACGTGTTGACGGGAGGGAATTCCCGGCTTCGCTGATATCTGATATCGGGCCGACGGGGCGGCGGATGGATGCCCTTGAAGGAGGGACCGGGGGGGCTCCGGCGGCCGGCTCGACGCCTGAAAAGGATCGGGACCGGCTGGAATTGCAGGCTCCCGCTGCGGATCGTAGCCTGGATTACCGTTGGGAAGAGACGTTCGGATCGGGCCGGGGGCGGCAAGACGGTGTCGAGGTGACGGGACAGGCCGGGGACGCCGGCTCGGAGGCCGCGCGGTGTCACACCGGAGGCATGACGCCGGCTGAAACGGCTGCGGAAACCACGGAGACCGGAATGCCCTCGTGCCGCCTGGTGAGCGCCGATGCCGACGCCGAGGCCCGCATTTTTGCCGCGGTGGCCCACGAAGCGGGCCGGGATTCCTTTGACCGCTGCCTGGCCTGGGCCCGGAGGCTGTCGGTCGGGGAAAAAGACGCCCTTCTCGGGGAGTTGCGGGCCCATCTGCGGGCCTATCATGGCCTGCCGCGGGCATTCGAGTATGCCACCGTGACCTTCGAGTGTGTCATGAGCGCCTCGTGCTATGCCCAGTTCAAGCGCCACCGCATGGGCACCATGACCGTCCAGGAATATGATCCGGCGCTGGGCGTCACCGTGCCGCCCTCCATTCAGGCGGTGGGCCTGGCCGGCGAGTTGCGCGACCTGGCCGCCGCGTCGGCGGCGGTGGCGGCGCGGCTGGCCGCGCTGTCGCCGCCGGCGGCGCCCTACATCCTGACCAACGCCCATCGCCGCCGGGTGCTGTTCCAGGTGAATTTCCGCGAGCTGGTCCACTTCATGCGCCTGCGCCGCGACGCCCACGCCCAGTGGGACATCCGCCACCTGGCCGCCGCCATGGCCGCCGCCCTCG
>JAFGRT010000067.1 GCA_016935015.1 Acidobacteriota bacterium | reverse complement strand
GGCCAGTTCCTGGGACGGCGCCGGATCGATCCTATCGCGCCGCAGGAGCAGGTGTTTCCACTCATGGTTGCCCATGAGGCTGCGGGCGTTGGACCGGCGCTGGAAAAAATCCACCACCCGGGGCGACGCCGGACCCCGATCCACCAGGTCACCCAGGGCGATGATCTCGTCCTCGGCCGCCAGTGCCGCCCGATCCAGCAAAGCCAGCAATTCGTCGAAACAGCCGTGGATGTCGCCGACGATCAGCCGCTTCATGAAGAGTCTCCGTCGTAGTCCAGGACGATGCGGTAAAACTCGCCGCCGGGTCCGATGACGAACACCCGGTCCTGGATGCCCCGCTCGCCCTGTCCGCCGGATATTTGTGTGGGCTGAGTATCTTCCAGATCCCATAACGCCATCTCGGCGGCCAGCCGGGCCTCCATCTCCGTGTCGAATGCCAGGAAATAGAGGTAGTATTCGCGGGCGAAGGTGTCATAGCCCAGCAGGTGCCACTTGTGTGGATCCAGCTGGTCCACCTCCGGGATCTCCCGCCGGAGGTCGGGCGGCCAGGGTGGAACGTTGTCGTGTGTCATGATGAATATTCCCTCGTTGGAACGGATATGATCCGTATTCTACCCGAAAAATGTGACGGAAATTTGACACAAATTTGATTTGTCGACCTTTTTTTTCGGAGGATATGGTAAACTGTGTCTTTCTTCAAAAAAATGTGTCGGTGATGGCAACGCAAACCATTTTACCCGGGGGCAGGCTTACGGCGATGAGACATCTCATGCTGGTACCATCCACCAATTGCCCGGCGGCCTGCCGTTACTGTTTCGGCCCGCACCAGGGGGGGCGGGTCATGCCGTCGGCCACCGTCGACACGGTGGTCCGGTGGCTGGACGGGCTGGGGGGGAACGGACCGCTGGAAATCACCTTTCACGGCGGCGAGCCGCTCACGGCGGGAGCCGAATTTTTCCAATACGCCCTGGCGACACTTCGGGCCGGATTGCCGGCGCGTCAAATCCACTTCGCCTTGCAGACCAATCTATGGCAGCTGACGGACGAATTGGCCGAGCTGTTCGCCGAACACGGCGTGTCCCTGGGATCCAGCCTGGACGGTCCCGAACGTCTCAATGACGCCCAGCGGGGTGAAGGCTACTTCCAGCGTACCATGGCCGGTATCCGGCGGGCCCGTCGTCACGGCCTGAATGTCGGCTGCATCTGCACCTTCACCCCGGCCACCCTGCCGCATACCAGGGAGATCATGGATTTTTTCATGGGCGAAGGGCTGGCCTTCACCATCCACGGCGCCGTGCCGGCCCTGGCGGCGCCGCATGACCGGCGGTGGGCGTTGACACCGGATGAATACGCTCGACTGTTGCTGACCATGCTGGATCTGTACCTGCCCTGCCTGGACCGGATCCGTATCGACACCCTGGATGCCCTGTGCCGCAGCGTCGCCGCCGGCCGGGGCGGCATCTGCACCTTCACCGACTGTCTGGGCGGTTATCTGGCGGTGGGACCCGACGGAACCCTCTATCCCTGCCAGCGGTTTGTGGGGTTGCGGCCGTATGTGCTGGGCAATGTGCACCATTTGCCCTCGCGGGACGATTTGGCCGCCGGCCCGGTCTGGCGGGCCTTCCGCGAACGGGAGATACGGCTGGAAGAAGAATGCGCCGGTTGTACGGTGCAGGCGTTCTGCCGCGGCGGATGTCCCTACAATGTCCTGGCCGAATACGGTGATTTCCAACACCACCTGCGGGATCCCTACGGCCCGGCCTACGCCCGGGTGTATTCCGCCATCACCGACCGGGCCGTGCAGGAGCTGTTCGCCGAGGAAAACCTGGAGGCCGTGGTCGAGCGGGTGGATCCGCGGCGGGGATTGTTCCGGCAGGGTCCGCTCCTGTCGCTGATAGGGGGAGGGCCCCATCCGACCGAAAGCGCCGCCCATGCCCGGCGGATCGTGGCCGCCGTGCTGCTGGCCGCCGGCGACGGCCCGGCGGAGGCGCTGCCGCGGATGAAGGACCTGGGCCTGGTGCTGCACGAAGAGCGGACCCGCGTCGCCCTGGAACGTCTGCACGGGACGCTGGTCACACCTGGCCATCATTTCAACAATCTCTACCTCCACCTGACGTTCGCCTGCAATCTGCGCTGCACCCATTGCTATGCGAGTGCCGGCCCGGAGTACCGAACCCATCTGCCCCTGTCCCAGGTCATGAACGCCGTGACCGAAGCCGCCCGCCTGAATTTCCGGCATGCCGTCCTCACCGGTGGCGAGCCGCTGGTCTACCGTTACCGGGATGAATTGCTGGACCATCTGGCCGGGCAGCGGCCGTCCCGGCATCCCCTGCTTACGGTGCTGCGCACCAACCTGGCCGTGCCGCTGGACGAGGCCCTGCGCCGGCGGCTGGCCGGCAGCACCGACGAGCTGGTGGTCAGCGTGGACGGCGACCGGGCGACCCACGACGCCCGCCGCGGCGCGGGGATGTATGACCGGACGATAGCCAATCTGCGGCGGCTGGTGGATGGCGGACTCGACACCCGTCTGTCCCTGGCCTGCATCCTGCCCCTGCGCCTGGTGGACGGCCCGCCGGGCCAGGCCGTGCGAGCCCTGGCCGACGAGCTCGATATCCATCGCGTCCGCTTTCGCCCGCTGCTGCCGCTGGGCCGGGCCGTCGAGGAAGAACCGGATATTGTCCCCGAGACCATGTGGGGGCATACCGATCCGCGGGAGATCGTCGAATACGGCCTGCGGCCCACGGCGTCGTGCGGGCTGGGCCAGAATCTATACGTGGAACCGGACGGCGTGGCTTACCCCTGCTATGCCTGGCATGCGGCGGACTGGCGGCTGGGCTCCCTGGAAGAGGACGGGCTGGCCGCCATTCTGGAATCCGCCGCCTTTCGGCGGTTGCGCCGCTACACGGTGGACTCCAACCGCCGCTGCCGCGAATGCCTGCTGCGCTATCTGTGCGGCGGCGCCTGCCGGGCCTGGAATAAACTGGATGGCCCGGCGCCCACCGATCCGGACGCACCGCCCGTCGATTGTCGCGTCCTGCATCAGCGGGCATTCTCGCTCTTCTGCAGCGCCCTGGCCCGCCTGGGCATTGCCGAGGCGGACTGGCGCCGGACCGGACTGCCGTGGCCGGCGCGACCGCCGGTCAGGGTGGAATATGGGAAACCCGTGTAAACGATAGTGTGGAAAGGAATTTTCGCTATGTGGCCTCATGAAATATCCTGGTTGTATGAGTGGCAGACGCTGGCAGCGGCGTTTATCCTCCTCTGGCTGGCGACCCGTTTTGTGCGGAACCGAAACCAGGAAACCCGGCTGGTCATGGATGGTCTCATGAAGGGATTGGTGCCCCTGCTGGCCGTCCTGGCAGCCCTTGTCCTGCTGCTGGCCGACCCGGGCGTGGAGCGCTGGCGGAGAGTGGCGTTCTACGGCTACTACGGCCTGTGCGCGGTTTTCGTGCTGATCCCGGTTTTGAGCGGGATCGTCAATCTGCGCAATCTGCGCCGGGTGTTGCAGCGAATGAACCGGCCGTCGCCGGCGGACCTGCGCCGCCGGCGGGATATCCCCGGCTTGGTGGCGGCGGTCCGGGCACCGCGTTGGGGGGTCAGGGAAAAACGGTTGCTGCGAACCATCTGGGACGTTAATTCCGAAGAATGGAAGGAGGCCCTGGATGCCCTGATCGATCTCGGGGAACTTCCGGCGCTGTTCCGCGAATACGAACGACGGGGCGAATGGTCGGCCTGTACCGGGCTGCTCCGTTACTTGGGCGAATTCCGGTCCCTCGCCATTCCGGAGGTGTTTCCAGTCGCTGTCGCCGCCGAAAATGAGACGATCCGGCGTTTCGCCCTGGAGCGTCTGGCGGCCGCTTCGCCGGAATTACTGGCGAAATTGAAAGACCCGGAACCGCTGGTTCGGGTTCTGGAGTCCGGTCCCCCGACCGAACAGGTACTGGCGGCCACAACACTGGGCAAGTCCGGCGGACCTGTGGCGGTGGCGGCCCTGGTCCGGGCCTGGCCGACGGCGGGGCCGCCCATCCGCCTCGCCCTGCTGAAAGCCCTGCGGAAGAACCGGGACCCACAGGCGGCGCCTTTTCTGGTGGAAGCGCTGCAGGCGGAGGATGTCACCATGCGGACCGCCGCCATCGAGGCGCTGGCTGAAAATCCCCACCCCGCCGCGGTACAACCGCTGCTCGACCTGCTGGCGGCACGGCCGATCCATGCCGAAGCCGTAATTCGGGCCCTGGAGGCGGCCGGTGATCCAGAGGCCGCCGCGGCCATCGCCCCGTGGCTGGACCAGCCGGCCACGGCCCCCGTTGCCGCCCAGGCCTTGGCGCAGCTGCAATGGCTGCCCCCGGCTGACGAACGGGGGGCGCGGTACCTGGTGCTGCAGAGCCGCTGGGCGGAGTGCGTCCTGCTGGGGAAAACGGCCGTCCGGCCGCTGGTGGATTCCATGCAGCGGTCGATGGAAATCCCCCGCTTCAAGGCGGTCATGGCGACCTTGCGGCAGATCGCGGCGCCCGAGGCAGCGGATCTCCTGCGTCAGTATATGGTGGATCAGAATACCGATGAAGTCCGTCACGAGCTGGCGCAGACCCTGGCGGCGTGCGGCCCGGCGGGCATCGCCGCCCTGGTCCGGCTGGCGGTGCATTCGGAGCAGCCCCATTCGGCCCAAACCGCCCGGCAGATACTGGCCGCCATGGCACCCGAAGCCGTCCGCCCGGCGGTGGTGAGGGTCTTCCTGGACGGTGGATACCGGTTGAAGCCGGACGCTTGGCGATCCCTGATGGACAAGGCGATTGTGGATGACCTGCTGGCCGAATACGCCCACCGGCCGCCGGACATTCGCCAGGCTATCCTGCGGGTCGCCTTAATGCAGAATCAAGTCAGGGCCGTGGCGGAATTTTTCCGGGCGCCGGCGCCGGAAGATGTGGATCACTTGCTGGATCTGCTCGATGCCGAGGATGTGTCATCCAAAACCGTGGCCGCCGTGCTGCAGCGGTTGCCGGCCGAAAGGGTGCTGGAGCGCCTGCTGGGACAGCTGGCGGCGGGCCGGCCGATGCCGGAGAAATGGCTGGAGGATTTGCTCCGCGCCTACGGCCCGGCGGCGGTGTCAGCCATCCTGGTCGCCCTCGGCGGCGGAGATTTCATGACCGGGGATAACAGGAACGTGATCATCCACTATCTGGTCGCGGAAGCCACCGCCATGGAACTGGCGGCGGCGTTGCGAGCGGCCGGCCCGCCGGCCGTGGCGCAGCTGCTGGCGGCTGTGCCGAAACTGAAGGAGGAGCGGTTGCCGGTGGTGCTGGAGGTGTTACGTCAACTGCCCGGCGACGTGGTGGTGGCGGCCCTCCTGGCCGGCATGGAGCAAGGGGTCGTCCTCCCCGCCCGGATCGAGCTCGACCTGCTGCGGCATTTTCGGTCAGAAAGCCGGACTCGGCTGCCGGACTGGCTGGCCCGGCAGGCGCCGGGCGCCCGGGTCAAGGCGGCCATTACAGTTCTGGCCGAAGATGGGGATGAGCAGGCCGCGGCCGTGATCCTCGGCTGCATCAGCCGGGAGGTCGGCGGGCACGGACAGTGCCGCGACGCCCTTGCTGGCATGGGCGACAAGGCGATTCCGGCCCTGATGCGCGCGCTGGCCGAAGGCAATCTGGCGGCCGGTGGCATCCTGGCGGATATGGGCCACCAGCCGGCCGTGGGGCCGCTGGCAGACCTCCTGGCCCGGGACGGAGCGCGCGTGGACGACCGATGTGTGGCGGCCCTCGACAAGCTGGGCTGGTCGCCGACGGACGATCTGGCCGGGGCCTGGTACTGGGCGCACAAGAAGAATGTGGAACAGTGCCGCCGCCTGGGTCGGGTGGCGGTGGAGCCTCTGCTGGCATTGGCCCAAACGGGCGACGAATATACAAAGGATCTGGTGGTGGCGGAATTGTGCCGTCTGGCCGACGCCCGCGCCCTGCCCCTGCTGGTAGAGCGGCTGCAGGATAGCAACCGGCATGTTCGCCGCCAGGCGGCCAAGAGCATCATTTCCATTTACCGGGAAGGCGGCCTCGACGACTACCAGAAACAGATGGTGCTACGGGCCCGGGAGACCATTGCCGGGCACACGGACGAGCCACCCAGCCATACCGATCACCGCCTTCACCACGACAAGTCCATCTTTGTTCCCTCCAACGACTGCAATGATTCCTGGATTTCTCATACGGATATCCCCAATCCTGTCGGCTACAGTGGTGTCCGCCACAAGGACACGCGAGGTGCCCATGTGGACCAGGGACTGAACATGGATTTCCCCCTGTAGACGTCCCGCGGAGGAGCGAGAGAGATGAACGGCAAGCCGGGCATTGGACCTCCCGGGTATGATGGGCCGGGTTGGCTGAGGGTAATTGGTCGGATGTTGGGCCGCTGGTGGCGCCCCTCGGTGAAGCGCCTGCAGCGGCGGGGGGACACCTATGCCTTGCTCCGGCGATCGGCGGCAGGCGGGCCGGACGGAAGCCGGGCCGTGGCGGCCCTCATCGCCCTGGGTGAGGGCGCGGCATTGTTGGCGGCTGCGGCCGAAGGGGGACAATGGATGCGCTGGTGCGTCCTGGCCCGGCAGATACCGGCCGCCGGTGAGGCGGCAGTGACGGCGCAGCTGGTCCGGCAACTGCTGAATGAACGGGCCGATGTCCGCCAGACCGCCGTCGAACGGCTGTCCCAAGAGGGCTGGCACCCCTCACCGGATGAAGCGGGCCTGATGTTCCGCATCCTCGCCGACGACTGGACGGACCTGGCGCCGGATGCCCTGGCCTGTCTCGGCCGGGGGCGTTTACTCGGCCTGTTGCCGGACCTCGACGTGAATACCCGCCGGTCCGTCCTCGCCGCGCTGAACCGTCTGGCGGACAGCGACAACCTTGCCGCGCCCTGGGAATTCATGGCGGAACAACTGGTAGCCCGCTATGGGGAGATCGGCCGGCAGGATGGTTTTCTGACCGATCCGCGCCGGGAAGACGTGGTGGCCCTGATCGGCCGGCTGGCACGGCGCGTGGATCCCCAGGAGGAGCTGGCCCCGCTGGTACGATGGCTGGTGGAGCGCCTGGCCGACCGGCCGCGGGCGGTCCGGCTGGCGTCGGGGCGGGCCTTGCAGGCGATGGCGCGGCGACCGGGCTGTCCGGCGGAGGTCCGGCAGATCATCCTGAGCCAGCAGCCCCGGATGCAGGAAGCTCACCGGGATGTAATCAGCAGCCCCAGCTGCCGCAAGGAAGGCGGCGGCTGGTATTCGTTCGGCGGCGGCGAGCACACCGACCAGGGGATCGGCCTGGATCCGGACTTTTAAGGAGGACCCTTTCATGCGATTGTTCAAGCCCAATGTCAAGAAGATGCAGCAGAGCCGGGATGTGCAGGGACTCATGACCGCCCTGGGCGACCAGGATCCCGAGATCGCCCGTGACGCCGTGCGCGCCCTGATCGGCCTGGGCCTGGGCGCGGACCTGATGATGGCCGCGGCGCAGCAGTCCGCATGGCCGGTGTGGCAGCTGGTGACGCAGTACATCGAAAGTGGGCTGTCCAGCGGCTGGGTGGCTGCCGACGAGCTGTCCTATGTCAGTGAATGGACGACCCAGGGATCCGTAGTCCGTTATTCTCCCCGGTTTGTCGAGCCGTTTCTGACGGGATTGCGCCAGGGAGATCCGGCTGTCAAGGCAACGGCGGTCCGCCTGCTGGGCCACCTGGATGACGGGACGCGCTATCCGCCACTGCCCCGGGAGGCCCTCCGTGGATTCCGTAAACTGCTGTCGGCCGACGACCCATACCTCCGGTCAGGCGGCGCCCGGGCGTTGCAAGCGCTGGGCTGGCAGCCCGACGATGCCGCCTCGGCTGTGGCGTTCTTCATTGCCATGGGGCAGTATGAACAATGCGCGGCCCTCGGTCCGGCGGCGGCGGAGCCGCTCCTGCGGGTCTTCCATGACGCCCTGCGACAACGGAACATGAAGGCCGTCCCGCCGGTGGTCCGCGCCCTGGGGGCGCTGGGGGATTCCCGGGTCGTCCTCCCTTTGGTGGATTACCTGCGGGAATCGGGCGAGACCGTCCTCGTGGATCTTCTGGCCGAACTGCCGGCAGAGGACGTCAACGCCGCGCTACTGGGCGCGCTGCACTCGGCGCACATCCCGCACCCCGCCGCCCTCAAGGCGGCCCTGGCGCCGCGGGCGGCGGCACTGCGGACACAGCTGCGCGAGGAATGGGGACGGCTGGACACCGCCGGCAAACGGTTGGTGATGGACGTCTGGGTCGATGCCGGCGACGGAGAAGCCATCCCCGTGATTCAGGGTCTGTTGCAGCATCCGGAGTTGCACGAGCCGGCCGGAGCCGCGCTGAAAAACCTGGGCTTTACGCCGGGCCATGACGTCGCCTCGGCCGAGTACTGCCTACAGAACAAGGATTTCGCCGGTTGTGTGGCGGTGGGGCGAGCGGCCATTCCTCCGTTGCTGCGTTGCCTGGAGGACGAGGAATATCCTCATGTCCGGGAGGTGGGGGATGTCCTCATCCGGCTGGGGGAACCGGTCATCGCCCAGCTGACCGAACGGCTGAAAAAAGACACGCTGTCGGGCCGGCTGGCCAAACGGGCCGTCCGGATTGTGGCGGATATCGGCGGTCCGGAAACGATGCCGGTTCTGGTTCAGCTGATGAAACAACCGGAGGCCGCCCAAAAAGCCGCCCGGGAGTTGGAGGCGTTGGGCTGGCAGCCCGGCGCCGACCCGGAAGGTGCGCGCTACTGCGCCCTGACGGGCCGCTGGGCCGATTGTCTGGCCCTGGGCGAACCGGGTGTCGAGCAGGTGGTGCGGGAAATAATGAACGGTCGCCAGGGTATGGTGGCGGCCATCGGCGCCATGGATGACAGCGAACGGCTGGCGCTCCTGCGACGGAAGCTGGAGGCGGTTCTTTCCCAGCCGGATGCGGTCCGGCGACGGCAAGCGGCCACGGTGCTTCATGAGCTGGACTGGCCGCCGGCCGAGCCGGTGACGCTGGCCTGGTATCGTTTCGCCCGGGAGGACCTGGACGGTTGCGGCCAACTGGGCGCCGCCGCCCTGGAGCCGCTGCTGGCCTGGTGGCGGGAGTCCCCCGCTCCGTCCGTCCGCAAAGAAATCCTGACACGGCTGGCGGCCCTTACCACGGCCGATGCTGTCCCCGTATTCCTCGAAACGCTCAACGATTCGGACAAGGAAATCCGCCGCCTGGCTGCCCAGGCCCTGGTGGAGCTCTACACTTCCGGGCGGCTGACCGACGCTGACCGCACCGCCATCCTGAACGTCCGCGCCCGGATCACCGCCGCCCATCAGGACCGCCGCTCCCACGACGACCGGGCGTCTCACTTTGATCATACCTCCTACGCCGCCGCCAGCGATTGCAATACGGGCACGTTCTCTTCCCACAAGGACATCCCCAACGCCGGCTGGGGTCACGGGGTCCACAAGGATGTCAAGCGGCATACGGATTCGGGAATCGGTCTTGATTTCCCGGTATAAACGGGCGGGAGGCGGGAGCTGTCCCCCGGATGGATCCGCTGGGCAGTCAGGCCGTCCGGAATCCCAGTTTCTGAAAAGCGGCCGCCAATTCGGGGTCCGGCCGGGTCAGCCGCACCCGGGTGGCGGGAAATTCGCGGCGCACGTGATAGGTCTTGCGGAAATTCTGAAAACCGTCCGCGCCGGGACGGGTCGCCAGCAGGCGGCGGAAGGCGGCGTCATCGCGCCGGATGTCATAGGCCGCCATCACGGCCGCAGCCAGGGCCGCTGGACGGTCGGTACGACCGATGTCGATACGCAATTCCCGGTGCGCGGGCGGCGGGAGCGATGCCGGACCCGGCCAGACCGGTGCCACATCCAAAAATCGGCCGACCGCCTCGTAGATCTGTCGGGTGCCGTCGACCTTGCCGTCCAGGGAATGTCCGGCGATGTGCGGGGTGACATAGGTCATGCCCGTCACGTCTTCGGGCCGGACCTGAGGCTCGGTTTCGTGTACGTCCAGGACGGCGTCGTCGACGCGCCCGGCGGCCATGGCCCGACGCAGTGCCGCGGTGTCGAGCACCCCGCCGCGGGCAGTGTTGATGAACAGCCGGCATCGGCGCACCTGCCGAAAGAATTCATCGTCGGCCAGGTGACGGGTGGGGTACGGTCCCGTCGCTGTCAGCGGGACATGGAGGCTGATCACATCACACGCCAGGACCTCGGCCAGGGGGCGGTAGAGGGGATCGTTGGTCCGGTCGAAGAGCGGTGGATCGTTGAGCACGGGGCACATGCCCAGGGCCTCGATTTTGGCCCGAACGTTGGAGCCCACATTCCCGACGCCGATGAGGCCCATGGTGCAACCCGGCCATGAGATGTTCCGCGCCTCTCCCACGGCCAGCAGGGCGCTGATCACGTATTCACCCACCGAATTGGCGTTGGAACCCGGCGCCGCGGCAAAGCCGATCCCCTTTCGGCGGAGGTAGCCCAGGTCCACGTGGTCGAAGCCGATGGAGGCTGTGGCCACGAAGCGGACCGGTGTACCGGCCAACAAATCCTCCGTCACCCGCCGGGTGGAGCGAATGCACAGAATGTCCGTGTCCCGGAGCTGCGCCCGGGTAAGGTTCGGACCATCCACCAGGGTCACGCGTCCCAGGGTGGCGAAGGCTTCCGCGGCATAGGGGATATTGTCGTCGGCGACGATGTGCATGATGGGGCGCCCCCGGACCAGGCAGTGGCCTCAGCCTTCGTCGGGCATGTCCTCCGCCGCTTCGTCCTCAGGGATCGACGCCGCGGGAGAATCCTCGCTCTCCGGGCCGCGGACGTTCTGCAGATAGCGGCGCCGGTACAGGAAACGCTGAAAGTTCTGGTTGAAGATGGTCCAGTTGTCCTTTTCGTCGGCCTGTTCCACCGCTTCGATAAAGGACTGGACCTTGGCATCCATATCGTCCAGATAAGAAAGGGCAAGGGCTTCCAGGGTCTTGGGCCGCTTGGGGGAACCGAACTCCAGCTGGCCGTGATGGCTGAGAATCATGTGCAGCAGCTCGAGGCGCAGATCCTGGGGGAAATCGTCCATTTCCTGCATCTTGCGGTCGATGCTCACCGAGGCCATGGTGATATGGCCGATGAGCCGGCCTTGATCGGTATAGTCAAAACTCTTCCCCCAGGACAATTCGAACACCTTGCCGAAGTCGTGCAGCGCCGCTCCGGCCAGCAGCAGGCTCTTGTCCAGAAAAGGGTAATGCTGGCAGCACAACAGGCACAGCTTGAGGACCGACAGCGTATGCTCCATGAGGCCGCCGAGATAGGCATGGTGCATGGACTTGGCGGCCGGGCATTCCCGAAAGCGGGGTCCCAGCTGCTCATCGTGGAAGATGTCGCACATGAGTTGCCGGAGGTTCGGTTCAGTGATCTCCCGCTCCAGCAGGTCCATAAACTCTTCGAAAATTTCTTCCAGATTATGGTCCGCCGAGGGGATAAAATCCATGAGATCCAGCTCGTCGGGCGACAGCCGTTGCACCTTATGGAGCGTGACCTGCAGCGAGCGGTTGTATTCCTTGGTGACGCCGTTCACTCTGACGAAATCATTGATCTGGAATGCGTTCTGAAATACTTCTACGTTGCCCCACATGAAGGCGGAGATCTTGCCGCTACGGTCGTTCAGGACCACGAACAGGTAATCGCCGCCGTTTTTCTTGGGTCGAAGTTCCTTGCGGCTGACCAGAAAAACGTCGTCCACCGGTTCGTTGGGACTGTACTCACTGATGAATTTCTGTTTCACTCCAGCATATCCTTTCGTTGGCTGTCCAGCAGGGTGACCAATTCACGGGCCGCCTGCCGCGAGACGTGGCGGGAATCCGGCACCTGTTCGACGCGGTAACGGCGGCGAAAACCGGGGAAATCCGCCAACAGGATATCCCCGGGATGGACGTCCTGGGCCGATTTGGCCATCCGGTCATTGATCCGGATCTTTTCCTCCTCACACATTTTCTTGGCCTGTGTCCGGTGGGGCACGATCCGGCTGATCTTCAGAAACATATCCAGGCGCATCGACATTCCGCTCCCATCATACTCCGACAGCCAGCCCGGATCAACTCCGCCCATAAAAATACCGCCGGGCGTTCAACCACGGCGGTGTTCCCATCGAGTATCCGTTCAGCCAGGGCTATTTGAATTCGGTCGGTTCAATCTTGATGGGGGCATCGGGATCGTACAGGTGCCGGTAATCGGGGTGGATGTAGATGTAGCTTTCCTTTTTCAGCTCTTCCAGGTATTCGTCCAGGATGGGATTGATCTTGTCGCGGAACATTTTGTCCTCGATTTCATCACGGACTTCCACCAGGGGCCGTTTCTTCGGCGGGGTTCGTTTGACCAAACGAATCATTTCGTAGCCGAAGTCGAGCTCCATGATGTCACTGTATTCCCCCTCATCCAGTTGGGAGACGGCCTTGGCGATGAGAGGCGAAAGGGATGGCACAGGGAAGGAGCCGATATCCCCGCCCCGATCGGCCGTGGCGCCCTCGGAGTTGATCCTGGCTATTTCCTCGAATTTTTTGCCTTGGAACAGCTTGGCGCGTACTTCTTCCATCCGGCGCCGTACCTCCATCGGATCCTTGCCCTCCGTGTACATAACGATTTCCTGAAGATGCACGGTTTCTGGGATGGTATAGTCGGCAATATGCCGGTTGTAGTAGTCCTCGATGTCAGCGGACATGATCTTGACCTTGCGGCGGACCATGGCCCCCTTCAGCCGGTTTACCAGAATCTGTTTCCGCAGGTTGGCGTAATAATCATTGTACTGCACGCCGGCCTTCGCCATCTCCTGTTTGAGGATATCCAGGGTAGGGACGTTGTTCCGTTTCATCATATCTTCCATGAACGCGTTGGCCTCCAGGTCGAGGTCCTCGGCCATGCCGAACTCTTCCGCTTTCTGAATGAGGAGTAATTCGTCGATGAGACTGGGCAACAACCGCTGCATGATTTCGGTCCGTCTCTCTTCTCGTTCCTCACCCTGAAACCGGGCCTGGATTTCACGTTCCACCGCCTCGATTTCCTGGTTGTATTGGGTCAGGGTAATGATGTCGTTGTTGACCTGAGCGACGATCTGCTCGACTATTTCGCCAAATACCCGGGGAGTCAGGCCCAGAAGCAGGAAGGCGACTAGAATCGGGATGACAATCGGTCTATTTCGCATGACTCTCCTCCAAAGTGATACTTTTATCTAAGATGTCTTTATCCAGTTGAAAGTCCAATTCGTTCTCATAGATCACCGGCCGGTACTTTTGATACAAGTCGCTGATCAGTTGTTCATGGGCCCGGCGTTCTTTCTCAACGCGCAGGCGGGTCCGGATCTTTTCCTGCACCTCGTAAAATTTTTGGGCGTGGCGGCGGATGACCTCTTCCAGATAGAATATGTGATAGCCGTACTGAGAGCGAATGACCGTCGAAAACCGGCCCGGTTTCAGGGAGAAAATGATTTTTTCGAATTCGGGCGGCAGTTCGTCCTTCTGAAAATAGCCCAGATCGCCCCCATTGGCGGCAGACGGCGCATTGGAGAACTGGCGGGCGTAGGCGTCGAATCTGGATTTGCCGCCTAACAGAAGTTCTTCATGGATCTGCTTGGCCAGGGTTTCGCTGTCCACCAGGATCTCCTTGACACGATACTGGTCGTCCACCACGAATTCACCACTGTGAGTATAATAATAGGCGCGCTGCTCGTCCTCGGTCACATCCACTTGCCCCGCCAGTTGACTCATCAAGTATTTCTGGCCCAGCAGCTCTTCTCGGCGCAAACTCGCTTCCTCGGCCGAAGTCGTGTCGAAGGTGATGGAAATGGTCTCCAGTTCCTCATCGGACAGGCGCGTGCCGGCCCGGCGGGCGGCCAGAAGCAGGAGCTGGTTTTCGACAAACTGGTTGAGCAGGACGGTGCTGCCGGCGGCATCCAGGCTGATGTCGAATTCATTGTTGTTGTAAAAAATTTGGCGAAACCGGTCGAACCAGGCGAATGGAACGGTCTCTTCCCCCAACTGGAGAATGATCCTTTGCCGGTCGTCGCCGGTGCCGGCCGGTGCGTCGTCGGATGTGGGCGCTTTACCGGAATCCTTCTGACAACCGAGCAGCATCCCTCCGAGCAGGATGGTCCAAATCAATCGCGGCATTCGATGCTGAATCACTGGGTAATTCACTCTGTGTTTTGACATATATTTGATGGGGCGGTGATGTGTTCCTCGCTGCGACCTGACCCGAAGCGCAACCGAATCGGGCCTAGATTCTATCATGGCTCACCAACTCCACCAAAGACTTTTTGACATTTTGGAACATCTCGCCGGTGGAAGTGAACGGCAGGTCCATGGTCAGCATGCCGGCGGGAGTGAAGCTCCAGGATTCGTTGCGCCGGATCTTTTCGATCAGCCGCGCAGTGTCCACAGGAGAATCCGGCGTGAACTGAATGCGGAACCGGTTTTTCTTGCGCTCGATGCTCAGAATTTTCAGCTCCATGGCCAGCAGTCGGAGGCGGGAATACTCAAACAGGTGATCCACCATCTCCGGGAACTGGCCGTGTCGGTCACGGATTTCTTCGCGAAGGCGGGCCAGTTCATCCTCGTCGCCGGCGGATGCAATTTTCTTGTAAAGGTGCAGGCGCTGGGCCTCGAGGGGGACGTAGCTCTCGGGTATGCGCAGCCGAACCTGCAGGTTCAGGTTTATTTTCTCAGGCGGGATGTAGGTTTCGCCGCGCATTTCGCGGACGGTTTCCTCCATGAGTCGGCAGTAGGTCTCGAAGCCCACGGCATTGATATGGCCGTGCTGTTCGGCGCCCAAGATGTTGCCGGCGCCGCGGATTTCCAGGTCCAGGGCGGCCAGGCGGAACCCGGCGCCCAGTTCGCTGAAATCGCGGATGGCCGCCAGGCGCTTGCGGGCCGTATCCGTCAGGGCATCCAGGGAAGGAACCAGCAGCCAGGCAAAGGCCCGGCGGTTGGAACGCCCCACCCGGCCGCGAAGCTGGTACAGCTGGGCCAGGCCGAACCGGTGAGCGTTGTTGATGATGATGGTGTTCACCAGGGGGATGTCGATGCCGTTTTCGATGATGGTGGTGGACAGCAGGATGTCGAACTCCTGCTGGATGAACCGGGTGATGATCCGCTCCAACTCCGCTTCGCGCATCTGGCCGTGGGCTACGGCGATGCGGACGCCGGGAACCAGCTCGTGCAGGTAGGCGGCCATCTCGTGGATGTTCTCGATCCGGTTGTGGACAAAGTAGACCTGGCCCTGGCGGGCCATCTCCCGATGGATGGCGTCGCGGATGATGTCAGAGTTAAAACGGACTACTTCCGTCTGGATGGCCAGACGGTCCTTGGGCGGAGTCTCAATGACGGATATGTCGCGGATACCGGTGATGCTCATGTACAGCGTGCGCGGGATGGGCGTGGCCGTCAGGGTCAGAACGTCCACTTCGGCCCGCAGCTTTTTGATCCGTTCCTTGTGAGTGACGCCGAAACGTTGTTCCTCGTCCACGATGAGCAATCCAAGATCGTGGAATGCCACATCCCGGGACAGCAGGCGGTGGGTGCCCACCACGATGTCCGCCTGGCCGGTCTGCAGGGCGGCGATGGTCTGCCTGTTCTGAGCGGCGCTGCGAAAGCGGCTCAGCAGCTCGATGCGAACCGGGAAAGAAGAAAAGCGGTTGCGGAAGGTGTTGTAATGCTGGAAGGCCAGAACCGTGGTCGGTGCCAGCACCGCCGCCTGTTTCCCGGCGGCGACGGCCTTGAACACAGCGCGGATCGCCACCTCTGTCTTGCCGTAGCCGACATCGCCGCACAACAGGCGGTCCATAGAGCGCTCCGATTCCAGGTCGCGCTTGATGTCGGAGAGAGCGCTGAGCTGATCGGGCGTTTCCTCGTATTCGAACATACTCTCGAATTCACGCTGCCACTGGTCATCGGGGGGATAGCGGAAACCGGCCGTCGTCTGCCGTTGGGCGGCCACCTTGAGCAGCTCCTCCGCCATGTCGCGCAGGGCTTTTTTGACCTTGGAGCGGGTCTTTTGCCAGGTCACGCCACCCAGTTTGTCCAGGGGCGGACGGATGCCCTCGGAGCCGGAGAATTTCTGGATGAGGTCCAGCCGTTCGGCCGGGACGAACAGTTTGTCACCCTGGGCATATTCAAGGGCGGCGAATTCCTGCTCCAGACCCCCCACCTGCAACTTGTTCAAACCGCGGAAAACGCCGATACCGTGATCCAGATGAACCACGTGATCCCCGGTGCGCAGATCGCGGAAGCTGGAGATGAACGCCGAGACGGAGGACGCTTTCGCCCCGGCGGTGGGCTTGCGGCGGGGTCGTGTCCGCGGGAAGATGTCATCGCTGCCGAAGACGGCCAGGGACAGCTCCGGCAGACGAAATCCCTGGACCAGTGGACCCCGGGTGATGACGATCTGCCGCTGTCCGGCCAGCTCCAGCTGTGACCATTGAAATTCTTCCTGCCAGCGATGCCGGATGCCGTATTCCTCGCACAGTTCATGGATGCGCTGGCAGCGGCCGCTGGAGGAGAGGACGAACAACACGTGTTCGCGACTGGTGCTCAGATGGCGGATCAGCCCGGTGAAATTGCCCAGGAAGGAAGTGGTGGGAGTGGTCGGAAGGCGGATGGAATCCGTCTCTTCTTCGGTGAAATCAGCGATGCAGACGTGACGCAGTGCGGCAAGGCGGGCTTCCTGGTCGGCGGCGGTGAAAAAGTGGGCTGCGGGAGGGAGCCCGGGCGAACCCTGGTCGGACGCCTCCTCGTACCGGACCTGTTGCCGCTCATGAACGGCCTCCCAGGAAGGACGCAACCGGCACTCCAGCTCCAGCAGGACAGGCGGCGCCGTCAGATAATCCAGCAGGCTGGCCGGGTAGGTGGTAACCAGCGGCAGCAGAAATTGCCCGCCCGAAGGAAGTACACCGGCGGCCAGTTGTTCCCTGATTTCCGCCGCGCGGGGCGAATCCTCGCCGGTGCTGAACTCCCGGTCCAAGGTGACCTGGAGTTCGGCGAGCACCTGGTCCGGGACAACGTAATGGGTGATGGGAATGATTCCGGCCTGGTCCAGTTGTCTGACGGAGCGCTGGGTGTCCGGATCGAAATAGCGGATGGAATCCACCACCGGGCCGAACCATTCGAGGCGCAGGGGGTAGGGATGATTGGGCGAAAATACGTCCAGGATGCCGCCGCGAACGGAATACTCACCCACTTCGGTAACCGGATCTTCCAGGGAGTAGCCGAGTTGAGGCAGTAGCCGTCGCAACTGTTCCAGGGGGAATTCCCGGGCGACGCGTAGATCCGTCAACCACCCGACAAACGTGTCGGGGGCCGGCAAACGCTCCAGCAGGGCCGAAGGAGTGGTAATCAGACAGTGCCCGTCGCCGGCTAAAAGCTGCCACAGCGCCAGACACCGCTGCTCCAGAATCTGCGGGTGCGGCGACAGTCCCTGGTAGGGGCTGATCTCGAGGTCGGGGAAGAGAACCGGTGACACGTGCCGTCCGGCCTGAGCAAGATGCCAGACAAATTCGCCGCGGAAGCGGTCCGCCTCTTCGTTGTTGGGCAGCAGACAGACAAGGGGTGTCTGGATCTCCGCGGCGATGACGGCCGCAGCCAGGGGGCGGGCGGCATCGGTGCAGCCCCGAACATGGAGCTGCCCTGCCCGGTGCAGGGTGAGCCTGTGATGCAGCAATTCACCCAAATAATTCCATGGATTCATGGTGCGACGGCCTTCTGTCCGGCCCGGCGGGTGAACCCCGCCGCGGCGAACAGGTGAAAGCCATATTTTACACTACGACTGACGCGAAGGATAGATCAGATCAGGCGGTTTGGTCAGCGCCCGCCACAACCCCTCCGCGCCGGGGGCAAGATGACAGACCGGGCGGCCGAGCAGATCGGCCAGGTTCGGCAGGGAAACGTCGTCCACGAAAATGTCCTGGGCGCGGCTGATACAATGGTAGGGAATACCCACAAACCCGGCCGGCAGATCCGGCGGGATGGCACAGGCGATATCGTGTCCGGCCAGGAGACCGGTGACGGTTACCCGCCGGCCGAAGAAGCGGTTGGGTACGGCCACGACGTGCAGCGCTGTGTGATGGCGACGGTTGAAGCGCTGCAGGCAGCGATCCAGAAGGGGGGCGAACAAGGCCCCGGTGACGAAAATGACCTCGCGGACGCGAATGTGCCGGGATGACCGCCGCAGCAAGCGACGGAAATCGTCCATAAAGTCGCGCGCCATACCGATCCCGTTTTCCAGTTGGGGATAATCATCGTATGTGTCGCCGGCGGGGAGGGGGTACCCGGCCTGGAGGTAGAATTCGTCGGCCAAATAGACGATCCCGACACCGTGACGTTGCCGGCATTCCTGTTGGATGGGGTGCAGCGTTTGGATGACGGTGCGGCAGAAGGGGGAATCCGGGGGGATGAGGGGCGTTAGCCCGGCCCGGAAATCCGTCAGGCCGACGGGAACCACGCCCACCGATTGCACCGCCGGAAAGCGGCCGATGAGATCCCTGACGGAGCGGGTCAGTTCAGGTCCGTCATTCAGACCCGGGCACACGACGATCTGGGTATGCAGGGAGATGCCGTGGGCGATGAGCTGGTCGAAAAAGTGAAAGAAGCGGTCTCCGCCGGCACAGCCCACCAGCCGGCGGCGCAACTGCGGGTTGGTGGAATGCACCGAGATATAGAGCGGTGAAAGATGCTGCTCCACGACCCGCTGTAGGTCTTTTTCGGTGAAATTGCCCAGGGTGATGAAATTGCCGTACAGGAAGGAATGCCGAAAATCTTCGTCCTTGATGAGCAGGCTGGGCCGTACTCCCGGCGGCAGTTGGTCCACGAAGCAGAACATGCACTTGTTGCAGCAGATGCGTGGTCGGATGGGTTCCCATTCCACACCCAGGGGTTCGTCCTCATCCAACTCGAATTCAACGTCCCACAATTCCTCCGACTCCTTACGCACGGCCAGGTGGTTGGGCCCGGTTGGGTCGAGATAGAAGGAGACATCCAGAGAGTCGCGCAAGGGGTGTCCATTGAGGGTCAAGCCCCGGTCACCCGGCACCAGGCTCATGGCCGCGGCGGGTGAGTCCGGTGCCACTGACTCGATACGAATCCCTTGCTTTTTCATGCTCTACCTGTGCCGCTACCGATTCTGATCCATACATTGCCCCCGCCGCATGGCGTCGTGGATGGAGGGGTTTCCCGGATCGAGACGCAGGGCTTCCTTCAACCAGTGGCAGGCCTCCCGCCGCAAGCCCAGTTCCATGTCCAGCCAGGCCAACAGGAGCCAAAGGACCGGATCGTCGCTGCCCGTGGCCTGTTGCCGGAGTTCGTTGTGGCGACAAACATCCTCGTCGCTCAGGGTGGCGAAAATGGCTTCCTCCCAGGTGGAGGTCCTGGTTTGGCTGACGGTCCGCACACGCCAATAGTAGAAGGAGCCGGGTTTCAGAATACCCGTCGAGAGATCCAGACGGGTCTCACGCGTTTCCACGGAGAAAATGTTATTGCCCCACTCATCTTCGATCTCCACCCGGTACTTCTCGGCTCCGGGAAGCAGTGGAAAGAGCAGTACCGGTTGATCGGCCAGCAGCGTGGCGCCGTTACTGGGATACAGCTGGCCGGCCTCCGCGGCGCCGCGGAGGCGGATAGCCCCGGCCTGTTGGCCCCAGCGGCGCGGATCGGTGAGTGATGGCAAGCGGGGCGAATAGTGGACGGGTGGCAGCTCCCGGACCGGCCCCAGCATTTCCGGTTGTTCGGGATTCAGCACGATTCGGGCGCCGGGGCCCAATTCGTAGCGGGAACCGTCGCCGGCCATGGCGATGATCACCCGGCCGTCGTCGCCGGTGCTCACCGTGGCCCCGGCGGACAGCCAGTCAAAGAGGTTGAGTGGCACGGCTGCAGCGTTCGGATCGGCCGGCTGTACCGTGACCGCTCCCTGCACGTAGCAAACAATGGCCACCGGCACAGCCGGATCCGTTTCTTCCGCCGCCATGGTCGAAGACGACTGGAACGAAAGCCAGGCCAGTGAGCAGAAAACGATGAAGACTGTCTTTTTCATCAATCATTTACCTCCGTATCCGGAATGGGAAAAGGGGCCAGGCGACGGCGGACAAGCCAGGTCACTCCCACCGCCATGGCCGCGGCCGCCAGGGGTGCGGCCAGATTCAGCAACCGGCCGGCCCAGATGAACAGGGCGAAGCCAACCACGGTATACAGGCCGGCCAGCAGGGCCAGTCCGACCAACGCCTCGCCCTGTCGCCGCCGCAAGAGGGACTGGTGGGCAAAGGCAAACACGCCGAGTCCCAGCGGGACAAGCCACCACGCCGCGGCCAGCGGTCGGATGGGTACGCCCTGCAGCAGGGTATTAAGCATAAAGGCCTGGATGGTGACGCCGGGGACCATTTCCGTCAGGGCCAGAAAGAATTCGTCGCCCGACTGCATATACGCGCCGCCCACCATCAGCATCCTGCCGGCAAAAAGCTCCGGCTGCCGATGAACCAGCGGCGGCAGGTCCTTCCAGGAAATTCGGGTAAAGCCGTTCGGGTCGGGCGTGTAGTCCACCCACAACGGGTCGGCGGACAACTCGAACGTCCATGGCGTCGCCGGCTCCAGTATCTGGTAGGCCCGGGCGGGGAAGGTCAGCAGCTCATCCTTGTCGGTTGTGCGATAGGCCAGGTCCATGCGGCGAACGGCGCCGTCCAGTTCTCGGTTCAGGTTCACCAGGCCGAACAAGCCCCGCGCCGCTTGTTCGGAACCCAGGGCCAGCATGGTCAATCCCTGGAGACATTCCCAGCCGGTGGATTGCCCGTCAGGGCCGACATAGGCGGCCAGGACCAGGGACTGCCGGTGCTGCAGGACCAGGGAGGAAAACGCCTCCGAGCGGCTCCATTGTACCGGGAGGGTAAAGTCGATGGCGACGCCCCGGGCGCCGGCGGCAAAAACCGCCTGAAGCACCTGGCCGAATTCGTCGGCTTTCTCCCGGGAAGGCAGCGGCGTGGGATCCGCCTGCAGGCTCGCTTCATCCACCACCGCCAACAGGATCCGGTCATCAACAGCCCGTCCCGGTCGGAGCTGAAAGCGAAGATCCAGCAACTGATTTTCGAGACTGCGAATGAGGGGCAGTTCGGAAAGGAGCAGGCTGACCACTACCGTCAGCAGGGCGACGGCGGAGGCCCAGCGCCGCCGGACAGGGGTTTCCCGGCGTTGCCAGCTGTGCGTTTCGGCTCGGGCGAACGCCTGGCGCAGGCGTGTCACCAGCGTGGTCGCCGTGGCGGGACGCTGGTCCGGGAATTTGGACAGGGCGCGAGCCAGCAGATCGTCCACGCCTGGGTCCAGATCCGGCTGGAGTTCCGCCACCGATCGCGGCGGGTCCTGGAGCTGGTGATAGATGATTTCCTGCGGATTGCCGGCGTAGGGTAACTGGCCCGTCAATGTCTCAAAGATGATCACCCCGAAGGAGTAAATGTCCGATGCGGCGCTGGCCTCCTGGCCACGATAGATTTCCGGCGCGATATAACCAGGCGTGCCCAGAATGGCGTGGGCCATGGTCAATCGTTCCGTCTGGTCGGGGGATTTGCTCCCATCCAGGGCCAGGGTCGGTAAAAAATCCTGATAGGAATCGGTGAGGGGGGATGGCAGCGATTCCGCCAGGCCGTCGGCACCGGTCCGCAGACGCACCCGGGACGACAGCTCCGGTGACGAACCGGGCCGGTTCGTCGATGGGATGGTTGGATCCACGAACCGGGCCAGGCCGAAATCCAGGATTTTAACGGACGGCGCTGCCGGGTCTCCACACAGAAAAACATTGCCCGGTTTGAGGTCACGGTGGAGTATCCCCTGGCGGTGGGCGTGGTCGATGGCCCGGGCGATGCCGTCCAGCAATGGCAAGGCCTCCCGGGTCGGCAGGCGCTGGCGGTCCCGTATGGTCTGCTGGAGGGTCTGGCCTTCCAAATACTCTGTCACCAGGTAGGGGATACCGCCACTGCGGGGATCGACGCCGTAGTCGGTCACCCGGACAATGTTGGTGTGTTCCAGTTTGCCGAGGGCTTCAGCCTCCCGGCGGAAACGGATCTGGTATTGTGGATTGGCATGGGCGGCGTGGTGGATCAGTTTGAGGGCGAACGCTTTCTTCAGATCCCGATGACGGGCCCGGTAAACGGCGCCCATGGCTCCGCTACCCAGTCGCCGTTCCAGGTCGTAGCGGCCGTCCATAACCGGTGCCCCCGGCAAGGAGGGCTCCAGGGGGAAATCATCCTGTGGGCAGCGAGACGCAGGGTCTTCCAGACAACGTCCACAGCGGGGACATTCCTTCATGCCATTGCCTCTGCCGTTCCCGCCGAACCATCATTGGCGGCGAACGCCTTTTTTTGTTCAATAACTTCAGCAAATAATTCATCATTGTAGTGTGCCCGGGCTCTTTTTTCAACCTTGTCGAATGTGGAAATTTCCCGGAGCACGCGGACGGATTGAGCGGGCCGTCCAGGGAATGAAACATGGGGCGACAAATTCCAGTATATTGCTGGTGCTTGGTTTTGTGATTCTGATGACAGGGGAGGTATCGTGATTCGCCGAACGATGGTACTGCTGATGGCAATGTGTATCTGGGTGGCGGCGGTGGACCTGGCCACCCAATCGGCCGTGACGGAAGGAATCCGGGCGGCGGAAATCTATGAACGGGTGTCCGAATTCTCTTCGCCGGCCTATGAAGGACGACTGACGGGGACAACAGGCTACGCCCGGGCGGCCCGCCGGGCGGCCGACCTGTTTCGGGAATGGGGCCTGGCACCTCTGTCCGAGGACTATCTGCAGGAGTTTTCCGTCCGTTATACGGAAGTCCGGCAGGCCTCACTGACGCTGCGGATCCAAACGGAGAGCCGGGAAGAAGTCATCGAGGGGGAATACTTCTCGAATTTTTATCCTTTGAATTTCTCCGGGCACGGGACGGTTGCCGCGCCGGTGGTGTTTGCCGGGTATGGGCTGAGTGCACCGGAGTATGGTCATGATGACTATGCCGGACTGGCTGTGACGGACAAAATCGTCATGATCATCAAGGGCGCGCCACCGCCCCGCGAGGGCGAGGACTGGACGGTCTACGACGACCATCGTTTCCGCACGGCCAACGCCCGCCGTCACGGCGCAGCCGGATTGCTCTACATCTACCGGCCGGTGGCCAATCCCAACGGTGACCACCTGGAAAATTTTCCCATGGTGCAGATTTCCACGGAGATGGCGGATGCCGTGCTGAAGGCCTCGGGCACGTCAGTGGAGGCGCTGAAACCGCTGCTGAATCTGCGCCGGAATGTCTCCTTCGTCACGAAAGCGACGGCGGATCTGGCCGTGCAGGCCGAGCGGCGGCTGGGGACCGGCTACAACGTGGTGGCTTTTCTGCCCGGGAGCGACCCGGAGCGACAGAAAGAGGCGGTGGTTATTGGGGCACACCTGGATCACACGGGCGCGTGGCCGGTGCTGACGCCCGGCGCCGACGACAATGCCTCGGGAGTGGCCGTGGTGCTGGCCATCGCCCGGGCCATGGCCCAGGCCGGCGTCCGGTCGCCGCGCAGCATCGTCTTCGTCCTGTTCGGCGGCGAGGAGATGGGCCTGCTGGGCTCGCGGCGCTTTGCCGAGCGGCCGCCGGCGCCCATCCAGAAGATCCACTTTGTTCTGAATACGGACATGGTAGGCGCCGGTCCCGACATTTTCGTGCTGGGATTGAAAAAAGACCCCCGTTTCGAGCTCCTGGCCAACCGGGTCAAAGATTCCCTGGGTCTGACCTGCCGGTTGGAAGGCAATGAACGTATCGGCAGCAGCGGGGCCGACCACGGCCCGTTTATCGAAAAGGGAATTCCGGCTGTCTCGGTATTTTCTTCCGGCGGCGATCACCACGGCTACCATACGGATCAGGACACCATTTACTGGATCACGCCGCGGATCATGGAGGATATCGGCCGGCTGGTGGCCGGCTGCGCCCTGGAGTTGGCCCGGGGGGAGTGAGGGGAAGACAACGCTTTCCGGCCGGTCAAGCCGGTTCACTGTATTTGTTCGGCCCCGGCAACCAGGCGCACGGCCAGCTCGATCAGATCCACCACTTTGACGACGCCGTCGCCGTTGACATCGCCGTCAGCGGCGCCCAACGGAAATCCTCCGGCGTTGTCAGCCAGGTACGCCGCCAGCAGCAGGAGGTCGGTGGCATCGGCCTGTCCGTCGCCGCTGATGTCAGACGGCCAGGGAACGCTGAGCAGCACGTGTGAGGGGTGGTCCGCATCGTGCCAGATTGTATTCCGGGCGATGTAGAGGGGGCCTGGTTCATAGAGCGGTCCGCCGCTGTTGGGATTGGCGTCGAAATGGGGGTAAGCGGCCGAGCTGACTACGATGCTCAGGCGATGCCCGCGCCGGATGGTCAGGGCCAGGTCCTGCAGTTCCACCTCCACCGGGTATATCTCCCCCGGTATCATCAGTTCTTCCGCGGAATACCCGTTCCGGAAGCGCATTCGCCGGATTCCCTGGGTCATGATGACCGACCGGCCGTCAGGGAAAACTTCCGTCAGACGGATGCAGATGTCCGTATCAAGACGGTCCGAGGAAACGTACAACAGGATCCGGACAGGACCGGCCAGGCGCAGGTCATACGTCAGGGGGGCGGTGGAATAGACGAGGACATCGCCGCGGTTCTCGATGGTGGTTCGCAGGTCCTGCGGGCCGATGGGCAGGTCCGGGTCGAATGGGCTGAAGCGCGCCCCGCCCACCGCCGGCGTGGGATCGGCAGGGTCGTAGTCGAATGGGGCGGGCGGCTCGTCGTCGGCCGGCGGTGTAAATGCCAGGTGTCCGCCTGCCGTCAGATACAGGATCCGTTCTTCCCGCCGCGGATTCTCCCATGTGTCGGTTGTCACCCAGTCGTTGTCGCCCATCTGATAATACGTGACGGGCGGCACCTCCTCCCACCCGTTGGCCTGGTCGCGCAGATGGAAATCCCAGAACCGGATGGTCATTTCGTCGGCGATACCGGTGGCGTTGGGGTACTCCAGAATTCCCTGGCGGGATTCATCCACCTCACCGTGCAGCCAGGGGCCGAACAGCAGCTTGTGCTGGTTCCGCGCCGGCGCCGGACTTTGCGTCCGTAAATCATGAAAAGCGGCCAGAACCGTTTCCGGATAGTGATCAAACCAGCCGCCGATGATAAACATGGGCACGGCCAGGGCGGCGGTGAAATCCGTCTGCTGCTCCCAGATCTGCCAGAAGAAGTCCCGGGTGGGATGGGCCAGGATCAGGTCCGTGGAAACGAGGCCCAGCTGTTCCATGTTCTCGATGTGTTCCCTGCGGTAAACGCCGCCGTAATAATAGTCGGAATAGGTGGTCCGGATGTCCTTGACCCGCGGCACGCTACAGACCAGGCGGGGCGGCCGATGCCGGGCCGTCTGGAACTGGATATAGCCCAGGGCCGAGGAGCCCCAGGTGCCTACCCGGCCGTCACACCACGGCTGGGCGGCGATCCACTCCACGGCGTCATAGCCGTCCAGACCGCGGTCGTAGCCGGCCACAGCGGCGTCTGTCGAACCGTAGAAGCCCCGCCAGTCCAGCGCCACGTAGTTGTAGTGGCGGTCCAGAGGAAACAGGGGCGGCTGCTCCGGATTCCAGACCATGCGACGGTAATAGTTCTTGTTGTAGGGTGTCTGGATAAGGATGACCGGTCTGGGTTCGGGCGTGGCTCCGCTGAAGTACAGGTCGGCGGCCAGGGTCTGCCCGTCCCGGACCGGAATATCCAGCGGGCTGTACAGCAGCGGCGTGTCGCCGGGGGGATCGCCGCCCGTGCCTGATTCGCCGACGGGTGGCGAGGCGGCACACAATCCGCCGACCATCATCAGGATCAGACATAACAGGATTCGAACCAACGGCGCGCTCCTCCGGTTAACTTCGAGGTTGCCATCCATCGTATCATTCCATTTAACCCTCATCACCGGGAAAAGTTGCAGGCAATGCCTCGCCGCCGAGGTGAGCCGGCATACGCTGCCTGGTTAACCCTGTCGAATAGAAAGAGGTGGTGGATTTGTTGCCGCTGGATGTCAGCCGGTCGGACTGGTAAGGACAGGGGGAGTCAGCGCAGGATAAAACCATGGCGAAGTGGGTCGTTGGGATCGACGCACCACTCGGCTTGGCCGACGATGGACGCCTGGCCGGTCACTGTGGGGATGACAGCCGGAAAGGTTCCGACATGGCTTTCCCGAACGGCCCGGCCCGTCATGGTGGTGCCCAGGATGCTTTCCACCGTGAAGGGTTCATCCAGGGCGACGTCGCCGCGGGCGTAATGGATGGCGGCGCGCGCGCTGACCCCCGTGCCGGTGGGCGAGCGGTCCACCTCGCCGTCGGCGAACACGCAGACGTTGCGGCTGTGATGGGCTGGGTCTTGGGCCGGACCGGTGAGGATGGTGCCGTAGAGAAAGCTTAGGTCCTCGGCGTCGGGATGAACCAGGGGCAGGTCGGCCATGACGGCGTGCTTGATCCGCGTGCCCAGGTCGATAAGGCGGCGGAAATCCGATGGGTCGAGGCCCACGTCCAGGTCGGCCGCCTCGACGAAGGCGTAGAACGCCCCGCCGAAGGCCACGGTGTAGGGAATTGGCCCAATACCGGGCACGTCCACCCGCCGCGCGGCGGCATAGACAAAAGACGGCACGTTCTCGAAGGCCACCCGGGCGATCCGGCCCTCTTCCCGCCTCGCCCGGGCCGTTACCCGGCCGGCCGGGGTGTCGATGCGCAAAACGGGTGCATCGCCTTCCCGGACGATCATGCCGGTCTCGAGCAACACCGTGGCCAGGGCGATGATACCGTGCCCGCACATGGTACTGAAGCCTTCGTTGTGCAGGAACAGCACGCCCAGGTCGCCGTCGGGTGTGACGGGTTCCACCGGAATGGCCCCGTACATGTCGGCGTGACCCCGCGGCTCCCACATGAGGGTGGTGCGCAGGTGGTCCAGGTGCCGGCGGGCGTAGTTCCGCTTGGCCAGGATGGTGTCGCCGGGGATGGGCGGCAGGCCGTCGACGATGATCCGTAAGGGCTCGCCGGCCGTGTGGGCCTCGATGGTGCGAATGACCGGCCATTCAGCCGGTGGTTTCCAGTGCAGATTCATGATGTTTCCTTGAGGGGTGTCTAAAAATAGTGCCGGAAGATATCCCGTATGATCTCCAGACTCTCCTCCACCATCTCGAAGGTGATGTCGCGGTACGTGACGAACCGGATGTTATCACCGAAGACATGGCACAGGATGCCCCGCTCGGCCAAATAACCACCCAAATCGGCAGCGGTGCGCTGCGGATGATTCACCTGGAAAACCAGGATGTTGGTCTGTACCGTGGCCGGGTCGAAGCGGATGAAATCGTAGGCGGAGAGAAATCCGGCATAGCGTTGGATCTTTTCGTGGTCGGCCGGCAACAGCGGCGGAACGGTGTCCAGAGCCACCATGGCCGCGGCCGCCAGCATGCCCACCTGGCGCATCCCGCCCCCCAGCCGCTTGCGATGGACGCGCGCCCGGGTAATGAATTCGGCGCTGCCGGCGACGATGGAACCTACGGGCGCGGCCAGTCCCTTGGAAAAACAGAACATGACGGAATCGGCGTAGCGGGCGAGCTCGACCACGGGCACGCCGAGGTAGGCGGCGGCGTTGAACATACGGGCGCCGTCCAGATGGACGGGCAGGTTGTACCGGTGGGCGATTTCGCGGATCTGGGCCATGTACTCCGGCTCCAGCACGGTGCCGCCGGCCATGTTGTGGGTGTTCTCCAGGGCGATGAGGCCGGTCTGGCTGGCATAGTATGTTTTCGGTTGCACGGCCCGCACGATGTCATCCGGATCCATCCGGCCGTTCACGCCGGGGATCACCCGCGGCAGGAGCCCCCCGAAGACGGCCAGGGAGGCGAGTTCGTAGTTGATGATGTGGGACTTGGCTTCACAAATGATTTCATGGCCGGGCGCCACCTGGCTGAGCAGGCAGACGCAATTGCCCATGGATCCGCTGGGCATGAACAGGGCCGCTTCCTTGCCCAGCATGCGGGCCACCCGTTCCTGCAGATGGTTGACGGTGGGGTCTTCCCCGTATACGTCATCGCCCAGTTCCGCCTCCAGCATGGCTTTTCGCATGTCTGGCGAAGGCTGGGTCAGTGTGTCGCTGCGAAGGTCGATGCGCATGGTAAGCCTCCGGACGATCAGTTTATGTCCACAGCGGGCCGCCGACTTTTCCCGGTGGCCGCGACATTCAAAGCATGACTTCCCGGCCCAGACCGATTTCGGCGGCGGCGTCCAGGACCCGACCGGCCACGGCGGCGTCTTGTACTGCCACTCCCACTGATTTAAAGAGGGTGATTTCGTCGGGCGAGGACCGGCCGGGACGGCGGTCGTCGAGGATTTCGCCCAGTTCCGCCGGTAAAAAATCCGCGGCCAGGAGTCCCTGTTCGCGGGGGATGAGCAGGTCGCCGGCCTCGGCCAGGCAGGCCTGGCGCTGATCCACCACCACCAGTGCCCGGGCCACTGTGGCCGGAGGGATTTCGTGGCTGGCTGGCGTGTAGGCCCCCACGGCGTTGATGTGCGTGCCCGGCGGCACGTCTCTATCGGTGAACACCGGCCGGCCGGACGTGGTGGCGGTGCAGACAACGTCCGCCTGGCGGAGGGCGGCGGCCGGATCCGGGGCGATATCCACGGGAAATCCCAGCTGGTCGGTCATTTCACGGGCGAAGGCCGTGGCGGTTTCGACCGCCGGGTCGAAGATCCAGGCGCGTGTCAGTCGCCGGACCGTAGCCACGGCCTCCAGCTGGGTGCGGCCCTGGGCGCCGGCCCCGAACACGGCGGCGGTGGCGGCCTCGGGCCGGGCCAACAGACCAGTGGCCACGCCCGAGGCGGCGCCGGTGCGCAGGGCCGTGAGGGTTTCCCCGTCCAGCAACGCCAGCGGGCGGCCGTCCCGGGGATCGAACATCAGCACCACGGCGTGAATAGAGGGAAGTCCCTGCCCGGGATTTTCCGGATAGACCGATACTACCTTCACCGCCATCTGCTGCGCGGCGGGGATCAGGGCCGGCATCACCAGGAAGATGCCGTCATGGTCTGGCACCGGTAATCGGGCGCGCAGGGGCATGGTAACCCGGCCGGCGGACAGCTCCCGGAAGGCATCGCGCAGGGCGGCGATGGCCGCAAACATGGACAATGCCCGGG
>JAFGRT010000066.1 GCA_016935015.1 Acidobacteriota bacterium | reverse complement strand
TCCACGAAGGCCGCCGTGGCGGTGGCGTCCCGGGCGACAGCCTGCAGGCGGTCGAGGGGGCGGTTCAGCTGTGGCGCCGGGCAGGGCACGGCGATCAGTCCGGCGTACATGCAGCCGTACAGGGCGATGATGAAATCGAGGCCGTGCGACTGCAGCAACAGCACCCGTTCGCCCCGCGTATAGCGGCATTGCAGGGCCGCGGCCAAACTCCGGGCCCGGGCATCCAGCTGCCCGAAGGTCAGCCGGTCCGATTCAGCGAGATTTTCATCGAGACAGATATAAACCGTCCGGTCCGGCGCCGCCTGGGCCCAGTCCCGCGCCGTATCCACCAGATTGTCGCGTTGAGGTCGCTTGCTCATTTTCCGGAATTCCTTGCCCTTTGGCGCATTCTTTATCGCCCGGACGACTCATCCCATCAGTCCGTGGCATCGTCCGCGGCATAACGCAGCACCAGGTCGGCCATCTGGGCCAGCGTGTCGGCGTTGTCCACCACCAGCTCGTTGTCGGGAACGTACACGCCAAACGCCGTCTCCACGAAGACCGCCACCTGGGCGATAGAGAAGGAATCGATGCGGCCGCTGGTGATGAGCGGTTCGTCCACGCCCAGTTCGGCATCCGGTTCACCCAGCAACTCCGTACGAATAAAGTCGCGCAATCCATCGATGATCTCCGCCCGGTTCATGATGCCTCCCTCAGAATCCCTGGTAGATGAACGGCTCGGCCGGTTTCAGCCGCGTGGCCAGAAAGATGGCCAGGAGGGCCGCCGCCAGGAGCACCGCCTGCAGCCAGCGTGGCCAGCGCAAAAAGATCACTTCATCCCGCCGCACGTACTGACAGATATCCAGCCCCAGGGACAGCGCCACCCCAAAAACCGCCAGCGGCGGCGGGGTGACCCATTTGGTCCAGAAAAACAGCCGTTCGTAGAAGTCGGCCGCGGTATTGAAGTCCATAATAAAGAGGACCAGCGAGAAGGCCATGGCCACCGCCACGGCGCCCATCCCCAGCAGCTGGCGCCACATGGGCTGCCGGTCCGGCGGCATCAGCGGACGCCACAGGGAAGGCAAACGGCTGATCACCAGAAAGAATCCGATGAGGGCCCCCCAGCAGACCAGATTCCAGCTGAGCCCGTGCCACAGGCCGCTGACCAGCATGGCCGCCATGGGCGGCACCACCACGTTGGCCCAGCGCCGCGGATTGGGGTTGCGGCGCAAAAAGGCGCGGCTCAGCGGCAGATAGATGTAATCCCGCAGCCACAAGCCGAGGGTGGTGTGCCAGCGGGTCCAGATTTCCGTCATGTTTCGGGAGAAGAAGGGACAAAAGAAATTGCTGGACAGCGGCAAACCAAAGAAGCCGCTCAAGCCCCGCATCATGTCGGTGTAACCGGCGAAATTGTTGTAGAGCATGAAGCCGTAGATCAGCAATCCCATCACCAGTTCCCACGAGCCGTAGGCGGAGGGGGATTCGAACATCAGCGGGGGGATGACGCCGGCCAGGGTATCGGCGATGACCAGCTTGCGAAAAGCGCCGATGACCAGCAACGTAAAACTGCGGGCGATGACATCGTTGTCCACCAGGCGCGGCTCGGCCAGGCGATTCAGAAAGGAGCGCGCCCGCTCGATGGGTCCGGACAGCAATTTCAGGGCGTAAAAGGAAAACAGGCCGAAATCCACCAGATTGCGGCTGGCGGGGATCTGCCCACGATACACATCCACCAGGTAGGAAATATTTTCCAGTATCCGGTACGAGAGGCCGACGGGCAGCACGATCTTCAGCACCCATTCCAGCGTTGCTCCGCCGCCCAGCAGCTGCAGCAGTTCGGGCACGTAAAAATCGGCATACTTGAACACTACCAGCGTGCCGACATTCCCGCCAATACCCAGCCACAGACGCCAGGGGATGCGTGCCTGTCCTTTGCGTAACAGGCGGGCCCAAAAGAAATTGGCCATTGTCAATATGGCCAGAACTCCCACGAACCGCCATGACCAGGTACCGTAAAACAGGACGGAGGCGGCCAGCAATAGGACATTCTGCGCCCGTCGGGGCAGGAAGTAGTAAACGACCAGCACCAGCAACCAGTAAAACAGGAATTCGAATGTGGTGATATGCATCCGCTATGCTGCCCCTGTCCTTGTGAAAACGGCCTTTGTCCCGGCTTCTGGATCCTGGTCATACCCGTGTCAGAGGTCCGAATCCCGTCCTAATTCCGTGAGATAAAATAACATTTTGCAATGCGACGCCCACGCAATTCAAGAGTTTTTTACGATGAGTCTCCACCGCCGGCCAGAGAAGCACCTTTCCCGCGGGGGAAGTTCACGGAGCATCTCCGCCCGTGGAGAAACGTCCCGGCTCCTTCGCCGGGCGTATCGGATCATGTAAAAGGGGAATCAGGGTTTAAATCAGAGCTGGGCCTGTTGTTCAGGGGTCATCTGCTCGTACATCTGTTTCAGACGAGGATTGGATTTGAGAAGATAATCCAGCATCTTCTTGTCCGCTTCGATGTAGTTTTTGTACACCTCGGGGTGGGATTGCTTGATTTCCAGGGAATATTTTTTCATGGCGGCTTCCCGGTCCTTGATGAGCGGAATGGCCTTCACGTCCGGATGCTTTTCATAGATCCGGTTGTACAGCCTCCGGGTCGCATTGTTGGAGTCACGGTAAATATCGATGAATTTGGCATCCGACTTCTGTTTCAGAAAATCAACGGTTTTCTCCCGTTCGAGGTTGAATTTCGTGATCATATCCCGCTCCGCTTTTTCACTGACGGCCGTGGCCTCGTCCTTGGCCTGGGTGCCGGGCTTCGCCCCACGTCCCGCCTGGGCGTAAACAACGGAGAATAGAAGGAGCCCGACGAACATAAACAGGCAAAACCTTGCCAATTGTAGTTTTTTCATTAAGTTATCCCTCGTCACAAATATTTGGATATATTCAAATCCGTAACAGTCATTCTCTCGTTGACCCATGCCACAAAGAGATCCACCGGTTGCCCCCGGTGATTGTATAGATACAAGATGCTGTCGCCACGAAAAAGTACAATCCTTTTTTTGGCTTTCCCGACGAAATCGATCGCCACTCTTCCGGCACGGCTCTATCCTTCATGGCATCAGGCCAGATCGAAACCCAGCCCCGGCTTGCCGGTGGGATAGAGAATACCGTCCTTCAGGATCACGGCTCCGGCGGACGGATCGTTTAGGAGGTCAAAGTGCCCGTCCAGATCGGCATACAGGACATTGGGCCGGGCCAAGGCAAAATGGAGGCCGGCGGCAATCCCCAGCGCCGCCTCATCCATGCAGCCCACCATAACCTCGAGACCGGCCGCCCGGGCCACCCCGTTGATCTGGATCGCTTCGGCAATCCCACCCACCTTCATCAGCTTCACATTGACCATATCCGCCAGCTCCCGCCGGGCCAGTCGAAAGGCGTCCCGCAGGTTCATCAGACTTTCGTCGGCCATGATGGGGATGTCGGCGCCCCGGCAGACCTGTCCCAGCAGGGCCGTCTCATGGCGGGGTGTAGGCTGTTCCAGCAATTCCACACGCGCGGACCGGGTCGCCCGGACGAAATGCAGCGAACTTTCCAGGTTGTAGCCCTGATTGGCGTCGAAGCGCAATTCGACGCCTTGACCCACCGCCTCCCGCACCCGGATCACCCGTTCAACGTCCGCCGATACGTCCCGCCCGCCTTTGATTTTGAGTGCCTTAAATCCCTGACGAACGAACTGCCGGGCCCGCGCCACTGTCTCCGCAAGCGGCAGGATACCGATGGTGATGCTGGTCTTCATCCGCTCCCGAAATCCGCCTAGCAAGCGGTACAAGGGCAAGCCCGCCTTTTTTCCGAGGATGTCGTGCAGCGCCATGTCCACCATGGCCATAGCCGCCGGCTGATTAAGCAGCGGTTTGCGGAGCTTTTCCAGCTGGAAGGCAACGCGTAGCGGATCCGCGCCTTTCAGCTGCGGGCGGATGGCCTCTTCGCCCACCCGCAGCACAGTTTCCATGGTCTCGCCGGTGACCTGCGCATCCGGCGCGGCACAACCAAAACCGGTCACACCGGCACCGGTTTCCAGCCGTAGGAACACCATATCCGCCGCCGTCACCGTCTCGTAGGCGATGGCATAGGACTCGCGCAGTGGAATCTTCATCGGCCAGATCTCAAGCCGGGAAATTCTCATGGCCGCCTCACATCCGTCGCTGATAAATTTCCTCGAGGGTCATGTTTTTTAAATCCTCCACCAGGGCGACCAGGTGAGCCACCATGATCTGCCAGATCTTGTGTCCCTTTTCGGCACTGGCCCGCGAGGGATCGCCCAACACGCCGCTGGGGGACATGTGCTGGGTATAGGCATACCACGACACGCCCCGGCGTGATGTGAAATCGAGATAGCGGCTGGAAAATTCCGGCACCGCCGTTGCGGCCAGATCCTGACGCACCAGTTGCGGGCGTACGGCCAGGCTGGTACTCGTTTCCACCTCGCCGGCGTGGATATCATTGGGCGTGTCAATCAGCTGATAAATATCGACATCGCTGGTTTCACCCGTATCCACACCGACAAAGATATGGGCGTCACGATTGATCATCTGGGCGGCGTGATTCAGCGCCGGGTCATTGCCGCCGTGGCCGTTGATAATGATGAGCTTGCGGATGCCGTTGCGGGCCAGGCTGAGGCCGATTTCATAGACCAGTCGGGCCAGTGTGTCGTTGGTGATGCTGATCGTTCCCTTAAAGGCGTTATGTTCGTAGGAAACACCGTAGGGAATCAGCGGCAAAACGAATGGCTTGGGGTCGCTGCAGGCCTCGGCCACCCGCCGGGCCAAGTAATCGGCGTCGAAGGCGTCCGTATCCAGCGGCAGATGAGGCCCATGCTGTTCAATGGATCCGACCGGCAGTAGGGCGATATCCACTTCCTCGAAGCGACGTTCCGCTTCCGGCCAGGTCAACTCACCCCAGACATGCGGCCGGGGAGGCGAGGTGTCGCCGGAAATCATGGCCGAACCGGCCGGATGGATCTCGAAGGGGTAGGACCGACGGAACTCCGGATCACTCAGGGGATCGAACGGCCGCCACTCCCGTCCCTCACGGCGTAATGACCCACGCGTATAGGGCAGCCAGATCTCGATGAGCGGTTGTCGCAGATGCTGGGGCAGGCCATTGAGGGGGGACCGCTCCGGATCGAAACGCAGATGAACGACCTCGGAATGCTCCCGCAAGGTTCGCCGTCGCGCCGGTTTCAGTTCCAGCTTGTCCTTCTGGTCCAGCAGATGCAACAGATGACGAAAACCGGCCGATTCCTGGTGAATTCCTTTGCGGGCAAGATCCGCCAGGGCCGGAGGAACTTGCTCCTCCCGATAACCGCTGGGGGTCGGATCGACGTCCAGGGCGGCCAGCATCCCGAGGATACGGCGACATTTCTCACACCGCCCACAGGGCCGGACCCGGTCGCCCTCCATGTGGGCGGCATGGCAGGACACCTGGTGTCTCTGAAGTTCCGGGTACCGCAGGGTCAAGATTTTTTGAATCAACAGTTCGGAAAGGGGGCGCAGGATGGAGAACTGGGCGACGGACCAGCCCTTGCGCAAAAAATAGCGCGACAAGGCGTTATCGAAATACCGGCTCTGATCAAACAGGCCGTCATAATGAGTGATGCCGTGGCTGGTCAGGCGGCGCGTCGTGTCGTATTCGTCGCCGATAATCAGGTTGCCGATATGCCGTTTTCGCAGCAGGGGGAGGGCGCCGAAAAGGAAAACGGCCACCGTCCACAGCCGGATGGGATAATCATCGGCGCGTACAGTGGCGAAATCCTTGCGGATAAACGGCATATGACGCAGCATCCAGGGAAAGACCCGGTCGGCATTCATCCAGACTCTGGCGGTGTAGGGCACATGATTGCGGAAGTGACGATAGGCGTTCAGGGCGGTATACCAGTGACGGCCGGATTCGTTGACGAATATCGGATGCACCTCGTCCCCGATTTCGTTGAGCAGGCCGTAACTCAACAAGCTGTCCTTGCCGCCGCTGGACAGAACGGCATACCGTCTCGACTCCATGGGCCACAATTGCCAGCGTCCATGCCCGTTACGGCCTCTCTCGTCAGGAAACTCCAGTCGGGCGTGGCTGTAACGGACCAGACGCAGGGGAGGTACTTGTACCGCCGCCCCGGTGAGGAACGGATTCGGCTCCAAAATTTTTTTGACGTAGATTTCACGGGCTGTATTCTCCGTCATGTCTCGCAGGAACCGTCGGTCCGTTTCCTGAAAAATGCCGCGGAACACCATGGTGCGGCAAAACAATCCGTAATTGACGGCCACCTGGGCAGCAATCATGCTGGCCAGGTTGACATCGACCTCGGCGGCTGGATCGAACACATCCTCCTCGTAGCGGTAGATCAGTTCGATCCGGTCCTCACCCCCTGGTCCCGCCAATGTGTAGGGAGCGATCAGCCGCCGGGGCTCCACTCTGACCGGACCGACTTCCAGGCGCTCGAAAATCTGCAACTGTCCCAGGGCCGGCCAACGATCATCATTCGTACCTGTTTTTTTTTCTTTGGGTTCGTCTCTCGAATCCGTCATGTTCGCCATCCCGGAATCAGTTTTTGCGTGTCCCGCCCGCCTCCGTCGGCGGCCGGTGACCCAGCACCGTCCGGGCCAACGCATCAGCGCCCTCCAGCAGGACGTCATACGCCGGCAAACCCGTCACCAGCTTGAGGGCCCGGCAAATTAGCGGCACATCAGACGGTGCGATATCCTCATGATTGATGGTAATGGCGACGACCGGTTTGCCGGAGACCATTTGCAGCGCCTCGATCTGCTTGCCAAGGGGATGCATGGTGTAGCCGGGAAAACCGTCATACTCCCGGCGGGCCGGAGCATGCTGCAGGATGATCATGTCAGGCCGGCCGGCCGCCAGAATCTCGAACCCGCCGGGATAGGCCGGATTCATCAGGCTGCCTTGCCCCTCGATGACGATGGCCGCCGGCGCGGCCTCCCGCCAGGCCGACCAAACGGCATGCTCGATTTCACCAGCCACGAAATCGTTGATCAGTGAATCCAGCACCAGACCGTAGCGGGCCCCCTGCAGCCAGGCGGTCTGACCGGTGCCTACCATTTCCGTCGGATAACCCACCCGACGCAAGGCATGGACCAGCTGCCAGGCTGTGGTCCGCTTCCCTACGGCCGAATCCGTGCCCAACAAGGCGATTTTCAGGCAGTCTACCTGTTCGATCTTGCCGCTGAAAAAGTGCAATTCACCGCGCGGCGGCGGCTTGCGGATATCGCGGATTTGAAGGCCTTTTTGTTCCGCCAGTCGGCACAGCTCCTCATCCTCGCCCAGGAAATCATGCAGGCCTGAATCGATGTTCAGGCCGGCGGCCAGCGCTGTTTTGACATCCTCACGGGCCGTGACCGAGAGGCGACCGCCATCGGGGGCCAGTCCCACTACCAGATGCGAACAGGGCAATCTGCGGCGGGCGCATTCGGTCAGGGCCGTCATCACAGCGGCATAGATCGGGATATCTTTCGGCCGTCCATCGAGTACCTGCCCGGCGTCCTGCCCGGCATGGCGTGAATCCACCACTGCCGCCACCCGGTAGCGTTCAGTAAACCGGACCAGACCATGCGCCGTTTTGCCGTTGGGGGTATTGAAGGCGCCTTCACAATAAACCAGCGCCACCCCCTCGATATCCGGCCTCATGATTTCCTCCCCGTCAACACAACGACATAACGGTCACTGGGCAGGGTCTCCCTTTGATGACGCTCCAGCAGAGCGATCAGGCCAGCGGTGGAGGCCGGCACCACGCTCAGTCCTTCCTGATCACGTATCAGGCGAGCGAAAGTGGCCATCTTCTTGTCCGAAGCATCGGCCGCCCAGCCGCTGGTTTCGCGCAGCGCGTGCAGGGCGTAGTCGCCATCGATGGAATGCCAATTGATAAGGGGTTCATTGATTTTCGTTTCGCGAATGCGTTCCGGCCGGAGATCGCCGCACGACGGTAAATTGTTGAGGAAGGCATGGGTGATGGGGTTCTTCCGGTACGAGGATCCCGCCACCAGGCGCGGCATTCGGGACGTCTTGCCCCGACGATACAGGCTGAGAAATCCCTTGAAAATGCCGGAAAGGGTGGTTCCGTTTGAGACCGGGGCAGCCACGACAGCCGGCGCGTCACGCAGTTCGTCGTAAATTTCATTGGCGATTTCACCATACCCCTTTAACTGCAGAGCGGTATTGGCTCCGCCCGGATTGGCGTCGTACACTTCCTCCCGGGCGGCGAATTCACTGGACACGTTGACCGCGCATTCGTAATCCCCCGTGCAGCGGATGATTTCCGCTCCCAGATCGGTCATCTCCTTGATCCGCTGGGTATGGTACTTTTCCGGCACGTAGATGATGCAGCGCAAACCGGCCAGGGAAGCAGCCAGGGCTACGGCCACGCCGTAATTGCCGCAGGTGGCGACGGTGATGGCGTCGAACCGCCGCCGCAGAGCGTCCATGGCTTGGGCGAAGGCGATCCGGTCCTTCTGGGTGCCACTGGGATTGCCCCCCTCGAATTTCAGGTAGAGCTGGCGCATTCCTACCCGGCGTTCAATATTCCGAGCCCGGACCATGGCTGTATCGCCCACTTCCGAGTCCATGATGTCCTCGTATGCCTCCAGCCGTGCTTCCAGCTCCAACGTGCAGTCGGCAGCCACCTTGCGTAGGGATGCCACTTCCCGCGACATCTGGGGGATCTCCCCCGAAGCACCGTCAATCAGTTTCATCAAATCATTCGGAATCTCACTCATAGCGACCATCGCCATCCCATTGAAAATCATCCCCTGCTTCCGCCTTTCGTCAGAACGAGACGGATCGTGTCGCTGCTGGAATGGCGTCCCCTGGCGGTGCACATCACCGGCATGGTGACTACGGGGTCATGCCGGGTCAGGACTTCCGGTCGCGGGCCGCCGTCCTTTTCAGCGGGTGCCATGTCCATTGTACGTCCATTCCGATTATTCAGACAACCGAAAGATATCCGCCCCGCCTGACGGCGAAACTGTGATCATCTTCCACCGCAACCTGCTCTGCGCCGCTGACGGCTTGTGCCGGGACGGAATCTCTGCTAGAGTATGATGAAAAAGAGACTCGTCCGTTCGGCTCGTGCACTGTCATTTCTTGCCCCAACGGCCTTGCGTTCACCGGGATGACGGCCGGATTGGTGAATCGCGGCGGGCCCACAGGCCGGTCACGGAGTCCCGGCCAGGCGTCAGCGCGAGCTTTCGGTCTTTCCGGACGACGAAAATGAGGCCGATTAGCGGAGAGGAGTCCCCCGAATCAATGGTGCGTACTCGCGGAGGTTTCTATGAAAAGCACGCCAGCCGTTACCCGGGTGAAGCACCCGGCCCATAAGCTCGGTTACTCGCCTGGCGCCATCGTCTACGTCGGCGAAACCAGGGAGCATACCGCACGGGTGAAGATGGTCGATTACGGACCGGACCATTTTCGTGTTTCCGAGATGCGGGTACCGGAAGACACCGCGCCGACAACCGATCCGGCCACCGTCACCTGGCTGGACATCACCGGGATTCATGACGTGAGTCTCATTGAATCACTCGGCCTGACCTTCAATATCCACCCCCTGGTGCTGGAAGACATCACCAACACCCATCATCGGCCCAAAATCGAATATCTGAACAAATACATTTTCCTGGTCCTGAAAATGATCACCTTCGACGCCGCAACACGTCGTCTCGGGGTGGAACAGATCAGTCTGATTCTGGGCGAGCATTACCTGCTGACCTTTCGCGAGAACGATGCCAGCCTCTTCCAACCCGTCATGGACCGCCTGCAGAATGCACGGGGCAGGTTGCGTCGTTATGGTGTGGACTATCTGGCCTATTCCATAATGGATCTCGTGGTGGACCATTATTTTCTGGTCCTGGAAGAAATCAGCACCGGCATCCAAATACTCGAGGAAAACATCCTGGAAGGAACGGATCCCGCCCAACTGCGGGAAATTCATCAGACTAAAAAGAACCTGCTGGCGTTGCATCGGATCATGGGGCCCACCCGGGAGATGATCTCACGACTCCAACGCGAGTCAGAGGGCTTGCTCAGCGAACAAGTGATGCCGTTTATCGGGGATCTGTATGATCATATTCTGCAGATTCATGACAATCTCGAGATATACAACACCATGCTCTTGGGGATTTCCGACCTGTACTATTTCACCCTGAGCCAGAAGATGAACGAGGTGATGAAGGTGCTGACCATCATCGCCACCATTTTCATCCCCCTGTCCTTCATTGTCGGATTGTACGGCATGAACTTCCAGTATATGCCCGAACTGAAATGGCCATGGGGCTATCCGGCGGTGCTGGGCGGAATCATCCTCGTGGTCCTGTCTATGCTCTGTTATTTCCGGCGGAAAAAATGGCTCTGACGATCCTGGTGGCAAATATTCTCAGAAATTCCAACCCTGGTAGGCCGTGAGCAGGTTGCCCAGAAAAAAATGCTGGATCATCAGCACATCCTTGATGCTGACTGCACCATCGTTGTCCAGATCCATCGCTGCAGCCGGCGGAGCGTCCATGGGCCATTCGGCCAGCCAGGCCCGCAACAATTCCGCATCCTCGTCATTCAGCATGTCGTCACCGTTCATGTCACCGAACACCGTGTCCGTCTGCAGCACCTTCAGCCGGCCGGTCACGGTCACCCGCAACCGCATGCTGGCCGTGAAATCCCGCACCTCCAGGTGTACGTAGCCGGCGCCGTCGATCCAAAGAATCAGCAAGGCTTCGGCAGTGAACTGGTTTTCCTCCACGTAGATGTAATCCTCATAAATCACCCGTCCATCGGGCGGTATGGGTCCGGCCAGCTCGGTGAAGGTGGTTCCGAATTCCCGGATAACATTGATCCAGGTAAACAACCAGACATCAATCTTGAATGTAAAATCCTCCCGCTCGTAATAGCGCAGATAGTTCACCCCCAGGGGATCCGGCGAAATCCAGGCCGCATCATTGCCCGACTCCACCTGGAGAGAAACCGACCAGTTCTTCTGCTCGTCGGCACACGACGTGCCGCCGAGCAGCAGCCACACTACCAAGCAAGTCACTATTTTCAAATACATGGCACACCTCTGTTCAATTATAACCGATGCCCCATGTCGGGGAAACATCATTATAACACCCGGAACCACCCGCCTTGAGCCGCCGCCAAAAGAGTGGTCGCCCTGTGCCCGGGCAACCACAGACAAATCTTGCAAAATGTCGACCATTGCGTTATTAACGAAGAGTTGCAATGTGATGCCGAAACGAGGAGAGTACCATGCGCCAAAAAATCAAACTGAAAGAACAGAGCACACTGAAACGCTGGTCCATCGATCAGGCCCGTGAACTGTACAACATCCAGAACTGGGGCAAAGGTTTTTTCGATATCAATGACAAGGGGCATGTGACCGTCTATCCCGACAAGAACAAGGATGCCTATCTTGACATCAAGGAATTCATCGACGAGTTGAGCATGCGGGAAATCAATCCGCCCATCCTGATCCGCTTCACCGATATCCTGCGCAAGCGCATCGAGGAGATCAATCTGGCCTTTCGGAAAGCCATCAAGGAATACAACTTCGGTGGAGATTACCTGGGTGTCTATCCCATCAAGGTGAACCAGAGCAAGGAAGTGGTGGAGGACATAATCGAATTCGGCCAGCCCTATCGATACGGACTCGAGGCGGGCAGCAAGCCGGAGCTGCTCATCACTCTGGCCACGCTGAACACGCCCGGCGCGCCCATCATCTGCAACGGGTACAAGGATGAGGAATTCATCGAAATGGCCCTGTGGGCCCGCAAGTTGAATCGCATGGCCATCATCGTCGTGGAAAAACTGTCCGAGCTCGACATCATCATTCGGGTCTCCCGCCGGTTGAAAGTAAAGCCCATCATCGGTATCCGGGCCAAGCTGGCCTCTCGCGGCCGGGGAAAATGGGAAAGCTCGGGCGGCGACCGGTCCAAATTCGGATTATTCCCGTCGGAGATCCTGGAGGCCGTCAACACGCTGAAAAAATACGATATGCTGGATGCGCTCCAGCTACTCCACTTCCATCTGGGTTCCCAGATCACCTCCATCCAGAGTATCAAGGAAGCCTTGCGCGAAAGCACCCGTATTCTGGTGGAGCTCGTCCGTTTGGGTGTAGACGTCAGATTTTACGATGTCGGCGGCGGGTTGGCGGTGGATTATGACGGCAGCCAGACCAATTTTTCATCCAGCGCCAACTATTCCCTGCAGGAGTACGCCAGCGACGTGGTTTCGGCCCTGAGTGAGGTCTGCGAAAATGAGGGCATCCCCGCCCCTACCATCATCTCCGAGAGCGGTCGGGCCCTGGTGGCGTACCATTCCGTGCTGGTATTCAACATCCTGGGCTCCAGCGAATTTTTTGACGGCCGGATCGAAATTGCGACCGATGCACCGGATCAGGTACTTTACATGCGTGACCTGCTGGCCGGATTGTCCCTGAAAAATTTTCAGGAGAGTTATCATGATGCGCTGCAAACACGTGACGAAACGCTGACTCTTTTCAACGTCGGGCTGTTTTCCCTCCAGAACCGCGCCCTGGTGGAACAACTGTTCTGGCAACTGTGCCATCGGATCAGTCATATCATCCAGGGTCTGGACTATGTGCCAGACGAATTGGAGAACCTTGAACATTTCATCTCCGACACTTATTATGGCAATCTGTCCGTTTTTCAGAGCCTGCCGGATCACTGGGCCGTCAAGCAGCTGTTCCCCATCATGCCCATTCACCGGCTGAATAAGCGTCCCGAACGCAAGGCCACCCTGGCCGACATCACATGCGATTCCGACGGCAAAATCGATCAGTTCATCGATCTGCGGGATATGCGTAACACCATTGATCTGCATGAGTTCTCGGAAAAAAACCCCTACTATTTGGGTGCGTTTCTGGTGGGCGCCTATCAGGAGATCCTCGGCGATCTGCATAATCTTTTCGGCGACACCCATACGGTCCATATCAGTATCACCGGCCCCAACAAGTATCGGATCGACAAAATCGTAGAGGGGGATACGGTCCGGGAAGTTCTGACTTACATGCAGTACACCAAGCGGGAAATCATGAACATGTTTCGCCAGGCCGTCGAGGAGAGTATCGAGAAGAAGCGAATTACCATCAAGGAATCGGCCCGCATCCAGAAATTCCTCGATGAAGGAATGGAAGGTTACACCTATCTGGAGTGATGGCTACCACAACCCTTGCTGAAACGCCTCCCGGAGACGCCCCAGCAGGATTTTTTCCTCAGCCGCCGTGACTGTCCGCAAGTCCAGCCGCAGCTCGTCGTCCTCAGTTCGGGCGATGACGGGTGGACGGCCTTGGCGCAGGAACCGCTCTAGCTTATGCGCCTGCCCCCCCGAAGGGCGCAGCACGACGACATAGCCGGGCAACTCCTCGCCGGGAGTGGTACCGCCGCCGATGACCGACCGGTCCGAGCGCACCTTGATCCGATCGGCGGCGCCGGTGATTCCCCGCAGCAGACGGGTCCGAAAACGGGAGCAGCGGGCACGAATGACCGCCGGCGCAAGGCGCATCATGGCAAAAATTGGAACTCGTTCCGCGAAATCCTTGCGAAAATAGAGTTTCAGGGTCTCCGTCAATCCCAGGGAAATCACCTTGTCCAGGCGCAGCACGCGCATGAGCGGATCCTCGCGGATGCGCTGGACCAGATGGCGCCGGCCGAGGATCAGTCCCGCCTGGGGGCCGCCCATCAACTTGTCGGCACTGAAACAGACCAGGTCAACGCCGCCATCCAACAACCGGCGGATGACAGGTTCATTGTGCAACGGTAAATCAGGAATTTCAAAGAGGTAGCCGCTGCCGGCATCCACGACCAGGGGGATGTCGTGACGACGAGCCACCGACACCAGTTCCTCGAGCGAAGGTGCGGCCGTGAAGCCGACCAGGGCGAAATTACTCTGGTGCACATGCAGGATGAGACGGGTCTGATCCGATATGGCCTGCTCAAAATCGCGCGCGTATGTTTTGTTGGTGGTGCCTACTTCCTTCAGGATGGCCCCGCTCTCACGCATGATGTCGGGGATCCGGAACGAACCGCCAATCTCCACCAGCTCGCTACGGGAAACGATCACCTCGCCGCCGCGGGCGAGGGCGTGCAGAATGAGGAAGACCGCGCCGGCGTTGTTGTTCACGGCTGTCGCGTCCTCACATTCCATGAGTTCCCGCAGTACCGCCGCTGCGTGCGTGTCACGGTGCCCTCGCCGTCCGGCGGCGAGGTCGTATTCCACGTCGGTGTATCCGGCCAGTCCATGTGCCAGACGTCGCAACACTTGGTCGGCCAGTGGGCTGCGTCCCAGGTTGGTATGGATAACCACCCCGGCGGCATTGATCACCGGCGTCACGCCCTGGTTTTCTAGTCGCCGGATCTTGTCCTGGAGTCTTTCCTGAATCATGCGCAGGAAATCCTCACGAACGGCCGACACCTGGTGGTGATTCGCCCGAATCTCCTGCCGGATGTCATCGAGGATGCTGTTGATCCACCGGACAAGATACTCGCGCCGATAGGTCTCCACGATATCCGTCAGATCCGACAGGCCCAGAATGGCATCCACGGCAGGCAGACATCGCATCAGTTCTGACGTCATGGAGCTTCTTCCTTTCTACCGGCCATCAGGCACCCTGCTCGGAATAAAAGGACCGGCCCTGATTTCCGGCGGAAACGGCTCGCGAACAAACCTTCGTAGATCGTCGAGTGACGGGGGGGGGCGGATGCACCCCCCGCGGCAGTTTATTCAACCGTTCGCGGCGGTGGTGTGGGAATATTCTCCCGCCGCGGCGGATTCTCCTGGGTCAGCGGCATGAGTGCGGCGGATGCACCGGCCTTCTTTCTGAAGATGCCCCGGCGGACGATTTCTCCTTTCAGCAGCTGGATGGCAAAGGCCGGATCGATCCCCTTGGGACACGCCTCGGAACAGGCCCCGGCAAAATGGCAGCGAAAGATCCCCTCGGCGGTATCCATCACCGCCAATCGATCCTCGAAGCCCTCGTCGCGCGTATCGTTGATGTAGCGCAACGCCTGACCCAGCGGTTGGGGTCCGTGAAACTCAGGCAGGGAGCCCACCGTCGGGCAGGCCGACATGCACATCCCGCACTTGATGCAATACGAAAACTGGAGATAATTGACCAACTCCTCCACCGACTGGTGAAATTCACCCCCGATTTCCTCGGGTGGCGTTTCCCGGCGGATGATGAACGGCTTGATGGCCTGGTGCGTAACGATCATCCGGGTCAGATCCGGCACCAGATCCTTGACCACCGGGTAGTTGGCCAATGGCCGGAGCTCCACCGTATCCGTTTCCAGTTTCAGGATCTGCTGCTGGCAGGCCAGCAAGGGCTTGCCGTTGATCATCATACCGCACGAGCCGCAAACACCCATCCGGCATGACGCCCGGTAGGAGATGGACTGATCCAGATAATGCTTGATATAGATCAGGCCTTCGAGGACGGTCATCCCTTTGTACACCGGCACTTCGTATACCTTCATCTGCGGAGCGTCATCGGGATTGGCGCCGTCCCAGCGATAGATCCTGAAAGCGATATTCTTGACAATTTTCACTGCGCTGTTGTTGTCGTTGTTGTTGTTTCCCATGCTAACCTCCCAGTACCGCAGTCAGTTCCGGTGGGGGATTGAGATGTCCGGCCAGAATGGTGTAGACTCCCCAGGCGCCGACCGCCAGGCCCACCAGCAGCAGGAATACCCCGGCCGCTTTCTTGGCTCCCCGCGGGATGGCCAGCTCATAAATCATGGAGCGAAGTCCGTATAATCCATGATAGAGGCCAATCACCAGCAGGATCAGATAAATCGTCGTATGAGCCACCGATTTCATGCGCGGCAGGACACTGCTGTTGAAATCCAGGGCATCTCCGCTGGAAAGGCCCAGATAACCCAGCACGGTATCGTAATGCATGATGATGCTGTGGAAACCCAGAAAGACAATCAGCAACCCGCCGGCCAGAATATGCATAAACCAAAGTTTAGATTCTCTCATGATCGCCTCGCCTAGATGAATTTAAAAAAATCGCCGACCCCCACCGCCGCCAGAGCGGCGATGACGACCCCGCAGATATAGAGAAAGCCCCGGTTGCGGTCCAGGCAGGTCTCATAAGGATAGATGTTGCGGATCGGCTTGCCGAGGAAAAAACCCAATTCGACCAGCATCAGCCGGAATCCGTTGACACCATGGATCAGTACGGCCATGAACAGCAGAAATTCACCGATATGCAGTACCGGATTGCCGACCAGGCCATCGATCACCACCCGGTTCCATGTCTCGCCCCCGAATATTTTGCTGCCGGTGACGAACACATGGATCAGCAGATACACAATGATACTCAATCCTGTAATTCGCTGAATTGTATAGGCATAACGCTGTGGGCCGTAGCGCCCGGCGTAAAACCAGCCGCGGATACCGAGATCGTTTTTCTTTGCCATAATTGCCTCCTGACCTAATACTTCCGCTCTACGGGGTGCCAATGGGTAATTTTTACCGGCTTGTACTCGAACCGGATCTGATCCCCATCCTTGTAGGCCATGGTATGTTTAAGGAAATTTTCATCATCCCGTTTGGGATAATCCGTGCGGGCGTGACCGCCCCGTGACTCCCGGCGCGCCAGCGCGCCCCGGATGGACACCTCGGCGTTGCTCAGCATGAATTCCAGCTCCAGCGCCATGACCAGATCCGAATTGTAGATCCGTCCCTTGTCCTTGATGAAGATCTTGCCGAAACGCTCTTTCAACTCCAGTATGCCTTCCAGCGCCCGACGGATGCTGTTTTCATCACGAAACACCCCCATGTTGTGGTCCATGAGGGAGGCCAAATCCTCCCGGATCTGGTAGTGGTTCTCCGTCCCCTCGCGCTGGAGGATGTCCTTGAACAATCGATCTTCCTCTGCCTGAATCATGGCCGGACTCGGTTCCGGGACCGATTTCAACGCCTCACAGCGTCGCGTCGCCTCCTGGCCGGTGATCTTGCCCCACGCCAGACACTCGGCCGTGGAATTGGATCCCAGACGGTTGGCGCCATGGAGACTTACGCAGGCGACTTCGCCGGCCGCCCAGATGCCCTCCACGGGTGTCAGGCCGTCGATGTCCGTGGCCACCCCCCCCATGGAGTAGTGGGCCACCGGCCGGATGGGGATAGGATCGGTGATGGGCTCCACGCCCACAAATTTCAGGGCGATTTCCCGGATCAGGGGCAACCGGTCCTTGATGCGTTCCTCCCCGAGATGGGTCAGATCAAGATGGATGAAATCCAGGCCACGGAGTCCCTTGAAGCCCTTACCTTGAGCCATCTCTTTCATGATGGAGCGGGAGACCAGATCCCGCGGCGCCAGTTCCATCTTTTCCGGCGCGTATTTGGTCAGGAACCGCTCCCCCTCGTTGTTGCGCAAGTAGCCGCCTTCGCCCCGGCAGGCCTCGGTCATGAGGATTCCCGACGGCACTAGCCCGGTGGGGTGAAATTGCAAGAATTCCATATCCTCCAGGGGCATGCCCGCCCGAAACGCCAGCGCACAGCCGTCGCCGGTGACCGTATGGGAATAGGTCGTGAAACCGAACATGCGCCCGGTGCCGCCGGTGGCCATGATAAGCGCCTTGCCGACGAATACCAAAAATTCACCCGTCGACATGTCGATGGCCGTCATGCCCGCAAACCGTCCATCCTCTACCAGGAGAGAAGTGACAAAGGTTTCGTCGTACCGACTGACAGCATTGTACTTCAGCAGAGTGTCATAGAGGGTCTGCATTTCGAAAAAACCAGTCTTGTCAGCGGCATAGACCGCGCGGTTGAAGGAATGCCCGCCGAACGGTCGCTGGTCGATGCGACCGTTATCCCGCCGTGACCAGGGGATACCCCATTTGTCCAGGAGCCGGATTTCCGCTGGCATCATTTCCACAAATCGCTGAACAACATCCTGGTCCGCCAGAAAATCGGCGCCTTTTACCGTATCCCAGCTATGAAGTTCAAAAGAATCACCCTCTTCGGGGCGCAAGACGGCGGCGGTGCCTCCTTCGGCACATACGGAGTGGGCCCGCATCAGTTGCAGCTTGGATACCACTCCGATGTCAAGAGCCCCCTTGGAAACGATGGAGGCCTCCAGGGCTGCTCGAAGTCCGGCGAGCCCCGCGCCCAACACGAGCAGGTCATGCTTGATGATTTTGGCCATATTTTGTCCTTCCGCGAACGAGATAAAATGATCAGGTATGGAATATCATTTTATAAAAGTTGAAATTTTGTGTCAACGCTGAAAACCGGAACATGCTTCGGCGTTTTTCGTTGACTCCCCTCCGGCGTAAAGTTAGTATGTAAAAAGGTTCTATCATCATGACCAAGACCGACGATCTGATCAATGAACTCGAATACAGAATACGTCAACTGAAGATCGAATATGACATTTTCCTGGTTGGGGGTAAAAACACTCCACCTTTGAATCTGCGCAACAAGCTGGAATCCCTGATCCAGCAGATTCTGGATAGCCGGAACATCTCCTATTCCCAGAAGTTCAAATTCAATACCCTGGTGGCCCGCTACACGGCCCATAAGGAGCTGTGGCGCAAAAAACTCCAGGAAAAGGAGGAAAAGGGTATTCTGCGATCCGAAGAAGAACTCGGGGAACTGTTAGGAGCGCCGGCAGAAGCCCCGGTGCAGGAAGACGCCAATCAATACACGTTCATTACCACCGATCCGTCGCGCCATTACGATTCCGTAAAGGAATTCTATCAGTTCATGCAGCAGACTTCCCAGCGCCTGGGCCAAAAAGATTTCAACATGAATTTCGACAAATTTTTCGATTTCATCCAGGTCAAGACGGCCCAGCTGAAGGAAAAATATTCCTGCCGGGCCGTCGAATTCCAGGCCCGGGTCAATGAAGAGGAGGGCAAATTGAAATTTTCGGCTCGGGTTCGACATAAATAGCCCCCCAAGAAAAAGAATTGAAACCTCACATAGAAGATGGTATCTGTAGATTTGCGTTGTTCTTTTCAACTCTTGGCAGTTTTTTGCTTTTTTCTGACCGAATCCTCGCTATAATATGGAAAAGAAGTTTCACTTTTTCGGAGTACAACCATGAGAAAAACGCTCACGCTAGTGATGGTATGTCTGGGCAGCCTGATTCCGGTAATGGCCCAGGCGGGGCCCTTTTCCGGAGAAGCTCCGGTTTACCTTGAATTCACTCCGACGAGCCCCACGATCACGGATGGGACCTTCACCGTCGCTGTCTATGTCGACTTGACGGGAATCACCGGCGCCAATTCTGTTACCGCCGCCCTGGGTGGTTTTGCCGTTCCCGTCGCATTTGATACCGGGCGCCTGGCCTTGCAAAACGTGGTCGCCGGCAACACAGGACCGTTTGTCGCCGGTGATTTCGTCTTCACGGATATAGACAGGGCCAATGCTCGGGGATTCGTGACGGTGGTGAACACCCATACGGACAGCGCCACTCCCGCCGGCATCATTCACCTGGCCACCCTTACGTTCCAGATCCTGCAACCCGGCAAGGCGATCTTCACGGTTGATTCGGCACGCACCATCCATGAAGGCTCGCTGGCCTCGACCTACGATCCGACCAATGGCGGTCCGGCCGAGATTTCGTACACCGGGGCACAACGAATCGAACTCAATATCGGTCCGGACATGGAAAATTTCCGACTGTTCTATCCGATTTTCATGACCTCTGCGACCATCCTGCAGGGTGTTTCCGTGGTGAATGAAGATCAGGCGGAAGATGCCGATGTCACTTTTCGCGCGTATGATCCCAGCGGCCAGCTTGTCGCCGGGATAGACAATCCGCCCGACATCGGCGGCCCCGTTTTGCCGCTGCATCAATACGTCAACGCCGTGGCCTTTCTTTTCGACACGGGAGCCCAGGCGTTTGACAACGGCTGGATCGAAGTAGAATCCGCGATGCCCAACCTCAGCGGTTTTTTTCTCATCCAGGACAGCACTCCCGGCTACGTCAACAAGATGGACGGCGCCGATGCCGGCTTTGTGACCTCATCCCGCCTGAATTTGCCGCTGCTGGGCACTGAAACGGCCGGAGAGGCTTCCGTGTATGTCGTAAACCCCAGCGACCAGGCCGTGGATGGTGAGATCTATTTCCGCGCCAGTGACGGCACAATCATCGGTTCAGAAACGGTTGCGTTTTCGCTCCAGCCCCATGGCTCCCAGAAATTCACGTTCACCGGTTTCAGCAAATTGACACAGGACGGGTATTTTATCATCGATGCCGACAACAACGCCCAGGTCCTGGCCTTTGAAAAGTTCGACGCTTCGGGCTACATGGCCGCTATCAACGCCCAGGATGCAGTGCTCCCCTCCAACCGGCTGTTCGATGCCCACTTCGCCAGTGGCGGCCAGATCTGGTTCACGGAATTCAATATCATCAATCCGAACAGCCAGCCGGCGGAAATTACTTTTACACCTTCACTCCGTGTTGGAGAAACGCCGGTGGGACAACCCACCACGCGTACCCTGGGAGCATATAACCACCTGCGCATTCGTGGCTATGAGCTGTTCGGCTTCCAGGAGCCCCAGCTCAGCCAGGATCTGGTCATCGGCAGCGTAGCCATCGAGAGCGATATCGGCATCATCGGCAGTGTGACCTTTGGGGACACCGTCAACAACCAGTTCGTGGCCAGCCTGCCTTTGCTCTCAACGGCCAGCGCCAAGCGGGAGATTTTCCTGGATCACGTGGCGGTGGGTGAAAGCGGCGGGATTACCTATTTTACCGGTATTGCCTTTGTGAACCCCAGCCAGACACGCACCGCCAACATCATCATCGAGCTTTATGCGGCAGACGGTAGCTTGACGGCCGACAATTCGGCGGATCCCTATGAGCTGGCTCCCGGTGGTCACATCGCCCAAATGATCGGTGATTTTCTGCCCTCGTTTTCCGGAACCCAGATCGCCGGCTTCATCCGGGTGCGCTCCGATGTTGAGGTTTTTTCCTTCATGCTGTTTGGCGACACGGGTGGTCAATTCCTGTCGGCGGTGCCGGTCAGATAAGCATTGCACGACTTATGAACGACTTCAAACCCCTGGGATCCCAGGGGTTTTTTTTACCATGAAAGCATACACTGATTCAGAAATCACGCTGTTCCCCCGGAGAATGTTCGATGAATACCGAGTGGGAGTGGTATATCCGGCCCCGTACACGGTCGGCATGAGCAATCTGGGTTTTCACTGGGTGCTGCGACGGATCGAAACCACCGCCGGATTTACCTGTGAGCGCTTTTTCTGGGAAGGTGGCCTTAAAACACCGATCCGCTCCCTGGAATCCGGCCGTCTGCCCCAGGATTTCCATCTGCTGGTCTTCTCCGTTTCCTTCGAGCTGGATTTCCCGGCAGTGCTGGATTTTCTCTTGAAGGCCGGCCTGCCGCCTCACGCTACAGAGCGGGACGCCCGCTACCCACTTGTCGTCGCTGGCGGCGCGGCCCTGCAGATCAATCCGGAACCGCTGGCCCCTTTCCTGGATATCATCCTGCTCGGCGAGGGTGAGGAAATTCTCCCCCTGTTCCTGGAAAAGTACCTGGTGGCCGGGGATCGACACCGGCTGTTTCAAGATCTGGTCGGTCTGCCATTCGCCTATATTCCCTCATCGATGGACGTCGAATACGATCCCGGCGGCGGTGTTCAGCGTCGTGTATGGCGCCCGCCCGGTCCGGCGACGGCTTTCCCGCCCATCGTCCGTTGCCCTCCTTTGCCCGCCGCCCGGTTGGCGGCGGCCGGTCCCCCTTTTAATAACATCCTTTCTCCGCATACCGAATTCGCCTCGACTCTCCTGGTGGAAATCGCCCGCGGCTGCCCCATGGGTTGCCGCTATTGTTGGGCTGGTTTCCGCTACTTGCCACACCGGGCCTTTCCCGGCGAAAGAATTCTGGAGCTGGCTCGTCACGCCCGACCTCACACGGATCGGATCGGCCTCGTGTCCACCGCGGTCTGCCAACATCCGGATATTCACCACCTGCTGGCGGCACTGCAGCAGATGCGGTTTTCCATCGGGTTGGCTTCCCTGCGTCTATCCGACATCGATGCCGACATCCTGCAGATGATTGCCCACAGTGGCAAGGAAAGCGTCACCCTGGCGCCTGAAACTGGCAGTGAGCCCCTGCGCCGGACTATCAATAAATCATTCAGCAACATTGAGATACTGGAAAAAGTGCAGTTGGTGTATGCCAGCGGAATCCACCGTCTGAAGCTGTACTTCATGACCGGCCTGCCCGGCGAGACGGAGGCGGATGTTGAGGACAGCCTGTCTTTGATCCGCCGGATCCTGGCAATCCGTCGTGAGAGTTTGCCGTCGGCGCACCGGCTGAGCATCAGCGTGACGCCATTCATCCCCAAGCCCAACACGCCGTTCCAGTTTGCCCCCCTGGCCCCGCCGGCGCTGCTGAAAAGGAACATGCGCCGTTTTCAGCGGGAGTTGGGGGGATCGTCCGAAATCGAGGTGCATCTCGGATCTGTCCGGGATGCGCTCCTCCAGTATCACCTTTCCATGGGAACCCGCCGGACCGGCGAACTACTCCTGGCCGTAGCCAGCGGACAACTGTCCATCCGGGACTTGCCGGCCGCCGACACCCCCTGGTCGGATCAGCCGGGGACGGGGCCGCCGCCCTGGTCTGTGCTGGATTGGGGCCTCCGGTGGGACTACCTGCGACAGGAATGGTCCGCCGCCCAAAAAGGAACAGTCACGGCACCCTGCCCGGGCACCCCGGACTGCCGTCGCTGTGGCATCTGCTCACCCGAATCAACCGTATCTCTCATGGATGAAAAATCGAAATCCTGATTCCGTCCGCTTATGATCTGCAGGATGATCTGAACGAAGGGCGGCATGGTGCGGGCGGAACCGGGCTTTACAGCACCGGCCACCAGCAGGCGACGGCAACCACTCCGGTGAGCAAGACCAGCAGATTCATGGGCAGACCCACTCGTAAAAAATCGCGGAACCGGTAACCGCCCGGTCCAAAGACGATGAGATTGGTCTGGTAGCCCAACGGTGTGGCGAAGGAAGCTGAAGCGGCGATGGCCACCGCGATGAAGAACGCCCGGGGATCAACATGGAGCTGCTGGGCGGTGGACAGCGCCACCGGGAACACCAGCGCCGCCGCCGCGTTGTTGGTGATGATTTCCGTGAACAGGCTGGTCACCAGGAACAGCGCTGCCAGGGCGGCCAGTGGCCCCACCTGGGTGGTGGCATCGATCACCAGCTGGGCCATGGCGTCCGCCAGCCCGGATTTTTCCAGGGCCCGCCCGACTCCCAGTGCCGCGGCAATGGTAATCAACACCGGCAGGTTAAGGGACGCCCGGGCCCGGGCGGGCGAAACAATCCGGAGAAGAATCATCAGAATGGCGGCGGTCAACGCACTGACCACCATCGGCACGAGTTGTAGCGACGGGAAAATAATCATTCCGGTCATCACCAGCAGGGCCCACGGTTTCCCGGCGGATTTGACGCCACCCTCCTCCGCCACTTGAGAGACCAGATAAAAATCCCTGGTATTGTTCCACTTATCGGTGAAGCTGCGCTTAGCTTCCAGCAGCAGGGTATCGCCCGGTCGTAGAATAATATCGCCAATCTTTGATTCAATACGTTGTCCGGAGCGATGCACAGCGATGACCGCCGCATCATAGAGCCGACGGAAACCCCCGGCACGGATGCCGGTGCCGACCAGCGGTGACGCATGGGAAACCACTACTTCAAACAGCTGGATCTCGTCATGGGCGGGCCCGGTTTGCACCTCTAAATGAGGTTCCGCCACAGCTGCCAGGCCTCGAATCTGCTTAAGTTCGACGATGGTAGAGATCAGCCCTGTAAAGAGCAGGTGGTCGCCAGCCTGCAACGGCTCCTCGGGCGTTACCGGTCCGATCACATGCCCCTGGCGTTCGATATGTACCAGGAAAAGCCCGGACAAATGCCGCAATCCAGCCTGTTCTACGGTTTTCCCCACCAGCGGGCAGGACGGTCGCACCACCATCTCCACCAAGTATTCACGCCGCGTCTCTGCCAGCTCCTCGCTCACATCCCGCCGTTGAGGCAGCAGATGGCGGCCAATCATCATCATGAAGCCAAGTCCCACCAAGGCACACGGCAAGCCCACCCGGGTAATTTCGAACATGCCCAAGGCCGGATACCCGAAATCAACCATCAATCCGCTGACCACAAGGTTGGTGGAGGTTCCAATGAGGGTGCACATACCGCCCAAAATTGAAGCGTACGACAAAGGAATCAGGAATTTCGATGGCGATAGTCCTCGTCGCCGGGCCCACTGCCGGACGACGGGTGTGAGCATGGCCACCACGGGTGTGTTATTCATGAAGGCCGAGAGCCCGCAGGTGGGCAGCAGCAGACGCGCCATCCGAAAAAAGGCGCCATTGCTCCGCCCCAGCACAGCGGCGGCGAAGTGTTCGAGACGGCCCGAATCCTTGACCGCCTGGGCAACTACAAAAAGCGCGGCCACCGTCAGCATCCCCTCGTTGCCGAAGCCCAGCAACGCCTCTTTCACACTGAGGATCCCCGTCAGCAGGAAAGGAACAAGACCGACGCACATTACAACGTCAGGTCCGAGCCAATCCCGGGTCAGTGACCAGATGATGCCCGCCACCACCGCGAGCGCCAGCCAGCCTTGCCAATCCAGTGTCAGGAAGGAGGTCATAAGATTCATCCCGCAAAGTCAGCACTGGACTGTTCCCCGGGCCAGTCCATCCCTGTGCCCCTCCCTGATGAGGGGAAAGGACCGCTCAGGGCAGTCGCAACAGTTTGTGCAGCTGGATCTGCAACCGGGCCCGAATCCCATTATCGAGCAGCCAGCCGGCCAGTTTCGCCGGTGCCAGACGGGAATAAACGGGCGAAAAAAGGATCTCCACTCCGTCGGACAATGGGTGTTGCTCAAGGAAGCGACAGGCCCACCGGAAGTCATGGGCATCGGCCACGACAAATTTCAGCTGATCAGGTGGCCGCAGACAGGTCAGATTATCGAGCCGAAATGACTCCTGCATGCGGCTGGAAGGTGTTTTGACATCCACGATTTTCACCACATCCACCGGCACATTGGCCAGGGATAGGGAGCCGTTGGTCTCCAGAAGGACAGTAAATCCTTCCGCCACCAGTTGATCGCACAACGGTATCGTCGCCGGTTGCAGGAGCGGCTCGCCGCCGGTAATCTCCACCAACGGACAGACGTGTGCCCGGATCTCACTGATCACTTCCGGCACCGATCGCCGTCTGACGGTAACGCCAGGATCCCGACTTTCGGGGGTGTCACAATAGTGACATGCCAGATTGCAACCATGCAGCCGGACAAAGGTACACGGATATCCGGCGTAAGTGGATTCGCCTTGCAGGCTGTAAAAAATATCCAAAATCACCAGTTCCGGTTGCATGCTCATCCGTTTCGTCGACACGTGGTCGGCTGAGTGTCGCTCGGGGTCATCTCCCCACGGGTGTAATTTGCCGCCCGTCCATACAAAAAAAGCCTACCCCACGGGCAGGCCTTATGTGGCGGAGAGGGTGGGATTCGAACCCACGGTACCCTTAACGGGTACAACTGCTTAGCAGGCAGCCCTGTTCAGCCACTCCAGCACCTCTCCTGAATTTCAAATCCGCTTGGTAACCGCTACGGAAGCGGGGATTTTTTTATGTAACACAATTCTGGATTGTGATCAAGCGATTTCCATCAGGGAATTCATCCAGGCCTTCTTCTCAGGTGGAGTCGCTGCCCGTCACCGCCAGCCGCTGATGAATATTGTTGCGCCGCGCCGGTGTAAAGCCTGCATCTGCGATGGCATGACGCAGTTCCTGCTCGTTGGTGCGGTTGGTCACCCCCGTGGCGGCCACCACATTCTCCTCGATCATCACCGATCCGAGATCGTTGGCCCCATAATGGAGCGCCACTTGGGCCACTTTCAAACCCTGGGTCACCCAGGAAGCCTGTACGGTGAAGAAATTATCGAGGAAGAGTCGGCTCAGCGCCACCATCCGCAGATACTCCATGGCCGTGACCTCCACCCAGCCGTCCCGGCCGAGCTCAGTGTGCGGCCATTGAAATGTCCAGGGGATGAACGACACAAAACCGCCGGTCCGATCCTGAAGTGAACGAAGCAACTCCAGATGCGCCATTCGATGAACCAGCGCTTCGCCACAGCCGAACATCATGGTTGCCGTGGTTTTCAAACCCAGGCGATGGGCTGTTTCCATCACCTGCAGCCATTCTGCAGCGGTGCATTTGTGCGGACTGATCCGCCGGCGGACGTCGTCAGCCAAGATTTCCGCTCCCCCGCCCGGCAAAGAGTCGAGGCCGGCCTCCATCAGACGCCTTAGACATTCCTCCACGGTGACGTCCGAGATCCGGCTGATGAACAGAATTTCGGGCGGTGAAAAACAATGCAGGTCGATGGAATACCTCAGCCGGACGGAGCGCAGCAGATCCTCGAAAAAGGGCAGCTTGAGTTGCGGATTCAGGCCGCCCTGCATCATCACGCCGCTGCCGCCCAAGGCCAAGGTTTCCTCGATTTTTCGAAAGATCTGCTCCTTGTCCAGCACATAGGCATCGTCGGCTTCACTTTCACGATAAAAGGCGCAGAACCGGCAGCGCGAGGTACAGACATTGGTGTAGTTGATATTGCGATCGATAATATAGGTCGCGACGTCGTCGGGATGGATCCGCCGCCGGGCCTTGTCCGCCAGCAGTCCCAATTCATGGAGACTGGCCTGCCCGAAGGCCCATAGGAATTCAGCCTTGTTAAGGCGTTCGCCCGCTTCCAGACGGTTTATGATCTGTTCAAGCATCATCCTTAGTCCTTCCCGGGTATGGGGGACGATCCAGCCAATTCATCATGGAGCCGGTAGAAAAGTTCCAGGGCCAATTCTTCCTTCTCTCCGATGTCATATCTGAGGTTTTGCGTTAGATATGCCTGGATTTCCGACGGATCGAGTCCCAGCCGGCGGGAATATTCACGGGCGATGAACGGAATATTGGCCAGACCCTGGCGCTTACTGTCCAACAGATATTCTTCCAGTTCGGGTGAAAAAACCTGGCGCCGGATCCCCCAGCGGGCGAACACGAAAGGCAAGCCGGTATGATAATGCCACATCTCGGCCAGATCATAGATCTTGTAACCGCTGAAATCACGGAGCATCGCCTGATCACCGATGATCAACGCCGCATCGTATAAGGCGAGGGCGTTGTCGATATCGGAAAAGGGATGGAAACGGCAGGTTTTACCCATAAAGGAACGCAGAATAACCTGCAGCAGGGCTACAGATGTCCGTGAATCCCGGGTAATCCCGACTTCCGACAGTTCCCGTAACGGTTTCCGGGATACCAGCAAAACGCTGCGCGCCCGTTGGGGGGACACAATGCCCGTGGACGGTACCGTGGCGAGATCCGTTAGCTTGCGGAATTCGATGATCGGCAACAGGGCGGCATCCACACCACCGGCGGCCAGAGCATCGGCGCTTTCTGCCGGTGTGCGGTAAATCACTTCCAACCAGGCAAAACGAGGTCCGAATTGCAACAGGTAGTGTAATGGGGCCGCATTCAGAAATGAAATCACCGATATCCGTACCGGATGATGTGCAGGCTTGGAGGTCATTCCCTTGCTTCCGGCGGTAAATTGATCGTTCATTTTATCCCCGTTGCCGGCAAAACGCAATTTTTCACAAAAAAATCTCGTACGATTTCCATCGGCAACGTTATTTAAGGTGAACTTCCTCCCGTACGCGGAAAGATCGTTTCACCCCATCGCTTGACGGCGGTGGGCCGGTTCCGCGCCGGCGAGATATCTTCCGGGAAGGTGAGCTATGGAACCCAATCCTGCGGCGTCCGATCACGGCCTTCTAGACGTGAATACATTGAATTTACTAATGTTGCTGATGATTCCGGGACTGGGGAAACGGAAACTGCTGGAAATTGTGCAGGAGGCCCCGTTCCTGCTGTGTGATCCGGTGGACCGCCATTTCTGGTTGTATCTGGGAAAAAAGTCACGCCAGCCCATGAGCTCCCGGGAAGCCGGTACCTGCCAGGCCACGGCGCGCCAGATAGAGGAACGGATTTCCAGCGGTGAATTCAGTCTCGTTCACCTGTTTGCACCGGGCTATCCGGCCATTCTGCGCCAGATCTACGATCCGCCCCTGGCACTTTTTCTCAAGGGACGGACAGAACTGCTTCATCACCCCTGTCTGGCCATCGTCGGCGCTCGCCAGGCAACGGATTATGGCGTGGCCATCGCCGAAACACTGGCCGCCCGACTGGCCGAGACCGGTCTCGTCATTGTCGCCGGTATGGCCAAGGGCATTGACTCGGCCGCCCACGTCGGCAGTCTTAAATCCGGCGGCGGTACCATCGCCGTTCTGGGCTCCGGGGTGGATGTGGCCTATCCATCGCAGGCCCGCCGGTTGTATCAGCGTCTTTGCACCGTGGGTTGCGTCGTTAGCGAGTTTCTGCCGGGGAGTCGGCCCAATCCGCAAAACTTTCCGCTGCGAAATCGGATCATCAGCGGCCTGAGTGTGGGAACGGTCATCGTCGAGGCCAGCCAGCACAGCGGCTCGTTGATCACCGCCCGCTTGACCATGGAGCAGAACCGTGAATTGTATGCCGTTCCCGGTCCGGTTCACAGCCCGTACAGTATCGGGACCAACTACCTCATCAAGCAGGGAGCCAAACTGGTCCAGATCTGGCAGGATGTGGTTGAGGACCTGCCCCTTCACATTCAGGAGCGCCTGCAATGGCGGCCGGCCTCGGACTCGGCCGGTGGGGAAGTCTCTCCGCCTTTCGGGTCCGCCGGGCAAAAACTTAAATTGACAACCGAACAGGAAACGGTATATAACCTTCTCCTTTTCGAGCGAAAGACCCATCTGGATACCCTGCTCGATAAAACCGGCCTCGGTTTCGGGCAACTGGGCCGGGTGATCCTGGAATTGATAACCCGGGAGCTAATCATCGAACTGCCGGGGCAATACTATCTGAAGAATGTCCGGTGAGCCGGAAGTTTCGCCGGGACGTGGTCAGGCCGGATGGCCGGCCAACGATTGTGGACTTCAGGCGATCACCTCGCTCAAGTGAGAAGATCGGAGCCTGGAGCTTGTGTAAAATGAGGACTGGGACAATCTTTTATTTATCTTTTACACCTCATTTTGTAAAATAACGACAATGGAATCGGACCAATACCTAGAATTGACACTGGCCGTTGTACTGCTGACCGCCATTACCCTTTACTCTATCCTGGAAAACGCCCTGGCTCGCATGAGCCGGGTGGACATCAAGCTGCTGGTGGAACGTTTACGAAAGCCGGGCCACAGCCCCATCGCCGAGCAGCTTTCTTCCGGTAAATACCGCGTCCTGATCCCCGTACAACTCTTTTTGCAGGTGCTGATCATCGCCCTGAGCCTGGTTCTCTATCTGGTCCTCCAGCACTGGCTGACCGACTGGATCCTGCTGGTGACAGTGACCATCATGGTTCTTATTCTGCTGATCCTGCGTCATTTTATCCCGTGGTTCATGTGCCGCAACGATTGCGAGCTGATGTTTCTTCGCCTGTTGCCTTTCTTCCGCCCCTTTTATCGGATTGTTTCCATCATTTGCTTCCCTGTGCTGCGGTTCATATCGGCCCGCCAGAACGGTTTGCCGGAACCGGACGAGGAAGAGGAGGAGATCACCGAGGAGGAAGTACAGGCTTACCTGGATATTGCCGAGGAGGAAGGGATCTTCGAGCAGGAAGAATCCCGGATGATTCAGCAGATCGTGGAATTCGGCGATACTATCGTGAGGGAAATTGTGATGCCGCGGACCGAAATCGTGGCCATTCCCCACACCGCCACTAAGGAGGAACTGAAGAACCTGATTGTCCAGTCCCGGCACAGCCGGATTCCGGTCTTTCAGGAAAATATCGACTCCATTCTCGGTGTTGCTTACGTCCGCCATCTGCTGGCCAATTATTCACCGGAGCGAATGGGCGAAAGCATCGAGGATGTGATCCGCCCGGCGCTGTTCGTGCCGGAAACAAAGAAAATACTGGATCTTTTCCGGGAAATGCAGACCCAGGGTGAACAGATGGCCATCGTCGTGGACGAGTATGGCGGAGTGGCCGGCCTGGTCACCCTGGAGGATCTACTGGAGGAAATTGTTGGTGAAATCCGCGATGAGGACCAGGTGGAGGAAATCGACATTCATCACGAAGGTGAGGACAGCTATCTGATGAACGGTGATACGGAACTCGACGACATCGAACAGACACTGGGTGTCGCCCTGTACGAAGAAGGCTACAACACCATTGCCGGCATCATCATCAAGCATCTGGGGCGTTTCCCGACCCAGGATGAAATCATCATTCTCCATGGATTCGAAATACAGATCCTGGACGTCGACTCCCGCAAAGTCCGCCGCGTGCGCGTGCGCAAAATCCATGGCAATACCGAATAAACACATGCGCCGGGCCATGCGTCTGGCCTGGCTCGGCCTGGGACGGACCAGCCCCAACCCAATGGTGGGCTGCGTCATCGTCCAGGGCGATCGGGTAGTGGGCCAGGGCTGGCACGACTATCAGGCGGTGCATCACGCGGAGCAGATTGCCCTGCAACAGGCCGGGACACGGGCCCGGGACGCTGATTTGTACGTGACCCTGGAGCCCTGCAGCCATCACGGACGAACTCCGCCCTGCGCCCGGGCGATCGCCGCGGCCGGTGTCCGGCGCGTTTTCTGTGGAGTCGAAGATCCCAACCCACTGGTCATGGGCCAGGGGATCCGGTATCTGCGGCAACATGGTGTTGCGGCAATCATGGCCGAAGATCCCCGCCCCTTCGCCGAAATCAACCGGGCCTTTTTCAAGTGCCAGCGACACGGCATGCCATGGGTTGTTTTGAAGGCTGCCCTGACCCTTGATGGGAAAATGGCACCCATTTCGGGAAACTCTCGCTGGATCACCGGTGAGCGGGCCCGCCGGCATGCCGGATTGTTGCGATTCGCTTGCGATGCCATCCTGGTCGGACGACAAACCGTCCTCCAGGACGATCCGCTGCTGACCTGCCGCCACCGCCGGCCCCGGCTCCGCCCCCTGATCCGCGTGGTACTGGATCCCACACTGACCATACCCCTGGATTCCCGGCTGATGCAGACCGCCGGCGAGCATCCCCTGCTCATCGTCTGCAGCCCCGAAGCCCCCCCCTCGCGACAGGCGTCTCTCACGGCGGCCGGTGTCACCGTCATCCCCCTGGCCGTTGATGGGGAAGGGTTCTCCCTATCCGAAGTTCTCAGCCTGCTGAAACAACATGGGATCCAGAGCGTTCTGGTCGAAGGTGGCGGCCGAACCATCCGCCGGTTCATCCAGGCCGGGGCGGTCGATGAGTTCTTCTTCTATTACGGCCCCAAGCTCCTCGGCCAGCAGGCCGTCCCCCTGCTGGGAGATTTGGGACCGCTGGAACTGGCTGAGTGTCCGCAGGTACAGATCGATGCCATCCGGCTGCTTTCGCCGGACGTTATGATTCACGGCCGTTTTCTTGATACGGCCGCCCGCCATGATCCGCCGACGGAGTCCAGTCCATGATTCGGATTCATTTTAAAAATCTGCAGCGTGATTTCCGGATCGACACGCCGGCCTGTCGGCGTTTTTTACGTCGCGCCGCCGGTTGGCTGGATGCGGACAACGGGGAGCTCACCGTTATATTTGCTACCTCACACCGGATCCGCAATCTGAACCGCCGCTATCGTGACCGCGATGAATCCACCGACGTCCTTTCCTTTCCTGACGGAGAATCATCCGAAGCGGGCCTCATCTACCTGGGGGATATCATCATCGCCCCCACGGTGGCAGCCCGGAATGCGGAGCTTTACGGCAATTCCCTGGTAGATGAGTTTGCCATGCTCCTTGTGCATGGCCTGCTCCATCTATTCGGCTACGATCATGAATCGGATCAGGGTGAGATGATGCGGCGACAGGGTGAACTCCTGGCCGCATTGACAGCGCACCGGCCGGCCATCACCTCGCGGGCACAACAGCATCGATCATAAGGGGGCATCGTCTTCGGAACCAGCCGGAATTTGGCCGTCATGTTGTTGATGGCGAAGCAGACGATGAAATCCGTCAGATTTCCCAACGCAAAAGGGTGGCGCCCCACGTGAAACCGGCGCCAAAACTGGCCAGGACCACGTAGTCACCTTTGCGGATTCGACCTTCCAGATGAGCTTCATACAGGCAGATGGGAATGGTCGCCGATGTGGTGTTTCCGTACTGATCGATGTTGATGATCAGTTGTTCATCGGTAAAGCCCAGCCGATCCTGGCAGGCTTTAATGATCCGCATGTTGGCCTGATGCGGCACGTACAATGTAATGTCCGCCGCCTTAAAATTATGTTTGTCAAGTATTTGTTGAGAAATATCCGCCATCTCCGTCACGGCGAACTTGAAGACCTGGCGGCCCTCTTGATGGATAAAGTGCATTTTCTTGTCAATCGTCTCGTAGGATGGCGGATTCAGGCTGCCGCCGCCCGGCATATACAGAAAGCGGCCGCCTGAGCCGTCAGTCCGGCACATCGTCTCGATGATGCCGACCTCCTCGTCATCCGTCTCATCGGTCGGTTCGAGCAACACGGCGCCGGCGCCGTCTCCGAACAGAACACAAGTGGCCCGGTCAGTATAATCAACGATGGAGGACATGATCTCCGATCCCACCACCACCACCTTGTCATGAATCCCCAGCCGGACGTACTTCTCGGCCACAGAAAGGGCGAAAATGAAACCGGAACAGGCGCCTGACAGATCGAATCCCCAGGCTTTCGAGGCACCGATCTTCTCTTGTGTTACACAGGCGGTGGACGGAAAAAACATGTCCGGCGTCACCGTAGGCAAAATGATCAGCTCAAGGTCCGCCGGCGTAATACCCCTTTGCCGGCACAACTTTTTGATGGCCTCAGCAGCCAGATCCGAGGCGGCCTGCCCCTTCTCGACAATATGGCGTTTCTTGATGCCGGTACGCTCCAGTATCCATTCGTTGGTCGTCTCCACCATTTTCTCCAGATCCATATTGGTCAGGATTCTCTCGGGAACGAACATCTCAACGGCGGATATTTTTACTTTTCTTAGGCTCACGGCGCATCCTTCCGCTCAAAAATTCAATGAAAACTTCCTTCTACCAAAATCCTTCTCTCATTGCAATTTTTTTTTATTCAAATCATAATTTGACAACGGAACTTATGGAAAAATAAAATTTTTCTTTTCCGGAAATTTCATCGCCTTTTTTTGGTAGAATGACATCTTTTATTTTGGTCCTCGGGACTGGTTGGATGACACTTGAAGATAAAGACTTGATACAGAGCTTTTTGGAGGGTGATGAATTCGCATTCAACCACCTGGTCAGTAAATGGCATCGTCCGGTCCTTAATTTTCTCTACCGTTACACCGGCAACATGGACGATGCTCAGGAACTAACGCAGGAAACCTTCAAGACGGTCTATGAAAAACTGGCGACCCTCAAAAACCGGGAACGTTTTTCCTCCTGGATTTACACCATCGCCCTCAATCATTCCCGGATGCGTCTGCGCAAGCGTCGCTCCCGGCCGTTGGAGCCGATTGAAGATTACACCTACGACAACAACGAGCAGATGGACCACTACTCCTCCTTGACAGCCGGTGATTCATTCACGCCGGAGGAGAGTTTTTCGCAGGACGAAATGGCCCGACTCGTACGCAAGGCCCTGGAACGGCTGGAGCAGAAACAGCGTGAGGTGATCATGCTGAAAGAATACGCCGGTCTCAAATTCGCCGAAATCGCCGAAGTCCTGGACACGCCGCTTTCCACCATTAAATCCCGGATGTACATCGGCATGGAGAATCTCAAACGGGAGATTATCAGACTGATCAAACCATAAGGTGCCCATCATGAAATGCCAAACTTTCCAAGACCATTTAATGGAATACCTTTACGAGGAAATAGAAGACGCCGCCCTGATCCAGAGCATGGAAGCTCACCTGACCGATTGTAAACAGTGCCGGCATCATTTCGAGGAGGGCCGGATCACCCATCGCTTTCTGCGGTCCTGGGAAGATCTGCCGGCCGCGGCCACCCCCGCACGACGATATGATTTCCGACGAAATCCCTGGTGGGAAAAACTGTTCGGGATGCCCCCCCGCTGGGTATGGGCCAGTGCCGGTCTGGTGATGATTCTGGGTATCTTCCTTTCTGTTTTTAGTGTTACCGTCCATTACACCGATGGGATCGTGGAAATCCGGTTCGGCGACTCGGCACCGCCGTATTCAGCCGAAAATGTTCGTCTTTTGCGCACAATCGACCGCATGATCGCCGACAGCGAAGAGCGGGTGAACAACCAGACGCTGGATTATCTGCAGAACATTTACTATCGTGTCGAAGAGGAGCGACTGCAGGATCGCCAGTCCATCGAACAGGTGATCGACATCTGCGGCGACCAGCTGGAAAAGAACAATCAGTTGATGGAGATCACCATCCAAAATATGGGCTATTCGGTTGATCCGGAATGAGGGAGTGGAGAATGAGATATTCTGTCTGGCCGGTTTTGGTAATCCTCGTCATTTTTATTGCGCCTTCGGCCGCTCAGTCCCGAAGACCGATGGCGAAGACCGATCCGAATTTAACAGAGCTGAAGAAGGAATCGGAAATATTCGAAAATATCGTCAACACGGCGCTCCGGCAGGCAGTGCCGCATCCCATGTTTATTGCGGGAAAAGCCCGGGGATCCTACCTTGAAGGGTACGGGATCACATTCACCATGACCATCAACCTCAACCGCAAGCTGATTCTGTTTCCGAAGAAGAAAGATGAGAACCCGCCTCGATCGGAGGAAGAAGAGATCCACACGTTTCTGGCGCGAATACGGCACAAACTCACCACCGTTCTCGAGATGTATGGTGATACGTTGAAACAGTTGACCGGAGATGCCCATATCAGCCTCGTGGTTCACGTCCTCAGCCGTTCGGTGCTCACCAATGAGAACTTCACCCGGATCATGGTGCTGACCACAACCAAGGACACCATTGCTGAGCATCGACGCAAAGTGAACACAAAAGAATTCTATTCAAAGGTGCACTACGTTGAGTATTAAATTGTCAGAGATCAAGCAGAAGAAACGGATCGGTGAAATACTCATCGACAGGGGACTGATCACCACGGACGAGCTGAAAACGGCCCTCAATTTCCAGAAAGAATCCTTCGATTCAATCGGCAAAATTCTAGTTGAGCTCGGTTACGTCTCCGAAAAAGATCTTTTACCCGAGCTGAGTCGTCAACTCGAAGTCCCCCTGCTCCGGACGGAAATGGTGCCGCAGGTACCGGTGATCGAAGATACGTTTACGCTGAATTTTCTGAAAGCCAACAAGTTTCTGCCCATCCAATTCGAAGAGGGCGAGTTGAGCATTGCCTGTGTCTATCCCAATGACTATGCCTTGATCAACACCATTCGGCAACTGACAAATCACGAAGTCAAAACCTATATCGGCTCCGAATCGGAGATCATCGATCTGATCGAAAGGCTGTATGGCGGATCCTCGACGGACATGGAGCGGATTATCAACGGCATCGATGATTCCGGCTTTGAAGGCCTGGAAGACATCGACGATATCGAACACCTGCGCGATATGGCCTCTGAGGCGCCCGTCATCCGCCTGGTGAATCTGATCCTCCAACGAGCGGTGGAAAGTCGCGCCAGTGACATTCACATCGAGCCGTTTGAAAAGGAACTTAAGGTCCGCTATCGTATCGACGGCATTCTTCATGACGTGGAGACGCCGCCCAAACACCTGAAGGCGGCTATTATCTCCCGCGTCAAACTCATGGCGAAACTGAACATCGCCGAGCGGCGCCTCCCCCAGGACGGTCGCATCAAAATCCGAATCCTCGGCAAAGAAATAGACCTTCGTGTCTCCACTTTGCCGACCCTCTACGGCGAAAGCGTGGTCTTGCGTATTCTGGACAAGGGGACTACCCAGCATTTCGAACTGGAATCCCTCGGTTTCCTGGAAGATTCACTGGAGACCATCCATTCATTGATCCATCGACCTTATGGTATGTTCCTGGTGACCGGTCCCACCGGAAGCGGTAAATCAACCACCCTCTATGGCTCACTGCGGCAGATCAATCAGCCGGACAAGAAAATTATATCCATTGAAGATCCGGTGGAATATCAACTCGCCGGCGTCAACCAGATCCATGTGAATCCCCAGATCGGGCTGACCTTTGCCAGCGGCCTCCGATCCATCGTACGCCAGGACCCGGACGTCATCATGGTCGGCGAGATCCGCGATCTGGAAACAGTGGAGATCGCCATCCGTGCCTCTCTCACCGGCCACCTGGTATTTTCCACCCTCCACACCAACGACGCACCGGGAGCCATCACCCGTCTCATCGACATGGGCGCGGAGGACTATCTGCTGGCATCATCCATTCTGGGCATTCTGGCCCAGCGGCTGGTTCGGGTCATCTGCAATCACTGCAAACAACCGGTTCGTCCGGATCAGAAGATTCTAAAGGAATTCGGCTTTCCCGAAGACGCCGTGTTCTATGAAGGGAAGGGTTGTCATGAGTGCGTCGGCACCGGGTACCGCGGCCGGATCGGCATCTTCGAACTCATGCTCATGACGGAGGAAATTCGCCACCTGACGGTGAGTAACGCGCCCACAACCGAGATCCGCAAAGAAGCCTTGAAACAGGGGATGCGGACACTCAAGGAAGATGGTTTCATCAAGGTACGCAACGGCCTGACTACCCTATCCGAAGTTCTGCGCGTAACGCAGGATGTGTAGCTGGTCACCCCTTTTCAATGAGGAACCATGACGGAATACTCTTATAAAGCCACCACTTGTGAAGGGAAAATTGTCCAGGGAGTTCTGGACGCCGAAAACGAACGTTCGGCCATGCTCAAATTGCAGGGACTGGGTTACGTGCCCGTCCGGATCAAACTCGGCGCGGATGAGAAGGAATCATTCTTCTCGGCCGAGACATGGTCTTTCCGGAAATCCAAAATCAAAACCCGTGATCTGCTGATTTTCACCCAGGAGCTGAACACATTGCTCACTGCCGGTCTGCCCCTCGACCGCAGCCTGATGATCCTGCGGGATCTGGCGGAAAACGAGAAGTTCCGGGAGATTGTGCATGAGATCATCCAGCACATCAAGGGCGGGAAATCGCTGGCCGACGCCATGGCCGAACATCCAGCTGTGTTTCCGAAGGTTTATGTGAACATGGTCAAGGCCGGCGAGATGGGCGGGGTTTTGCCCAAGGCGCTGTCGGACATATCGGCCTATCTTGAACGCTCCAGCGAGCTGAAAACCTTCGTCGTCTCCTCCCTTATTTATCCAACGGTGATTTTTTTCACCTTGGCGGGTTCGATGCTGATCATGATTTTTGTAGTGATCCCCAAATTCGCCCAGGTCTTCGATTCTTCCGGCGCTCCCCTGCCGTTGCCCATGCAGATTCTGTTGGGAATAAGCGATTTCTTCATCAACTGGTGGTGGGCACTCCTGCTCGGCCTGTTTCTGCTGGTGGTGTGGATCACTCGCTGGCGACGCTCGGAAAGCGGGCGGTATTATCTGGATGCCAAACTCCTCAAGATCCCGGCCCTGGGGCGGCTGATTAACCGCATTGAAGTGGCCCGCTTCAGCCGGACCCTCGGCACCCTGCTCCAAAACGCCGTGCCGCTGATCAGTGCCCTTTCCCTGGTCAAGGAAGTCGTAAACAACATGGTGGTGGCCCATGCCATCGAACCCATCAAGACCGGCGTCAAGAAAGGTGAAGGGCTGGTGAGCCCCATGCGCAAGACCGCCGTCTTTCCACCGCTTTCTCTCCATTTGCTGGAGGTGGGCGAGGAGACAGGCAATCTGCCGGCCATGCTCCTGCGGGCAGCCGAGGTGTACGAGAATGAGGTTCGAATCGAGATCAAGCGTTTCTTGACCCTGTTCGAACCGTTGATGATCCTCTTGATGGGTGTTCTCGTCGGTATCATCATTGTCAGCATGGTTTACTCCATCTTTAGCATATACGAGATTCCGATGTAGGAGCGATTCATGAATCATCAGCGTAAAGAAAAGCAAAAAATCAATCAGCGGGGTTTCAGTTTCGTCGAATTGATCGTGGTCATTGTCGTGCTGGGCCTGCTTGTCGGTGTGGTCGGCCCGCGGGTCTGGAGTTGGCTCGCCCGCGGCCAGGATGTTTCGGTCAAGGCCCAGATATCCCAGTTGGAAGCGGCCATCATGACCTATGCCACGGACATGGGGCATTTCCCCGCCTCCGAGGACGGTCTGCGAGCCCTGATCGAGAATACCGAGGGTTCGGAGTTTTGGGCCGGCCCGTATCTGAGCCGGGACCAGGTCCCGCTGGACCCGTGGAACAACGATTATGTATACGTCTATCCCGGTATCCACGGCAGCGAATTCGATCTGTTTTCCAAAGGCAAAGACGGCATCGAAGGAACCGAGGACGACATCACCAACTGGTGACGGAGCACCATGCGCAACCTTGCGGGCTATACTTTTCTGGAGATCGTTGTGGTGCTGGTCATCGTCGCCCTGATCAGTGCCCTGGCGTATCCGTCCATGTCCGCCACGCTGGATAACGCCCGCATGAACGGTACCGCCCGCGACCTGGTCACCCTGCTGAAATACGCCCGCGAGAAGTCACGGGCGGAACAGATGACCACGGTCGTGGTTCTGCGCCAGGAGGAGAAAGACCTGACTATTTTTGATGACGAGGATCAGGTGGTGAAACATTATCCTTTATGGGACAAACTCTTGTTTCATCGCATTTTGCTGGACGGCATTCCCGTGGAAACGAACGAGGCGGTGGTCTGGTTCTATCCCGACGGGCGATCCACCGGGGTGGCGCTGGTGTTGGGCGCCGCAGAGAGTGGCCGCCAGCTCCGTCTGAAGACCGACATTCTCACCGGCAACACGAGAATCTATCGACCCGGCGAAGAAGGGTTTGAGGATGAATTGTTTATCCAGTAATTCAATGTCGCGGCGACCCGGCTCCTCTCGTCGCCGTATGTCCGCCGGTTTTACCCTGGTAGAGGTGATCGTGGCGGTGGCGGTGGTGGGTTTGACCTTCGGTGTGATTTTCCAGGCGCTTTCCCAGGGCATGCAGACCATTCGACGCACCAATGCCTATACGGTGGCGCTGCAGTTGATTCAGAACAAGATGAACGAACTGATGATCGATGAAGACATCCTGGAGGATGGCGTTCTGGAAGGCCGCTGGAACGAGGATTACTGGTGGCGCGTGGAAATGGAGACCCGGGAGATTGATGATCTGCTGATCGACAAGACCAAATTGTCCACCCGTCTGCTCTATCTCCGCCTGTCGGTATTCTATACCTTCGCCGGCCAGGAAAGGGTGGTCAAGCTTTTCTCCATCAAGCTGGTTCCTAAACCACAAATCGGCGAACGCGGGTTTCTGGGAAGAAGATGAAGACACACAATCTGAAGCAGATTCGAATAAACGGATTCACCTTCATGGAATTGGTGGTGGCCATCACCCTGGTTTCCCTGATCTTCGTCCTGCTTTTCACCGGTTTTAACCTGGCCATCCAGAGTCTGCGCCGGGGCGAGTCCAAAATACAGGAAAGCGAGCAGGCCCGGGGAGTATTTGAGCTTTTCCGGCGTCAGATTGCGTCCATCTACCCCGTCATTCCGGAAGATGAGGCGGAAGATGCCGAAGGCGGTGAACCCGATGATTCCGATCAACCCTTGCCCCGACAGACGGTGGCCCAGCCGATGCCCTATTTTCTCGGTTCCCCCCAAAAGGTGGCGTTTATCAGTCTCTTCTCCTTGCGGGTCAATGCCATCCCTGGCTTGTGCTTTATTGCCTACGTCATCGAGCCTTCGGAAACCGGTGAAGGATACAACCTGGTGGAGTACGAGAAACAGTATACCGGCATTAATCCGTTGAGCGATCTGGCCGCCGAGCAGATTCCCGGCACCATTTTCCGCTATGTGCTTCTAGAAAACCTCGTGACGGCCTCGTTCGAATATTTCGGCTATGATTTCTCGCAACTGGACGGTGGTGCCGACATTCAGTTGGAAAAACAATGGTTCAACATCTGGGATGTCGAAATCAACGGGGACCTGCCCGAAGCCGTGCGGATCAACTTCCTGTTCAAGCCGGAAGGACGACCCTTATTGTCGGAAGGATACATTCTGGTTCCCATTCACAGCCACGGCAATATTTTACGAAGTCCCGGTGCAAGGAGAGCGTTGCGTGCCAGTCGTTAACAGAAATGGCGCCATTCTGGTCATCTTACTCTGGACCCTGATGGCCATGAGCATCATATGTATCAGCTTTGCCAAGGGCGTCCGGGTTGAAGCCAATGCCGTCTTGAACACCCGGCTGTTGACCAGCGCCTACTATCTGGCCCAGGCTGGGATCAATGAAACCATCTATAAACTCATCGTCTATCGGCTGGAAGGGGGCAATCGTCTACACAACCCGGACGCCGAACTGGCGCCATTGGACATTGAACTGGGGAGAGTCCTTCTGGAAACGGACATCGGGGACGTCGTTGTGAACGTCACCGACGAGTATGGCAAGATCAACATCAATCGCGCCAACAAGGACCTTTTGCTCAGCTTGCTGCTGAGCATCGGCGCCGATGAAGACATGGCGGATATCATTTCCGATTCCATTCTGGATTGGCGGGATGCCGACGAGGACCATCACCTCAACGGGGCCGAATCGGATTACTATCTGTCCCTGGAGAATCCATATAAGTCAAAAAACAAGAACCTGGACACCCTGGAGGAACTGTTGCTTATCCGGGGTATCGACGCCGACTTGTTTTACGGTCATTCCGCCCGGGATGAGGAGGGACGCTCCATCTTCCTTTCGGGATTGAACCAGTGCTTCACCGTCTACGGCGGGTCCACCGGTATCAATGTGAATTCAGCGCCGTTCCCGGTTTTGGTGGCCATCGGCTTCCCGCCGGATATGGCCCGCGACATTATCCGGGAACGTGAATCCATGCCCTTTCAGGACCAGCAGGATTTTACCACCCGTGTTCCCAATGCCCCGGGCCGGGAAATGCTCAAAGCGCCGGCGATTACGCGGCCGCCGACCCGTTCGAATTACTTTTCGCTCATTTCAACGGCTCATATCAACGATACCAAGCTTCGGAAAACGATCTTCGCCATCGTGCGACTCAATGCCAGTTTTCCGCTGAAACATACCATCGTGTACTGGAATGAAAACTACTTTATGCAAGAACAGGTGTGGGAATGATGTATTTAAAGAAAGCCATCGGTGTTTACTATCAGGATCACCACCTTGACATTGTCGTCGCCGGGCGTACTTTTTCCACTATGGAGCATCTGGGAAGTTTGCGAATCAGTAATTGTGACCAGAAGGAACCCTTCATGGTCAAAACCGATATTGAAAATTTTCTCGCCGGCCTGAACGTAGCTTCGGAAAATATCATTGTCACCATGACCCCCGACGAAGTGACGTACCGGCATCTGGTACTGCCGGCCGAAGTGGAAGAGAATCTTAAGGAAGCCATCCGCTTGCAAATGCTGAACATTGTGCCGGCCGAATCCGAAGAATACTGTTTCGAATATGTTACCCGCTCCAACGATCAGTCCGGTGCACTGGAAATCGACCTGTTTCTCCTGCCCCGCGAACGGGTGCTTAAAATCATCAATTTCATGAAGTCCATCGGATTACCACCCGATGCCGTGACCCTAAACGTTTTCGGTCTGGAAAAACTGTTGGCCCAGAACAAGGGCATGATCCAGAAACCCGTTTTTCTCGTCGATTTGGATTCGAGTGCCGCCTCCATCTATCTGTTCGAGAACGGTGGTTTTTCTTCTTTTCGGCATTCCATCATCCAACGAGAAACCACCGAGCTGCTCGATATTCTCAAGGAAGTGGAGCGCTGTTCCGCCGAGCGACGATTGCCCGATGACGCTGAAATCGAGTTGATTTTCAATTTCTCGGACCCGGCCTGGGCGGATCGTCTGCCCGAAGAGGAACAAACCCAATTCAAAGGGATTTCAGCCCTGGCTCCCTTTGAAAACTTCACGGACGATATCCTGCATCCCAGCGTGGCCGCCACGTACGGCCTGGGCAAAAGGAAAAAAATACTGAATTTGATTCCGGCGGAACTTCGCAAAAAATCGTCGGCCGCCAATTTTGTTCCCACCGCCATCCTGGGCATTGCGACGATTCTGCTTCTGCTGGCCAATCTCAGCCGGGGCTACATCCAGGAAGCCAATTACATACATTTTCTGGAAGAAAATATCGCCAAGTACCAGGACCAGCACCGCGAGGTCATGCGCGTGCGACGCAACATCGAGGACATCCGCAAGGAAATCAATACCTATCAGTATGTTTTCCAGAAACCCGTTTCCGACCTCATCATTTTGGCGGAGCTCACGGAGAAGGTCAGTGAAAAGACCTACCTGCAGCAGTACATCCGTTCCAATAACCTGGAAATCAGCGGATACACGGACTCGTACCAGAACCTGACGGAACGCGTGGAGAGCATTCCTGTTTTCAGAAGTATTACGCAGCGGGGTTCCATCACCAAAAAAGGTGATCTGGAGAATTTTCACCTCATTATCCAACTGGAGGAACAACAGTGAAGCTGAGCAAGCGAGACAAACGAATTCTGCGAATCGGTGGGGTGGTCTCCGGCATGATCCTGGTGGTGATGTACCTGATTATCCCTTTCGTTGGATATCTCAACGACATGGATGATCGAAAGAACCTTCTGGAAGCCCAGCTGCTCCGCATGGTTCAGAATATCAGCGCGGAAGAACTCTACCAGCAGGGGCTTCTGGAAATGAAGGATGAAGCCGATGCCCTGCTGGCCGCGCTCCCTGAAGCCCAGGATGCGGAATCGGCCGGCCGCGAACTGATGCGCATCATCAACTCCCTGGCCGAAGAGCGGGAAATCGAAGTCTCACGTATTACGCCCTCGAAAAATCCGGAGCGCTTCGATCTGGAGGAAGTCAAGAAGAATCCCCTGCTGGCCCGGTTTTTAAAAATCAAGGTCACCGCTTCCTTGAGTTGCCGGCCTGATCACCTGGCCTCCCTGCTGTTGGCTCTGGAGAATTACGACAGGTATCTGGTGGTCGAAAAGCTGGAGATTCGGGCCTGGGGCGTAAAAGCGGACAAGATCATCAAACCGAACATTACCCTGGCGACCTTGATCTATCAGCCCGCGGTGGAAGAGAATGCGACAGGCAATCCATCCTGACGGCCGGCCAAGGGAATTTACTGAGGAGCTGAAACCATGAAAAAGGGAATCGTATTGATCAATTTGCTGATGTTGCTTTGTATCGCGGCGCTGGGTTATAAACTTTCGACGGATTGGAGCGAATGGGAAAGTACGCATAATCAGGAATCCATCATGGAACAGATCAAGGTCGAGGAACCTCAGATTGACATTCCCCTGGTGGATCTTCCCAAAAGTGCGGT
>JAFGRT010000065.1 GCA_016935015.1 Acidobacteriota bacterium | reverse complement strand
GCGGATGGTGTCCTTCATGCGGTTGAACAGCAGCTGCTCCGCCGGCAGCAGTTCCATGAATCCGGACAGAACATGGGTTCGTATCTGGTTCATCGCGAATACACTCTCCAGGCAGCGGGAATCATACGGCGGGCCGGTCGCGGCCGCCCCGCGGCACAAGACTAGCAGAAGTCGCGGCAAAAGGGAACCTATTTGCAGCGGCCGGCCGGACATGCGGTGGTCGGGGGTACACGCCGACCCACACTGCCCGGCAGCCGCCGGGCGGTGTGGGTGCCCATTGCGAAAGGAGTTACATCCAGAGTTCGGTGGGACCGGTGTCGTCGCCTTCCAGCAGGTAGTTCTGCAGCACCGCCCGTTTGTTGATCTCCCCCAGCAGCGCCTCCAGAAAGACCTGGAAGCGGTGGAGCACGTCGTTCAGTTCGCTGCGGCCGGAAGAAATGATGATTTCCTCGGTGAATTTCTCAAAATCGTCCCAATCGCGGTACATGAGGTACTTGAGGGACAGATCGCGGAAAGAGGCCAGGCGTTCGATAAGATTGGTGATCTCGGCCTCGCCCGTGTCCGCCTGGTATTCCTTGATGAACTGGGACAGATTCTTGAGGTCCTCGCGCAGTTTGAGGGATTCCTTCAACCGGGTCGACAGGTTCTGGAAAATATCCGTGCCGTCGAACTCCGGATCGAACACCTGGGCGATCTGGACGATGGCGTTCTGCAGGCAATTGCGCAGCAGGCCGTGGCTGTTCTCCACCTTGGCGAAGATGAGCTGGGCCTGGCGCATGTAAACCATGCCCACCAGTTCGTGGTTGAACACTTTCTTGAGCTCCATGCGCAGGGCATAGAGGATGGCTTCGATGCTTTCGCCCAGATCCGACGGCAGATGGGGATTCTCGATGATCTTGCCTTCCATGTAGTTCATGAGCATGTGCAGGTCGGAGCGAATCAGGATGAACAGCATCAGGGTATTCTTGAGGGGACGGTCGAAATTCAGGTCCACTTCCACGAACTTCATGTAGTTGAGGATGCGGAACAGCTCCAGGAACACCTTGGCCACATGCTGGCGCAGGTGATCGTTCTTGATGCTCTTGACGATGGCCGCCAGCCGCTTGTTGTGGATTTTATCGTAATGGGGCTTGAATTTGTAAGTGATAAGCAAATCGATGTACTTGCAGCGTTTGATTTCCCGGTTGACGAGCTTGCCCACGGAGGTGAAGGTCTGGTAGGGGACATGGGCATTCTGGTTGATGGCCGAGATGATGTTGCGCGTGTCCGTCAAAGAATCGAGCAACAGGGTCAGGCTGTCTTCGGGGGAGGGCTGCTCGATCAGCTTTTCGAGAAAGGCGTCCAGCACGATATCCTGGTTCAGCTCGTTCTCGATGTAGCGTTCGAACTGGATCAGGTGCTGCTTTTCCCGGGTGAGGATCTCGGTGGCCAGGTGGCTCATGCGCACCGTGACGCTGTGCACAATTTTCAGTTCTTCGGAGAAATCCTTGCTCAGCAGCTCACTGCGCTCATAATCGGACAGGGGATGATTGCTGATGCGGAAGAACCGTTCCAGGCAATTGATCCACATCTCCAGTTCGAACAGGTACTCGGTCTTCTTGTCGCGCGTCAGCTGGTCCAGCCACTCCCGCAGGGCCTGGGTCAGCGGTGAGCGGGTCTTGTCGCTGAGACTGGGCGTCAGCTCCATGTAATCCAGCATGGGCTTAATGTATTCTTTGTCCGACATGGTTTGCTTCCCGTGAAGGAATTCCAAAATGGGTAATATCCACTATAGCACAGAAAAGGGGGGGGCGGCAATGATCTTGCAGCGGCCGAAGCCATGATGGATGAACCGGTGGTCGCGTCATTTTCAGAGCGCACAGCGGCGGGTGGCGGCGCGCAGCGTGCCGCTGGAATGGTAAAGGGTATAGTGCTTGTAGCTCAGGCAGCCGTCGCCGTCCGGTTCGGTGGAAGCGGCGGCGCCGATGATGCGGACGCCACCCACGTGCCGGTCGAGGTGGGCGTGGGTGTGCCCGTGCAGGATGGACTTGACCCGGAAGATCCGGGCTAGCAGGCGGAGGGCCCGCCGGTCGAAGGGATCAAGCTGCAGGGCCTGGCGTTCCCACACCGGCGTGGCCTTCTCCCCGCGCCGCCGGCTGGTGGCCGGGGCGGGGATGTTGGGTGAATGATGCAGCATGATGAACTTATGGGGTACGTCCTGGTAGAGGAGGAGGCTCCGTCCCAGTTCGGCCAGCTGGTGAACACCGATCCGGCCGATGGCGTTGTCCAGACCGCCGAGATTGCCGGCGTTGGCGCTGTCGACGCCGAACAGCGCCACACTGGAACCATGCCGCCGGATCCACGGGAAGGTGCTCTCCTGGTGCCCCATGGCCAGGCCGTGACGGGCGCGGGCCCAGTCCTCGGCGCGGGGCCGTTGGCGGCGCAGGCCGAGACAACAGACATCGTGATTGCCGGGCAGGACCACCAGCCGGTCGACCATCGACGCTTCTTCCGCCAGGCGCCAGAACATTTCCCATTCCACCAAGAGACCGCGGTCGGTGACATCGCCGGTGATGAGCACAAGGTCGGACGCGCGGATGGGTTCGTCCGCCAGCAGGCGGCGGAAGTGGGCGTTCATCCCCCTGAGACGGCCGAACAACTTCGGTTCGGAACGGGTTGTGCCGTCGTCCGGGACCAGATGCAGATCCGACAGATGGGCCATCGTGATGATGTTGCGCATGCCATTCACCTGCTGAAGAGGATAGCCAATTCTAGACGAGGGCATTTCATCACGGCAAGAGAAAAAGCGGGACGCTCCCCCGATTCCGGCGCCGCTCCGAAAAAGACTCGATCATTCCGCCCGGGTTTGGTATGCTGACAGATTACGGAGGATGCCATGTGCAAACGATTGACAATGCTGTTGACCATTACCGCTGGGCTGGCGGGATTCGTCCTGGCCCAAGGGTCGTCATTCCCCACAGCGGCGGAAATCCTCGACCGCTATACCGCGGTAACCGGCGGTAAAGCCGCGTATGACCGACTGGGCAACCGGGTTACGGAGAGTACCGTCTCCATTCCGACGGCGGAAATGGAAATCCTCATGGCAACGACATTGGCCAAGATGAACCTGGTGCACATCCGCATGGAGGCGGAGGCGATGGGGAAAATGGAGTCCGGCAGCAACGGCGATGTGGCCTGGGATCTGTCCGCCGGCCAGGGAGCCCGCCGCAAGACCGGCCCGGAACGGCGCCAGTTTCTGTTCATGAATGTGATGGACCGCCATGTCTACTGGCGCAGTCTGTACCAGGCGGTGGACCTGCTGGGGACACAGGAGGTGGAGGGGAAGACCTGCTGGCGTGTCAAGGCCATGCCCGCCGTGGATATCGCCCCCGAGGAGCTCTACTTTGATCAGGCGTCCGGTTTGCTGGCGGGACTGGCCACGGCGCTGGTCACTCCTTCCGGACCGGTGCCCGTCCGCTTTATCTACGAGGATTACCGCGACGTGGATGGTATCCGGCTGCCTTTCCGATCGCGCATCCAGGTAATGGAGGAGGAACGAATTCTCTCCGTCCGGAGTATCCGTCATAACGTGGAGCTGACGGGCGACCCTTTCCGGTTGCCGCCGGAAGTGCAGGCGCTGGTGGAAAAAGAGAGCGACGAGGATCGGAAGTCGAAGTAGATCTGTGAGCAGCCATGCGGGCCGAAGGAGGCCGGCAGAGGGGCGCCGCCGTGCTCAGGAAACCAGGAAGTGGTCGGCCAGCAGCCAGATCAGCCGCAAAAGCCAGAATCCCACGAGGGTGAAGATCAGGATATTAACCCAGCGATCCCGGCCCCGGCCGTTGCGGGTCAGGCCATAGGCGGAGTAGCCCGCCACGACCTCGGCAATGGTTTTCTGCCGCTGCACCACGAGCAGAAACACATGAAAATACGTCAGGAATGAAATCGTCACGAAAACGGTCATGGCGACGAGGGAATCGGTTTTGAGAAAGCCGATGTCGAACGCGTAGACCATAAAGGCGAAGAATTCGGTGAAAACCGCCGCCTTGCCCCAGAAATTGGGAGTGATGGCCACCTTCTGACGGCGGGAGATGAGCCACCCGCCCAGGGCGATGAGTATATCCTTGCCGAAGACCAGAACCAGTGCCCAGAGAGGAAAATCCGTCAGCCAGTAAAGCGCCGGAAAGAGAATGATGACGCACAGCTTGTCGGCAACAGGATCCAGCATCTTGCCCAATTCCGAGATCTGGCCGAGCCGCCGGGCCAGCCAGCCGTCCAGGAAATCGCTCAAAAAGACCAGGACGCCCCAGACGGCCAGGGCCGTATGGTCCTGATCGCGCAGGGCGATGATGACCAGGGGGATCAACCCTACTCGGACCAGAGAGACCAGATTGGGAATGGTCAGCCAGGGTGAATTCATCGGATCAACTTTGCCTCCAGCATGCGGTGGACGATGACCAGGGTCAGGTAGGTGCAGCAGGGAAGCTCCTGCAGAATGAGCTGCAACGACGCCCCGGCGCTGATGCGCTCCCAGATGGCAACCGCTTCCTCCATGGTGGATTTGTCATCCCAGACCAGCATCTTCTGGGTGGGGGTGAACGTCCGGTCCGGGTTCTCGATTTTCTGCAGGAAAATGGGGATTTCGTCCTTCATGCGCATGGCTTCCAGCAACAGGTTCATAGGGCCGAGGGTGATGGGGCACTCGATGGTATGCGGATCGATGGCCCGTCCCTGGAACACGAATTTGCCTTCGAGTTCCTCCTGGAAGATTTGGAAGAAGGCCTGTTCGCCCTCCAACCGGCGGAACCGGGCGTGGAGGATCTTCCCCTCGGAGAAAACGATGTCGGCCTGGTGGCGCTGGGGCGTCTCGATGATCATGACGCCTGATTGACCTGAGTTGATGAGGGTCTGCATGACGGTGCCCAGGTCGAAATAACGAAGGTCGCCCTGCAGTTCCTTGCGGGTCTGCTCAACGGCGACGCGCAGGTCGGTCCGCTCCAGGCGCAGGGCCAGGACCTCGCACAAGCGCCTCAGGAAGATAGTGTTGCCCGTCAGGTACTCGTAGGTCTCAGCGGGGATCTCGAGGATTTCCGCGCCTTCTGGCACCCGGGCGGCGGCGGAGCGCGGCCGTCCGGTCAGCATGGCCATTTCGCCGAAGCATTCGCCCGGGCAGAGATAGGCGACCACCGTCTCGGTCTTTTCCGCCTGGTCGCGTTTCAGGATCTCCACCACCCCGTCGCGGATGATGTAAATTTCGTAGCTTTCTTCGTTCTCGCGGAAAATGTACTCGCCCGGACCCAGGCGCCGAATGGTGCCGGCCTGGTAGATCCGGTCCAGCAGGGCATCCGGCAAGCCCTTGAACATGTCGGTCTTTTTCAGAAAATTCGCTGCGTCACTCATGGTCTCTCGCCTGCGAACGGAGTTTCAGTTCCGCCAGCTGGGCCGCCGGCACCTCCGCCGGCGAGCCGGTCAGCAGACACATGGCCGAGGTCGTCTTGGGGAAGGGGATGACCTCGCGCAAGGACTTTTCACCCGCCAGCAGCATGACCAGGCGGTCCAGTCCGATGGCGATACCGCCGTGGGGAGGGGTGCCGAAGCGGAGGGCGTCCAGGAAAAAACCGAATTTTTCACGGGCCTCGTCGTCGGTGATCCCCAGCGTTTTGAATATTTTTTTCTGCAAGGTTTCCTGATGGATACGAATGGAGCCGCCGGCGATCTCCAGGCCGTTGAGCACCAGGTCGTAGCCGTGGGACAAGGCGGTAGCCGGATCCGTGAAATCGGGATCCCGGGGGGCGGTAAAGGGATGATGACAGGCGAAATAGCGCTGTTCTTCCACATCCCATTCGAACATGGGGAAGTCCACCACCCAGCAGAATGCGAAGCGGTTCGGATCCGTCCAGCCTTGGCGCTGGGCCACGTGCAGGCGCAAGGCACCCAGGGCGGCACGTACCGTCGGCGTGTCGCCGGCCACAATCAGCAGGGCGTCGCCCGCCGCGACACCGGCCTGCTGCAGGATTTGCGCCAGCTGGTCATCACCCACGACTTTGGGCAGGGATGACCGGACCTGACCGTCTTCGGACTTGATCCAGGCCAGACCGGCCGCGCCGTTGGCCTTGACCACCTCCTGCAGCTCATCCAGTACCTTGCGGCTGTAAGAAACTCCGTCCGGCACGGCGATGCCGCGGACGGTGCCGTCTTCGGCTACGATACGCCGGAAAAGGGTGAATTCGCTTTTCCGGAAGTGCGCGCTGATATCGCGGATCTCCGCCCCGAAACGAAGGTCGGGCCGGTCGATGCCGTAGCGGTCCATGGCCTCGCGGTAGGTCAGGCGCGGAAACGGCACGGCGACCTCTATGCCGATCAGGCCGAACACCTGCTGCATCATGGGCTCCAGCAGCTCGAAAATGTCCGCCGGCTCGATGAAGCTCATTTCGATGTCCACCTGGGTGAATTCGGGCTGCCGGTCGGCCCGCAGATCCTCGTCCCGGAAACAGCGGACGATCTGGAAGTAGCGATCCATGCCCGCGACCATGAGCAGCTGCTTGAAGAGCTGCGGCGACTGGGGCAGGGCATAAAACTTGCCCGGATGGATGCGGCTGGGCACCAGGTAATCGCGGGCACCCTCGGGCGTGGAGCGGGTCAGGAACGGGGTCTCGATCTCTACGAAATGCCGGTCATCCAGGAAGCGTCGGATTTCCATGCAGGTGCGGTGGCGCAGTTCCAGGTTGCGGGTCATTCGGCGGCGGCGCAAATCCAGATAGCGGTATTTCATGCGCAGCTCTTCCGAGGCGCGGACCTCCTCCATGATTTCAAAGGGAGGCAGATCGGCCTCGTTGAGCAGCTGGAATTCACCGACCATGACTTCGATGCGACCGGTCTTCATGTCGGGATTGATGTTTTCGGGGGTTCGGGCCTCTACCTCACCCTGAACCCGGACCACGAATTCTCCACGCAGGGCTTCGGCCCGGGCAAAGAGCCCGGCGTCACGGGACTGGTCGAAGGTAACCTGGGTGATCCCGTAGCGGTCCCGCAAGCGGATGAACAGCAAGCCGCCGAGATTGCGGACGTTGTGAACCCAGCCGCTCAGTACCACGGTCTGTCCCACATGTTCCATGTCCAGTTCGCCGCAGGTATGGGTTCGCTGGGGCATATTCACTCCTAGGTGTTAAGGATGCATCATTTGAATGCGACCGCTTTGTGCCGGGCCCCGCTTCGCGCCAGCGAGGGCCAGGGACCGGCAGTCCGAATTTTCGGCCCGCATGGATACGGCCGGTATTTTAATGGAATGCGCTTGGAAATACAAACGTTGTTTTGGTCGGGCGGAGGAGGCGATTCAGCTGATGATCCAGCCCTTGTCCCGCTCGACGAACTGGATACCCATGTGGGTCTCGTTCCGCCACATGATCTTGATGGTGGCCTTCAACCGCCGCTTGCCGTAGACCAGAACCACCGGGCAATCGTGGTTCACTTGCAGATGAACAGGGATTTCCTCATCGGGGCTGAGCTTCATGCGGAACCCGTCCCGCGAAATATCCTCGGCCACGGCGTTGAACGGCGTCACGGGCGATTCGGCGCTCGGCGCCTCCGGCTCCACCCGGATGGGGACAGTGAGGGCGACGCGGCTGTTTTTTCTTTGGATGCCCCAGCTTTTTACCATGACGGATCCCTCTGGTGATTTTCGGTCTGCGGAGACACAGACGATTATAACTGAAATACCGTGTCGAAAAAATGCATTTTCCATCAACCTGCCGTTTCGGAAACGGAGGTGGGCGGAGTCTCGCCGGCCGGCGCTGCATGCATTTGAAAGATGACAGAACGATGATTTTCATGTAAAGTGAAGGGATTGAACGCCGGGCCCTTGCGTGGGCATTTTTGAATATCCCCTGATTCGACGACATGAACGTCCGGTGCGGTGGCGGAAAATAGTGTAGGATACCAGGTACATGGCTGACCCGAAGATTTTGCAGAAGACACGCAATATCGGTATCATCGCCCATATCGATGCCGGCAAGACGACCCTGACGGAGCGGATCCTCTATTACAGCGGGAAAATCCACCGGATCGGCGAGGTGCACGACGGCAACGCCACCATGGACTGGATGATCCAGGAACAGCAGCGCGGGATCACCATTACGTCCGCCGTGACCAGCTTCCCCTGGCAGGACCACCTCATCCATCTCATCGACACGCCGGGGCACGTCGATTTTTCCATTGAGGTCGGCCGGTCGCTGCGGGTGCTCGACGGAGCGGTGGTGGTATTCTGCGGCGTGGGCGGCGTGGAGCCGCAATCGGAAACGGTGTGGCGGCAGGCCGACCGCTACCGGGTGCCGCGCCTGGCTTTTGTGAACAAACTGGACCGGGCGGGGGCCGACTTTTACGAGGTGGTGGACCAGATCCGCACCAAATTGGCTGCCCGGCCTCTGGTGCTACAGTTGCCGGTGATGGAGGACGACGCCCTGACCGGTATCGTGGATCTGATCTCCGGCGAGTTCCTTTGCTGGGAGGATGAAAGCCTGGGGGCCCAGTACCAGCGGTTGCCGGTACCGGAATCCATGGCCGCCGCGGTGCAGCACCAGCGGGAAAAAATGATCGAGACCCTGGCCGATTTTCATGATGGTCTGGCCGAGAAATTCCTGGAGGGAGTCCTCCCCGAGCCGGCGGAGCTGCAGGCCGCCGTTCGCGAGTCGGCGCTGACGTTGCAGGTGGTGCCGGTGCTGTGCGGCTCGGTCTTGCGCAACAAGGGGGTGCAACCCGTTCTCGACGCCATCGTCCGCTATCTGCCGTCTCCCCTGGATCTGCCGCCGGTCAAGGGTATCCATCCCGAAACCGGTGAGGAAGTGTCGCGGCCGCCGTCGGACAAGGAACCGTTCGCCGCGCTGGTCTACAAGGTGATGATGGAGGAAGGTCGCCGGCAAGCCTTCATCCGGATTTATTCGGGGCGGGTGGCCGTCGGCCAGGAAGTGCTGAATTCCGCCCAGGGAAATACGGAGCGCGTCGCCCGTATCTTTCAGATGCACAGCAACAAGCGTACCCGGCTGGACAGCGCCGGCACCGGCAATATCGTGGCCATCATGGGCCTCAAAACCGCCACCACCGGTGATACGCTGTGCGATGCCGCGGCGCCGGTTCTGCTGGAGCGGATCGACGCCTACGAACCCGTGATCTCCATGGCCGTGGAACCCAAGCGCAATTCCGACCTGGACAAACTGCAGGCCACACTCTGGAAGATGGCCGACGAGGATCCGACCTTCAATGTGCGGGAAGATCCCGATACAGGTCAGACCATCATGTCCGGCATGGGGGAGCTTCACCTGGAGGTGGTGGTGGATCGCCTGCGGACCGAGTACAACCTCCAGGTCAATGTGGGGCGTCCCCAGGTCGTCTACCGTGAGACCGTTCAGGCCAGGGCGGAGGCCCGCGCCGTATTCGAGCGGGAAATCGCCGGCAAGGACCATTACGCCGCCATTGCCCTGCGCCTGGAACCGCTCCCGCGGGGCACCGGACAGCGATTCGAGAGCACCGTGAATCCCGACACCATCCCGCCGGTGCTGTTCGAAGCCATCCGGGTGGGAGTGGCGGAATCCGCCTATGGCGGGGTACTGATGGGTTACCCCGTGGTGGATGTGGCCACCACGCTGCTCGTCGCGGAGAGCCGGGAAGGCCAGTCGTCGGAAATCGCCTGCAAGGCGGCTACCATGAAAGCATTTGCCGACGCCATGAAAGCCGGTCAGCCGGTTCTTCTGGAACCCATCATGTCCATCGAGGTGACCGTGCCCGCGGAGTATCTGGGCAGCGTCGTGGGCGATCTCAACGCCCGGCGCGGCAAGCTGACGGGCATTACCACCCGTAAAAACGTATCGATCATCGACGGTGAGGTTCCTCTGGCCAGAATGTTCGGTTATTCTCGCACCATCCGAACCCTGACGCAGGGTCGCGGTACGTTCTCTCTGGAGTTCGGCCATTTTGAGGCGGCGGCCGACAACAGCGCTGAATAAAACACCGGGACGAAATTTATGATCGGCAACCTTGCGTGGTTTGCGACCATCCACCCGCTCATCCTGCTGGGATATGTGGGTCTGTTGGCTTTCTTCTTTGCCAAGGTGGAGATTCACATCGAGGGTCCCCATGGCTGGGCGGAGAAACTGCCCACCTGGCGCATCGAAAACCACTGGCTGCTGCGGGTTTTGTGGGGTGGACGCGCGCTGACCGGTTATCATGCCTGGATGTTTTCCTTCATGGCCCTGTTTTTTCTGCTGCCCATGTTCTTGAGCGGCCGCTTCACCTGGCCGCTGCTGAGCCGATGCGTCGGTTCACTGCTCATTTTCTGGACCCTGGAGGATTTTCTCTGGTTCGTGCTCAATCCCGCCTGGGGGGCGTACACATTCTTCCGGCGGGAAGTGCCCTGGCACAGGCATTATGTTCTGGGCCTGCCGCACGATTACTGGATCCATCTGACCGTCGGCACCATTCTGCTGTGGCTGTCGTTTCGCTGAGCCGGCGATGCCGGCACCGAGAACACCGGACGCGGGAGGAATAGAATGATGGACCTGAACTCGGATCCGGGCCGGAAGGTCTGGCACCCTTTGCTGTACGTCATCTTCCTGATTCTGCTGGGCTTTCTTTTTTCCAACGTGGAGATCCAGATCGAAGGACCCAACGGCTGGGCCGAAGCACTACCGACGTGGCGTCTGGATCATCACTGGCTGCTGAACATTGTCTGGGGTGGTCGACCGGTCACTGGGTACCATGTTTACCTTTTCGCCTTTATGGCCCTGATCTTCCACCTGCCGCTGGTCATGGCCGGCCGGTTCACCCTGCGGTTGGAGGCGCGGGTACTGGGCTCCATCATGTGTTTCTGGATCATCGAGGATTTTTTATGGTTTTGGCAGAATCCGCATTACGGTCTGGACAAACTGTTCAAGGCGGATATTGGCTGGCACCAGTATTATTTTCTTTTCCTGCCGTGGGATTACTGGGTGTTTTCCATCTTCGGCGGTGGGCTCATCGGGTGGTCTTTCCGGACGCCCCGCCATACCCGATCGGACGATATATCATGATGTAGATCGAATCGCGTGGCCGTTTGACCGGCGACAGACGACGGCGGGCAGGGGGGCAACAGCTCTACAAGACGTCATGCTCGTCCCCTCACGGCGGAAAATTCTTGACACGATACAAGAAACTTTCGAGAATGAGTATACGTACTTGTTGTTCCTCAGGTCAGGAACTTGTTGGTTGACGGACCCCGGGGTCCCGGTGAGAGGGCGGACCTTTCTCTTCCCGGTTTCCCGGCCGGCGGACCGGTGTATTGGGATTTGCGCAAACCTGGTATCGGACCGGCCGGTGCCGCCCATCGTTGCGGGAATCCCCCCGATTCATGCCCAATCGGGAGTGACTTTGATTTTGAACCACGGTTTTCGGAGATGGCAAACCGGACGCTCGCCGGCCCGGTCACAGGCATCCTTTGACCTCAACCGGTGCCGTATGGTTTGGCTGTTTCTGCTGGCCGGCTTTCTGCTGCCGGCGGGATGGAATTTTGTCCCGACCGTTCTGGCCCAGATCCAGCCCGCCTTCTGGCACCTGACCAGTGAGGACGGCCTTTCCCAAAACAGCATCAACGACATTCTGCAGGACCGCCGCGGATTTGTCTGGATCGCCACCCAGGATGGCCTGAACCGTTATGACGGCTACGATTTTCAGAAATACTATCATCAGCCGCATGACACGAACAGTCTATCCAACAGCGATGTCACCTGCCTGTATGAAGACCGGGACGGTATTCTATGGATCGGTACGGTCGCCGGTTTGACCTGCTATAATCCGGTCCGGGAACAGTTCCACCGGCCGGTGATCGTTTCGGCCGAACACGAGGACCTCTCGACATTCCGCATCACTTGTATCTCCGCCGATGCCGGCGGCAGGATCTGGGTCGGCACCGAAAACGGACTCTGGCAGGTGGGAGACGCTCCGCAGCCGCCGGTCTGTTACCGGTTGGATCCACAAGCGGTGGGGAGTCTGTCTGCCAATTATATAAACGATTTGCAGTTGGACGATCAGGGCCGGATGTGGGTTGCCACCCGGAACGGACTGGCCTTTTGGGATGAACAGGTCCAACGGTTTGTCGTCTTTCGACACGAGCCGGGTGTTCCCGGCAGCCTCCCGGACAACATGGTGAACTGCCTGTTGGTGAATGAAGCGGGCACGTTGTGGGTGGGGACCAACGATACCCAGTTTTGCTCCTATTCCGCCGAGGAGGGTCACTTTGAATCTTTTTCGGTACCCGAGTCGAGTGCGTATATCGAATGTATCATTCAGGACGGACTGGGACGAATCTGGTTCGGCACCCACGGTGAGGGCGTGAGGATATGGCAACCGGGCGCCGATTCCGTTGTGATTTGTCGGCAGGATCCATTGAATCCGGCAAGCCTGGCCTATGATGTGGCGACGGTTCTGTATCGCGACCGCACCGACAATATCTGGGTGGGCACGTATGGCGCGGGTCTCGCTATCTGGAGCCCATACGGCAGGAAATTCGACTGTTTCAGACACAATCCCCTCCTGCCGGAGAGCCTCGGCGTGGCCAGTGTACGGAGCCTGTTCGAAGACCGGGAAGGCCGTGTGTGGATCAGCGGCTACAACGGATTCGACCGCTATGATCCTGCCAGTCAACAATTCACCCATTTGGACGACCGCTATCCGCAAATCAGAATCACCCGGGTAATCGTCGAGGACCCACGCGAGCCGGAACGGGGTCTCTGGCTCGGTCTGGAGGCCAACGACTACGATCTCATCAAATATGACTACCGACAGGACCAGATCATCCAGCGGATCCGTCTGTATGACCTGTTTAACATCCATGTCCAAACGGTATATTCGCTCCATATAGATTCGCAGGGGACCCTTTGGGCGGGCACGGAGCAGGGACTATTCGTCTGGTCGCCGGGAAATGGCACCTATCGGCACTACCGTTCGGACCCGCGTGATCCCGAGGGCCTCAGCGGGAATCAGATCAACGCCATCCTCGCCGACCCGGTCCGGAACTGCCTGTGGCTTGGCACGGAGACAGGCGGGCTGAACCGGCTGGATCTCGCCACCGGACGCTGCCGGCGTTTTACGGGGCAACCCGAGCAGACGGATCAGGTCATCAATGAAAGAATCGTTTGCATCACGTCCGACGGCGAAGGCCGTCTCTGGCTCGGTACATTCGGTGGCCTGTGCCGCCTGGATCCCGATTCCGGAATGTTCCGCAACTACACGCGGCGGGACGGTTTAGCTAACGATACGGTCTATGGAATTCTCTTCGACCCACTGGGCCGCCTGTGGCTGAGCACGAACGACGGGATCTCGCGGCTGAATCCGCAACTGGAGCGCATGCGCAGTTTTAACGTCCGGGACGGCCTGCAGAGCAACGAGTTCAACCGCAACGCCTACCATCAGGGTCGCTCCGGAGTGTTCTATTTCGGCGGCATCAACGGGTTCAACCGGTTTCGCCCGGAAGACGTCACCGATAATCCCCACCCGCCCCCCCTGACGCTGACGGAACTGCAGATATTCAACCAGCCGGTGGCGGTGGGAGAATCCGTGGATGGCCGGGTGATTCTGGAGAAATCCATCACCGACATCACCCGCCTGGATCTGGACCATACCCACCAGGTGTTCACGCTGGGTTTTGCCGCTCTCAGCTATGTTTTCCCGGAGAAGAACCGCTACGCCTATTACCTGGAGGGACTGGAAAGCGACTGGAATTACGTGGGCGGGCGACGTTTCGCCACCTACACCAACCTGCCGGCCGGAGATTATGTGTTTCGGTTGAAAGGAGCCAACAACGACGGAGTCTGGAACGAGACGGGCCTTGCCCTGCGGGTAGTGATTCATCCGCCCTTCTGGGAGACATGGTGGTTCCAGTTGCTGTTGCTGACCGGCATTGTCGGCGCCATCGTGGGGGGGCACCTGGCGCGCACCCGCGGGATCGAAAAACGAAATCTGCTGTTGTGGCAGATCAATGAAGCCCTCAACAAAGAAATTGCCGAGCGGAAACGGGCGGAAGAAGCTCTGGCCGGCAGCGAGGAAAAATACCGGACCATTACCGACAATATTCACGCCGGCATCTATCGCCTCGAAATGGAGGGGGAGGGGCGTTTCATTGAGGTCAATCCGGCCATGCTCAGTATTTTCGGCTATGATAACAAACAGGAGTTCATGAATACGCCGGTGATGTCGCTGTATGTCGATCCGGCCGGACGGCCGCCTTTTCTGGAGAAAGTCCGGCGCGACGGTTTTGCCCGAAATATGGAACTGCGCCTCAGAAAAAAGGACGGAACCATCATCCATTGTTCCGTCACTGCCGTAGCGGTCCGGGACAAGGCCGGGGAACTGCGCTATCTGGATGGGCTGGTCGAGGATATCACCCAGCGCCGCCGGCTGGAGGCCCAGATCCGCCAGACCCAGAAAATGGAAGTGTTAGGCAAATTGGCCGGCGGCATTGCCCACGATTTCAACAATATCCTCACGGTGATCAACGGCCGGGCCCAGCTGATGCTGATGGATCTGTCGCCGGAAGATCCTCACTACCGCAATGTCCAGGAAATCATGCAGACAGGTGAGCGGGCGGAGGAACTGATCCGCCAGTTGCTGGGTTTCAGCCGTAAACAGATCATCAAACCGGTGGAGCTGGATGTCAACATGGTCATCGGCCGGCTGGAATCCATGCTGCGCCGGCTCATCGGTGAGGATATCGAGTTGCGTATCCATCTGACCAAGGAGTTGCCTCTGATCAAGGCGGATGCCGGCCAACTCGAGCAGATCTTCCTCAATCTGGTGATCAACGCCCGGGACGCCATTCATGAACGAGCGTCGTCGTCGGTCGCCACGAAGCGGATTCTCATGGAGACGGACGCCCTGGTTTTGGACGAGACCTATGTCCGGGAGCATCCCGGAACCAGCGAGGGTGACTATGTGCTCTGTTCCGTGAGTGATACCGGAATCGGGATGAATGACGACGTGCGGGAAAAAATATTCGAACCCTTCTTTACCACCAAGGAGCACGGGACCGGCCTCGGCCTGGCCACGGTCTTTGGTATCGTCAAGCAGAACCGGGGCCATGTTTTCGTCTACAGCGAACCGGACAAGGGGAGTACCTTTAAGATTTACTGGCCGGCTACGTCGGGGGTGAGGACCGATATGGCGCTGAAGGAAAGTGTTCTGGCGCGGGAATACGGTGGACGCGAATGCATCCTCATCGTGGAGGACGATCGCCGGGTGCGTCGCTTCGCTGTGGACAGCCTGGCGGCGCTTGGGTATCGCGTGCTGGAGGCTGCCGACGGTCCGGCCGCCCTTCGTATGCTGGAGGAGACCACCGGACGGGTGGATCTGCTCGTCACGGACGTCATCATGCCCCACACCAGCGGCCGCGACCTGGCGAACCAGGTGCAGTCTCTCCGGCCCGACATCAGGGTGCTGTTCATGTCCGGTTATACGGACCAGTATATCGTGGACAACGGGACGCTGGCCGAGGGAATCCAGTTCATCCAGAAACCCTTCACCCTGAACGCTCTGGCGCGGAGGGTCCGCGAGATTCTCGACGAAAACAAGGGGTGATCTCTCCGTTCGATCCTACCGCTTACACTGTTTTCCTGATGAACATATTGTAGAACCAGGCGAAGATTACGCCCACCACCCAGGCGTCAATGATGCCGTACAGGATCAGCACGAGCACCCCGCCAAAGCCCCATTGACCGAAGTGATACCCGGGATAGAGGCCGTCCATCATTTTCAGAAAATCAACGCCGTAGCTGGGCCAGATGAGATTGGCCAGGCCCGTCAGCAGCAGAATGAGTCCCCAGGTCGCCGAAACGGCGCAACCGAAGCGAATGACACTCAGCTTCATGCATTCCTCCCCATGTATATGATCCGTAAGATAGTTGTATCTATTATAGCAGTAAACCGCGTCCGCCGCCAGCGAAGTTTGCAGGGGAATACGAATCATCGCTCGCCGGGGCGGCAGAGTAGCTACCTGAAAGGTATGGATATCGCGGCGGCAGGAGCGGTTTCGCGCAGGGGTCCGGGCGGGCTTCCGGATGTAAAGATCCGGCGGAATGCATTCGTTCGCTGTGGCCGGATTTTCCCGGTTGGCGTGGCCCCCCCCGGCGGCATCGAACATTTCTTAACGCCGGCCCGGAACCGATTCGTGATAGAATATCAATTCCAAAATATCATGGTTCGTTCCGGCAGGGGTTTTTCTTTTTCCGACAATCCATTCTGCCATGGAAGGAGGCCGTCAATGCGGAGCAGGTGCTGGATGTGGCTGCTGATTGGATGGTTGTGTCCATTTCTTGCCCATGGTCAGGAAATGGTTTTACGCGAAGTGGGGGCTTGGGGCTATGGTCCTTGTAAGGCCGGCTGCCTGGTCGACGGCCGGGTTTATGCCGGCAGCGGCCGGATGCTGGTGGTGCTGGACGTGTCCTCACCCGAGGATATTCGTGAATTGGGAGCCGTCGCATTACCGGGACCCGTTTATCATGTGGTGGTGGTGGGGGATAGGGCCTGCGTCGCCCTGCACGGCGCCGGTGTGGCAGTGGTGGATGTGGCCGATCCGGCGACGCCGGAGGTGTTGGGTGTGTACGACACACCCGGCCGGGCTTATGCCGTGGCCGCGGTCGGTGATGTGTTGTTCGTGGCCGACTACCGTGACGGGTTGCTGATTCTGGATGTATCTGATCCGGCCCAGCCCACCCGGGTAACCTCGCTCGACACACCCGAGCGGGCCTACGGGGTGGCAGTGGACGGGGACTACGCCTATGTAGCCGACGGCGAGGGCGGCCTGCGGGTGATCCGCATCAGCGATCCCGCAGCGCCACAGGAGGTGGCTTCTGTCGCCACCCTGGATATGGCGCGGTGGGTGGCGGCTGGCGGCGGCTATGTCTATCTGGCCGACGGGGAGGCCGGGTTGCGCATCATCGATATGCAGGATCCCTCCCTGCCGGCGCCGGTGAGCCAGCTTCGGCTGGGGCTGGGCTATTATTACGATGACCTGCGCGGGCTGGCCCTGGACGGCACCGTCGTTTACGTGGCCGCCGGTTCCAACGTCTGGCGGGTGGATGCCAGCGATCCCGAACATCCCGCCGCCAGCGGTCATTTCAATTCGGTGGGATCCATGGAGAAGGTCACGGGTCCAACGGGTCAGGGCCGGGTCGCGGTGGCCGACACGGATTACGGTCTGCGCCTGGTGGATTTTGCCGATCCCGCCCTGCCGCAGGCGGTCGGACTTTACGTCTGCCCGGATTCGGCCAAGCGCGCGCGCGTGGCCGGCGATGTGGCCTTTGTGGGGGACAACTCGGGCGGCATCTGGGCGGTGGATGTCAGCGATCCGGCCCGGCCCGGCCTGAGCGGCCACCTGGATCTGGAGGCGGTGTCCGTGACGGATATGGATCTGCAGGCGCCCTACCTGTATGTGGCCGGCTACGGCGGCGGCCTGCGCATCCTGGACGTGGCCGACCCCACCCAACCGAAGGAAGTGGGATCCATTTATCCCTACGGTACGGCCCGTGGCGTGAGCGTGGCCGGCAGCCTGGCCTACGTGGCCATCGGCGCCGGCGGTGTGGGCATCATCGACGTGCATGACCCGGCCGTGCCCGCCGGTTTTACCGACTGGAGCGTCGACGGCGAGTCCACGGCGGGAGTGCGGGCGGTGGGCGATGATCTCTATCTGGCCAACGGCGTCCACGGTCTGGCCGTGGCGGATGTCAGCGACCTGCCCATCTATCTGGGCGGCGTGGACACGCCCGATGAGGCGGTGTATGTCCAGGTGGCGGGCGACTACGCCTATGTTGCCGACACCGACGGCGGTCTGCGGGTGATCGACGTTTCGTCCCCCTGGGCGCCAGCGGAGACGGGCTTTCTGGAAACGGGCGGCACCGCCCGGGAGGTATGTGTTCACGAAGGCATGGCCTACCTGGCCGATTCTTCCCAGTTGCGGGCCATCGACGTCAGCGATCCGGCGGCGCCGGTGGAACAGGCGGCCTTCAGCACCGTCGGCTCGGCCAACGGCGTCTGCACGGACGGGCGCTATATCTACGTGGCCGACCAGGACTGCGGCCTGAGCATTCTTGAACTGGTGCCGGCAACGACGGGGGCGACGGTCCTGGCCCCCAACGGCGGCGAGCTGTTTCATGTGGGCCAGGTCATGGCCATCGGCTGGACGGCGTCCGGAACGCCGGCCATTGGTGTGTATCTTTACAAGGGTGGCGCTTTTTTTCGTGAAATCGCGGCGGGGCAGCCTGCCGCCGGCACCCTGGTCTGGCCGCTGCCGCTGGACCTGCCCACGGGTGAGGATTATATGGTGGCCGTCTATGAATGGAACGGTGGGGACGTTATTTTTGACTCCAGTGATGGTGTGTTGACGATCCTCGGGGCCGATCTGAACGATGACGGCGTGGTGGACGCCCTCGACCTCGTGACGGCGGCGGAATTCCTGGCAGAGCGTTTGGCGGCGTTGCCGGTGCGGGAGGACACAGCCGATTTCACGGGCGATGGGCACCTGAACGTGCTGGATGTGCTGACCGTGGCCCGGCTCCTGGTGGACGGAACCGGCGGGCCGATGTAGAGCCCATCTCCCCCATGCCGGGCGTGAGGGTACCCCGGGCTTGCCTTGTCCTCCGCAGCTCGAAAGAGCGAAGGAGGACAAACCCGAAACCTGGGTCCTGCTGATGTTCAACTAAAAAATTCGCCTTCTGGCAACAGGCGACTACGTACGGTAACCGACGCCTGCGCCGGCCGGAACAAACGCCGTTACCGGTGATCATGGATGGGCCACCCCGGGCAGGGGTGGCAGGCCTGTAGCCGGGGGCGGCGCCGGAGGCGCGGCCCCCGGGAAGGATGGGTTGAGGAGACAGCCGCCCCGGGCAGGGGCGGCGGGAAGGTTCGCCGAATTTTTCACCATGCGCCTTCCGGCAGAGGGCGCCTCTGGACGCTAAACGCAGCCCGCGCCTGCCGGGCGCGGGGGAGAAGCGGCGGTGAATACACGGCCGATGGTCGCGCGTGTACAGGAGTGCGGCGCGCAGCGCCGCTTTGTTTTCGACCGCGGCCGCCCGCGGATGGGAAAAGAAGGTTTCAGGTGTCAGGTTTCAG
>JAFGRT010000064.1 GCA_016935015.1 Acidobacteriota bacterium | reverse complement strand
CTGCCCGAGTCGTCCCTCAACTTCATCGGCTTCACCATCGGCGTGGGCAATCGGGTCTGGCCCCCCGACGCCAACAGCAACTGGGGTGCAACCGGCGTGGCCACCCAGGAGAACACCCAGCTCTTCGCCGACCTGCGGGGCTACGATTTCGCCGGGAACGGGAACCGCTTCCCGGTGAGCCTGCGCGCGTTCGTCCAGTCCGCCGGTTCGCCGGGCGGCAGCATGCCGGCCTTCACGCCGACGGCGCCGAACCTGTTCACCCTGGACGAGGGGCCGGCCGAGCGCCCCTTCAATACGTCGCAGCTGGGCGCGGCCGTGGCGGGGATGGTCCCATCCGATCTCAACCGGGATGGTGTCCCCGATCTGGTGTACATCGACGGCCGGCGTCCGCGGATCTTCTGGTCGTTCGGAACCGCCGACGGGCGATTCGGCGAAACAAGCTGGCTGGGCACGGGCGCCGTCGTGCCGCAAACCATCAACGCGGCGGATATCGACGGCGACGGCCGGCCCGACCTGCTGACCACCGACGCCACCGGCACCCTCCATGTGTACTACTGGTCAGATTTCTGGGACAAGGCGGCGCCACCGGGGCGGACGGCGCAACCGGACTTTTCCGTAAAGCTGGCCGGCGTGCCGGGCGCGTCCCTGGTGGCTGATGTCAACGAGGACGAAAAGCAGGACTTCATCTTCACCGAACCGGCCAACAACCGGGTGACGGTCCGTTTCGGCGCACAGTTCAGCGGCGGAACGACCTATGCCTGCGGCCAGGATCCCATCGCCCTGGTATGCGATGATTTCGACGGGGATGCCAGCCCGGACCTGGCCGTGGCCAACCACGACTCCCGGTCCGTGACGGTCCTGCTCAACCAGGGCGATGGCACCTTCAGCGGTGAGAATGTCTCGCTGGGTGTCCTTCACTCGCCCGTTGACATCCGGACGGCCGATTTCAATCGCGACGGCCGCCAGGACCTGGCGGTGGCCGCCCTGGCCGACAGCGGCGGCTGCGGCACCCGGAAGGCGCTGGGGGTCATGCTGGCCAATTCCAGCGGCCGGTTCCCCACCATGCAGCGCATCTGCCTGCAGCACACGCCGTCGGCCATCCTGGCCGCCAACCTGGACGCCCAGTTCGGCGCGGACGTGCTCATCGGCTACAGCGATTATTACAAGCTCCATGTATACGCCAGTGATGAGAACGGTGAGCTGTACCCGGCGTGGACCATCGACCCGCTGGGCAACGTGGAACTGGACCAGGTGAACCACACCCTCCTCAACGAGACCAATGTCCATGTCGCCGGCGTCGGCCTCGGCGCCGGCGGGTACAATGACGATGAGGGGAAGATCGCCCTGGGGCGGATGCCCATCAACCTGATCCACTATCCGGGCAGCCGCAACCTGTCGTTCGGCCTGGTGAACCTGGGCCAGGAGGACGCCCTGCTCAACATGGAGCTGTTCGAGGATAAGGGTGGTGGCCGGCACCTGGATCACGTGACCACCACCATCGGTGCGGGACAGCAAATGGCGCGCTACCTGGTCGATGCGACCCTCTTCGGCGGGGACGCCGACGTGGACGGCCGCTGGGCGCGGGGTTTCCTGACGGAGCCGGAAACATACGGCTTCTGGCTGGTGCAGAATGACACGGGGCGCGGCCTGGACGGCCTGCGTCTCCCCTCGGCCCTGGAAGCGCATTCCAGCCTTGTGCTGCCGGTGGTCCTCGATGCGGCGCGAGGCGATACCGAGGCGATCCTGATCAATCCCAACGACGAGCAGGTGCAGCTGTCCTTGCGCCTGATGAACGGTGGGCAGGTGGTCCAGACGTCACCCGTCCACCGCCTGAAGGGGCGCGAACGGCTGGACCAGGGGCTGGCGGCCCTGTTCCCCGGCGTGACCCCGGGCGACGGTGATTACGTCTGGATCGAGGCGGATCATCCCGTCATCGGCATGGAAATGTTCGGCGACGCCGAACGGACGGCCGGGCTGGAAGCGCTGCCGGCCGACGGTTCCACGGGCGTGCTGTACTGCCCGCACCTGGCGGCCGGCAACCTGGGCGCCATGTACGAATCGGAACTGAACTTGCTGAACACCGGCGACAGCGATGCCACCCTGGACTTCACCGTGTATGACGATTCGGGAACGGTGTTCACTCCTGCCAGCATCCAGCTGCCCGCCCGGAGCCGCGTGAACCTCGATGTGGCCACCCACTTCTATGGCGCGGCAGCCGCCACCGGCACGGGGTACGTGACGGTGGATCCGGGATCCGCCCCGGGGATCGTGGGCAGCGTGAGCTTTGGCGAGCAGGGGGAAGGCCGTTTCCTGGCCAGCCTGCCTCTGGTGCGGCCCGTCAGTGACCGGTTCATCGTGCCCCACCTGGCCATGGGCGAGAGCGGCGGCATGATGTATTTCACCGGGATGGCCGTGGTCAACCCTGACGGCAACGAGAAGACCGTTCGCCTGCGCGCCTTCGACCAGGACGGCGTGCAGGTAGCCAACGAGTCCATCCGGTTGCCCGGCCATCAGCGGGGGATCTTCACCCTCGAGCAGGTGCTGACCCAGATCCAACAGCAGCTGGGCGGGTATCTCCGGGTGGAAAACGAGACGCAGCCGTCCAGCGGCCTGCTCGTGTTTGTGCTGTACAGCGGCGATGGACCGGTGACCATCCTCAGCGCCCTGCCAGCCGTGCCCCTGCCCGCAGTGGACGCCGTCAAGTACTTCGCCTTAGGGCGTAAAAAATAAAGGCTGGCCGTCAGGGTTGTCGAACTTCTGACCGACAGCTTTGGTAAAAGGGGCGACGTACAGGAGTGCGGCACGCAGTGCCGCCTTGTCCGGGCGGCCGTGCTCGTCGCGCGGCCGCCGTGAAAGCGCAGCTGGCGCTGCGCACTCCATAGGCCACATCCGTTTACTGAGAATCGCAGCTTGGGGTTAGCTTGGGGTCGGACCAGGACAAAATGCTGAAAT